>NZ_JBXWMM010000005.1:0-321383 GCF_059609825.1 Ruegeria sp. YTSB088 | reverse complement strand
ACAAAATAGTGATCCCCCGCATTCGACACGATCAAATCGTCCATGATCCCGCCGTCAGCGTTGGTGAAAAACCCGTACCGCGCCTTGCCTTCCTTCAGCGTCGCATAAGCCTGCGGGCACAAAGCTTCCAGCTTCTCACCAACATTCTCGCCGCGCAGAATAACCTGACCCATGTGAGACACATCAAACAACGCCGCCTTCTCTCGGCACTGCTTATGCTCACCCATAATCCCCAAAGGATACTGAACAGGCATCTCCCACCCAGCAAAATCAACCATCTTACCACCCAAAGCAACGTGCAACGAGTGAAGAGGCGTGCGTTTCAAATCGGTCATTTCTTCAACCTTTCAATCAGCGGGACTGGTCGCGAACGACCATGACAGTGCAATGCGCATTGCGCACGACACGGGCCAGGTTCGGGCCAATCTCGTAGTTCGGGAAATCGCCCTTGGTCGATGCCATGACGATCAGATCAAAGCCTTCCTTGTAGGCAAGCTTCAGGATTTCGCGGTAAACACTGCCTTCTTCCACATGAACCGGCACGTCGGAAGCATTGGCATGATCCAGAATCACCTGAACCGCACCCCGCACGTGGTCTTTGGCGCCGGCGCCATAGTTGGCGGGCAGGTTCGGCAGCTGGATGATCTCGGGGATGACAGCAACTGCATGCAGTTCAGCACCGTAGAACTTGGCCTGTTCCAGCGCGAGGGGCAGGGCGTTCTTCCACGAGCGGTCGTCGGTGTGATCAATGGGCAGCAGGATTTTCGTGGCCATCACGTCTCTCCTCGAGATATTAAATTCTGTTTCAAAGGCGGGGGGCCGGGATGGCCCCCCGTTTTGGTCGGGCCGAGCTTATTCGGCAGGTGTGCCGCCCGGCTCTTCGGACTTGCCGCCCGAGGCGAAGAACTCTTTCGTCAGTTTGAAGACGATCGGGCTCAGCAGCGCCAGGGCGATCAGGTTCGGGATGGCCATCATGGCGTTCAGCGTATCGGCCAGCAGCCAGATGAAGCCCAGATCCGCGGTTGCGCCGAAGTAGATCATCACGATCCACAGAACGCGGTAGGGCATCAGGGATTTCACGCCCAGCAGGAACTCGACACATTTTTCGCCGTAGAACGACCAACCAAGGATGGTGGTGAAGGCAAAGATCGACAGAGCGATGGCGATCAGGTACCCACCGATACCCGGCAGCGACAGTTCGAACGCGTGGCTGGTCAGCGCCGCACCGGATTCACCCGATGTCCATGCCCCCGAAGCGATGATGGCCAGACCGGTGATCGAGCAGACGATGATGGTATCGATGAACGTACCCAGCATCGCGATCAGGCCCTGGTTGACTGGACCCTTGGTTTCGGCAGCGGCGTGCGCGATCGGGGCCGAACCCAGACCGGCCTCGTTCGAAAACACACCACGTGCCACACCGAAGCGGATGGCGGCCCAGACGGCTGCACCCGCGAATCCACCTTCTGCGGCGGACGGGGTGAACGCATGGGTAAAGACCAGTGACAGGGCGTTGCCGATCTCTCCGATGTTGATCAGCAGGACCAGCAGACCGGCGACAATGTAAGCAATCGCCATGAAGGGAACCAGTTTACCGGCAACCGCACCGATGCGGGTGATGCCACCCAGGATCACGGCTGCGGTCAGAACCATCAGGATAACGCCGGTGACCGAAGTGTTCAGGCCAAAGTTGGCCTCAAGCACCTGTGCCACACCGTTGGCCTGCACGCCGTTGCCGATGCCGAAGGCAGCAACCGCGCCGAACAGGGCAAATGCAACACCCAGCCAGGCCCATTTCGCGCCCAGACCGTTCTTGATGTAGTACATCGGACCACCGACATAGTTGCCCAGCTCGTCTTTCTCACGGTATTTCACCGCGCAGACAGCCTCGGCGTATTTGGTGGCCATGCCCACCAGGGCGGTCATCCACATCCAGAACAAGGCGCCTGGACCGCCCAGGAAGACAGCAGTGGCCACACCGGCGATGTTGCCTGTACCGATGGTCGCCGACAGCGAGGTCATCAGCGCGTTGAACGGGCTGATTTGCCCTTCGCCTTGACCTTCACGGCCTTTGAACAACAGGCTGAAGCCCGTGCCAATGCGCAGGATCGGCATGAATTTCAGCCCCACCTGCAGGAAGAAGCCGACGCCAAGAATGAGGACCAGCATCAACGGCCCCCACACGACGCCATTGATGGCCCCTACGATTGAATTTAACGCTTCCATGGTTTCCCTCCCATTTGCGTTTGGTTTATGCCCCGGTCGCGATGGCCCGCTGGCGGGCCTGCTTGAGGGCAGTGAAATCTTCGTCTGCATGGAACGACGAACGGGTCAGCGGTGTGGCTGACACGTGCAAAAAGCCCTTGGAACGTGCGATCTGTTCCAGTTGGGCGAATTCCTCGGGCGACCAGAACCGGTCAATCGGATGGTGTTTCGGGGTCGGTTGCAGATACTGCCCGACCGTCAGAAAATCGACATGTGCCGCGCGCAGATCATCCATGACCTGACGCACGTCGTTCAGGGTTTCACCCAGCCCGACCATCAGGCCCGACTTGGTGAAAATCTCGGGATTTGCACGTTTGGCATCGTCCAGCAGCCGCAGCGAGGCATAATAGCGCGCGCCGGGGCGAACTGTCGGATACAGGTGAGGGACGGTTTCCAGGTTGTGGTTGAAGACGTCCGGCGCTGCCTCGAAGACGATGCTGGCGGCGTCGCCCTTGCCTAGGAAGTCCGGCGTCAGGACCTCGACCGTGGTGCCGGGGTTCTGATGACGCACGGCCCGGATTGTCTGGGCGATGTGCTGTGCCCCACCATCATCCAAGTCATCCCGATCAACCGAAGTGATCACTACGTGGCGCAGGCCCAGTTTCATGACTGCCAATGCAACGCGACCGGGTTCGAATGCATCAAGCGCATCGGGACGACCGGTGGCCACATTGCAGAAGGAACAACCGCGGGTACAGACCTCACCCATGATCATCATGGTCGCATGACGCTTGGACCAGCATTCGCCGATATTGGGGCAGGCAGCTTCTTCGCAGACCGTTGCCAGATTGTGATCCCGCATCAGCCGTCGCGTTTCGTAATACGCGGCGCTGTCGCCCTTTTTCTTGCGTATCCATCTGGGTTTGCGCGGAATGACGCTGTCGGCCTTCTTGGCCTTTTCCGGGTGGCGTGCTCTGAGCTGGATCGTCATCTGGCTGTCCCTCGTTATGCGTGGATTGCACGGCCCATGGCGTCGAGACATGCTTCTTTGACCGCCTCACCCATGGCGGGATGTGCATGGCACGAGGCTGCAACATCAGCGACCGTGGCGCCTTTGGACATGGCCAGCACCAACTCGGCGATCAGATCGCCGCCATGGGCACCACAGATATGGGCTCCGAGAATCTTGCCGTCGGAACCGGCCAGAACCTTGACTGCGCCATCTGTTTCACCCGTCGTTCGCGCCCGCGAGTTGGCCATGAAGGCGAATTTGCCGACAACGTATTCGACGCCCGCGTCTTTCAGCGCTTCTTCGGTCTGACCAACCGAAGCCACTTCGGGATCCGTGTAGACCACACCCGGCACGGTGTTGTAATCGATGTGCCCCGCTTCGCCGGTCAGCATCTCGACACAGGCAACGCCGTCTTCTTCTGCCTTGTGCGCGAGCATCGGACCGGGCACACAGTCGCCAATAGCGTAGATGCCGGGCACAGACGTTTGGAATGCTTCATCGACTTCGATGAAACCACGTGGGTTCACGGACACGCCTAATTCTTCCAGTCCAAGCCCACGCGTGACGGGGCGGCGTCCGACGGCGATCAGAACCTTGTCGGCCTCGATCACCTCCTCCTTGTCCTTGCCGACGCGATCCACGGTCAGGGTCAGGCCAGCCGCGGTTTTCTCAACCGATTTGAGGGCACGACCCAGCTGGAATTTCAACCCACGCTTGGACAACGCGCGCTGCGCCAGCTTGGCGATTTCGCGATCAATGCCGGGCAGAACGCGATCCAGATATTCAACAACGGTGACTTTGGCGCCGAGACGCGCCCAAACCTGACCAAGTTCCAGACCAATCACACCCGCTCCGATGACCACCAGATGATCCGGAACGTTCTCCAACGCAATTGCGCCGGTCGAGCTGAGGACAACCTGCTCATCAATTTCAATCCCCGGCAGTGAGGTCGGCTCGGATCCGGTCGCGATCAGGATGGTCTTTGTTTCATAAACGTTATCGGCGACCTTGACCTGACCGGGTGCTGGAATGCTGGCCCATCCTTCAATCAGGTCGACACCGTTCTTCTTGAACAGAAACGCGATACCCTTCGTCAGATCACCGACGATCTTGTCCTTGCGCCCCATCATCGCACTGACGTCGATGCTGGCCCCCTCGACCGCAATGCCATGGGAGGAGAGATGTGCAATTTCGGCATATTTGGCCGAGGAGGTCAGCAACGCTTTGGAGGGGATGCATCCGACGTTCAGGCATGTGCCGCCAAGTGCTCCGCGTCCTTCGACACATGCAACTTTCAGGCCCAACTGAGCCGCGCGGATCGCGGCAACATAACCGCCCGGCCCGCCCCCGATAACGATGAGGTCGTAGGTATTCATTTCGCGTACTTTCAGTAGATCGGGTGGTTTGCACAGAGCGCGCGAACCTGTTCGCGAGTTTTCATTTCGACGGTTTCGTTCCCATCAGGGGACTGCGCGAGTGCGTCCAGAACATCCCCGATCAGATGGCCGATCTGCTTGAATTCCTCTGGGCCAAAGCCACGGCTGCACCCGGCGGCGGTGCCCAGACGGATGCCGCTGGTGATGGTGGGTTTCTCGGGATCACCAGGAACGCTGTTCTTGTTGCAGGTGAAGCCGGCCCGCTCGAGTGCCGCTTCGGCGTCTTTGCCTGTCACGCCAATCGGGCGCAGGTCGACCAGCATCAGGTGGTTCTCGGTGCCGCCGGAAACGATGTCACATCCGCGCGCCATCATGACGTTTGCCAAGGCCGATGCGCTGTCTACGACGCGCTGCATATATTCCTTGAATTCAGGCTTGAGTGCCTCGCCAAAGGCAACCGCCTTGCCCGCGATCACATGCATCAGTGGGCCGCCCTGCAAGCCGGGGAATACGGCCGAGTTGATTTTTTTCGCCAGCGCTTCGTCATTGGTCAGGATGATGCCACCACGAGGCCCGCGCAGGGTCTTGTGCGTGGTCGAGGTCACGACATGTGCGTGTCCTACAGGCGAGGGGTGCAGGCCGGTCGCCACCAACCCGGCGATATGAGCCATGTCGGCCAGCAACCAGGCGCCAACGTCATCCGCGATTTCACGGAATCTGGCAAAGTCGATCTTTTGCGAGTAAGCCGACGCACCTGCGATGATCAGCTTGGGCTTTTCCGCCCGCGCCAAATCGGCAACCTGATCATAATCGATCAATCCTGCATCGGTCAGGCCGTACTGTACGGGCCGGAACCATTTACCTGACTGAGCTGGTTTCGCGCCGTGGGTCAGATGGCCGCCTGCATCCAACGACATTCCCAGGATGGTATCGCCCGGGCTCAGCAGCGCCAGCTTGACTGCTCCGTTGGCCTGTGCGCCAGAATGGGGCTGAACGTTGGCATATACACAGCCAAACAGTTTCTTGAGACGTTCGATGGCCTCGACCTCGACCTCATCGACATATTCACAGCCGCCATAATAGCGTCGGCCCGGATAGCCTTCGGCGTATTTGTTGGTCAATACCGAGCCCTGCGCGTCGATCACGGCCTTCGAGACAATGTTCTCCGAGGCGATCAACTCGATCTGATCCGCCTGACGCTCTCCCTCACGTGAGATGGACGCGGCAATGACGGGATCTGCCTCAATCAGCGACGTTTTGAACATAGTCTCCTCCTTTTGCCCCGAATCCTCAGTACGAAACTTTGTTTCCTATAGGGGAAATAATGCGCATTAGGCAACAAAAATCTCTTATTCAAGAAGTTGCGTGTATGCTGGGAAACATGTAGCCTTTGATAAAACAGGGGGAATTCAATGGGCGACGAAAGCCGAAATGATGTTTCCGGACAGGAAGATCTGAGTGAAGGTGAGGCTCTGGGCCGCTCCATCCGCGATGCACGGCGCGCAAAAGGGTGGACTCTGGAAGAAGCCGGCCGCGCTGCGGGTATCGGGCGGTCGACGCTGTCCAAGATCGAAAACAATCAGACGAAGCCAAGTTTTGACATTGTACGGCGTCTGACACAGGCCCTTGATATGAGCACCCCGCAGTTGTTTCTTCAGTCGGGTCAGTCCGGCATTTCAGGCCGCCGTGATTTCACTCCGAAAGGCGAGGGGGAAATCAAGAATACGCCCACTTACATGCATGAACTGCTTTGCCCCGAACTGACCAGCAAGCGGATGCTGCCCTATATCGCGACAATCAAGGCGCGCGACCTGTCGGAATTCGAGACGTGGATCCGACATTCCGGAGAAGAATTCATGTATGTGCTCAGCGGAGAACTCATCTTCGTGTCTGAACATTACCGCCCTTTGCCAATGAAGGCCGGCGACTCACTCTACTATGACAGTGGAATGGGGCATGGGTGTATTTCGACCAGCGAAGAAGACGCTAAGGTGCTGTGGGTCTCGCTGGAATAACTTCCATGGTTTTCCTTGGTTCTTGAGGAAAGCGGGCAACGCCATGCGCACCCCCTTCAGACGTCAGACAGGCTTCGGTGGCGAAACGCAGTCGGTGTCTGGCCGAATTCTGCCTTGAATGCCCGCGTCATGGCGCTGGCGTTTTCATATCCGCAACGACTGGCGATTTCGGCGATGGATTGCTCGGTATCTTCTGCCAGATTGCGTGCCAGGTTCAGCCGCAGCCGACGATACAGCGCTTGCGGCGTGGTTTTAAGCTCCGCCTGAACGCGCATTTCGATCCGCTTTTGCGAACACCCGATCTTGCGGGCCAATTCCCTGATCGAAAGAGGTGTTTCAAGGTTCGCCTGCATGAAACCCAGTGCGCGATTGACCAATATGTCTTCGGACTTCAGGGGCAAAGGGTAATGATCCTGCCCATTTCGGCTCATCAGAAGATACCCGACTTCCATGGACAAAAGAGGCCCGTGATCCCGGCGGATAAGGGCCGAGGCCAGATCGAACGCGGCCATGGCCCCGGAACAGGTCAACCTGTTGCCATCGATGACAAAACGTTCCTGCACCGCATCCACGGCCGGAAAACTCTCTTCGAACCGGGAAAGCTCGTCCCAGTGTATGGTCGCCCGGTGCTCATCCAGCAAACCGGCGCGGGCCAGCAGCCAGCTTCCGGTATCCAATCCGGCCACTTGGCGGTGTTTTTTGGCTGCAGCCAGCACGGTGCGTGTGGTCGATCGTGTGTCCAGCTTGCGATACCCGTAAGACGGCATGACGACCAGAACATCGCCTTGCTGATCAAAGATTGCACCATTCGGTGTAACGACAAGACCGCTGGAACTTTGAACGGGGTCTCCGTCAATGGAACAGAAACACCACGAATACAAAACCTGCCTCGACAGGTTGTTCGCAGCCCTGAGCGGTTCGACCATGTTTGCAAGGCAATGGTTCGAAAACCCGTTGAAGAGCAGAATGTTGTATTGTCGCGTTAAAATTTTCGAATTCGGCATGATCTTATATCAATTCTGCATGTCGTGACCATGAGTGATGGCGTTTGGTTGGTCAACCACCGATCCAGGGAACACGCGCCATGCAGTTTGGTCTGACAGAAGAACAGGAAATGATCGTCTCGACGGTCCGCAGCTTTGTTGAAAACGAAATCTACCCGCATGAAGACGCGGTCGAGCGCTCGGGAACCGTACCTCCCGAGCTGGGCGAGCAGATTAAGCAGACATGTATCGATCTGGGCTTTTATGCCTGCAACTTTCCCGAAGAAGTCGGTGGTGCGGGCCTGTCTCATCTGGATTTCACCTTGGTTGAGCGCGAGCTTGGCCGTGGGTCAATGGCACTGACGCATTTCTTTGGCCGCCCGCAGAACATCCTGATGGCCTGCAACGACGAACAGCGTGAACGTTATCTTCTGCCTGCCGTACGTGGCGACAAGATGGACGCCCTGGCGATGACCGAGCCGGATGCGGGTTCGGATGTGCGTGGTATGAAATGCCAGGCGGTGCGCGATGGCGGCGATTGGGTTGTCAATGGATCGAAACATTTCATCTCGGGCGCGGAACACGCGGATTTCTTCATCGTCTTCATCGCGACCGGCGTGGACGAAACCCCCAAAGGCCCGAAAAAACGCATCACCACTTTTTTGGTGGATCGCGGCACTCCGGGGTTTGAAGTGCGAGAGGGCTATAACTCGGTCAGCCACAAGGGCTACAAGAACTACATCCTGTATTTCGACAACTGCCGTCTGCCCGACGCACAGGTCCTGGGCGAGGTTGATGGCGGTTTTGCCGTGATGAACGAATGGCTTTACGCAACCCGTCTGACGGTCGCGGCGTTCTCGGTCGGTCGCGCACGGCGCTGCTTTGACTATGCGCTGAACTATGCGGCCGAGCGTAAGCAGTTCGGCCAGCCCATCGGCAAGTTTCAGGGCGTCGGCTTCCAGATCGCCGACATGATCACCGAGATCGACGCCGCCGATTGGCTGACACTCGCCGCCGCGTGGCGTCTGGATCAAAACCTGCCATCGAACCGCGAGATTGCCTCGGCCAAGCTCTATGCCTCGGAAACGCTGGCGCGGGTTACGGATACCACGCTGCAAATCTTCGGCGGGATGGGCTTGATGGACGATTTCCCGATCGAACGGTTCTGGCGCGATGCCCGGGTCGAGCGCATCTGGGACGGCACCAGCGAAATTCAGCGCCACATCATCAGCCGCGATCTTCTACGCCCCTTGGGCGCCTGACCATGAACAAAGACCTGACCCGGCTGCTGCGCCCGAAAACCATCGCCGTCATCGGCGGCGGCGCGTGGTGTCAGCAGGTTATTCTGCAATCCGAACGCATGGGCTATGCCGGTCCAATCTGGCCGGTGCATCCCAAAGCGTCGGAAATTGCGGGCCACAGGGTTTTTGGCCACATCGAGGACCTGCCCGAAGCCCCAGATGCGGTTTTCATCGGTATCAACCGCCACGCCACCATCGAGGCCGTTCGTGTACTGTCCAGTATGGGTGCGGGCGGGGCGGTGTGCTTTGCCTCGGGCTTTTCCGAGGCCGTTGCCGAAGATGACACCGGCGGGGATTTGCAGGATCAACTGGTCGGTGCAGCCGGTGACATGCCCATTCTTGGCCCGAACTGCTATGGCTTCATCAACGCGCTGGACGGGGCCCTGTTGTGGCCGGACCAGCACGGGGCGACCCCGGTTGACAAGGGCGTAGCGATCCTGACGCAAAGTTCGAACATCTCTATCAACCTGACCATGCAGAAACGCGGGTTGCCGATTGCCTATATGTTGGCCTGTGGAAACATGGCCCAGACCAGCCAGGCCGAAACTGCCTCGGCCTTGATCGACGATCCGCGCGTAACCGCCGTGGGTTTGCATATCGAAGGGTTCAAGGACATCCGGGAATGGGAGGCGTTGGCCGCCAAGGCCTATTCGAAGGGCATCCCGCTGGTCGCCCTCAAAGTAGGCGCATCGGAACAGGCGCAGGCGGCCACCATTTCGCATACCGCGTCTCTTGCGGGCAGTGATGCGGGCGCACAGGCTCTTCTGGACCGGCTCGGAATCCCGCGTCTGTCCGCGTTGCCCGACTTTCTTGAAACGCTGAAACTGTTGCACTGCTATGGACCGCTGCCGGGTGGCAGCATCGCTTCGATCAGTTGTTCAGGGGGTGAGGCCAGCCTGATCGCAGATATGGCCGTCGGTACGGGCCTGCGTTTCCCGCAGTTGAGCTATGACAAAAGGGCCCGTCTGCGTGACGCTCTCGGCCCCATGGTCGCTCTGAATAACCCGCTGGATTATCACACCTATATCTGGCGTGACGAAGAGGCGATGGCACAGGTATGGTCGGGTATGACGGGTGAAGACATCGACCTGACGTTCTCGATCGTTGACTATCCGACGACGGATCCGACTGACTGGAGTTGCGCGACCCGAGCTGCGTTGAGAGTGCGCGCTGAAACCGGTGCTCGGTTTGCAATCGTCGCGACGTTGCCCGAAAATCTGCCTGAAGACGTCGCGCAGGACCTGATGGCCGGTGGTGTAGTTCCGTTCATGGGTCTGCGCGAGGCACTGGCGGCAACCCGGGCGGCGGGTCAGGTCTCGGCCCCTGCCACGCATCCCGTCTGGTTGCCGGGAACGGCTGAGGCGACCCAAACCCTGACCGAAGGCGAGTCGAAGCAGGCGCTGGCTGAATGCGGCCTGCATATCCCCCGAACCTGCACGGTTTCTGGGCCAGCGGCAGCCCTCGCAACAGCGCAGGACATGGAAGCCCCCTTTGCCGTGAAGGGTGTTGGGCTTGCGCATAAATCCGAACACGCCGCTGTTCGGCTGGGCATTCAAACCAAAGACGTGGCCAGTGTGGCCGCTGACATCGGCACCGAAGATATCCTGATCGAAGAGATGATCACCGGAACTGTCGCCGAACTTCTGGTCGGCATCGTCCGTGACCCCGCGCACGGGTTTGTCCTGACATTGGGGGCGGGGGGGGTACTGACCGAAGTCCTGCGCGACACGGTGTCAATGCTGGTACCCAGCGCGTCCGAAGACATCCGCGCCGCGCTCGGCAAATTGAAAATCGTCCCGTTGCTGGCGGGCTATCGCGGCCAACGGGCTGCTGATATGGATGCAATCATTGCCGCAGTCGAGGCTGTTCAGGCCTATGTCATGCAAAACGCCGACACGCTTGGCGAGGTCGAGATTAACCCACTCCTGTGCACGCCGGACAAGGCCGTTGCCGTGGATGCTCTGATAAGAAAGGCCTGAGATATGGACCCGATCAAAACCCGCCGCGACGGAACGATCCTTGAGGTGACACTGGACCGGCCCAAGGCCAATGCCATCGATCTTGTCACCAGCCGCAGAATGGGTGAGGTGTTCGCCGAGTTTCGCGATGATCCGGAGCTGCGCGTGGCCATTCTGACGGGCGGAGGAGAGAAATTCTTTTGTCCGGGCTGGGACCTGAAAGCAGCGGCCGACGGTGATGCCGTGGACGGGGACTACGGCGTCGGAGGGTTCGGCGGGCTGCAAGAGCTGCGGGATCTGAACAAACCCGTGATCGCAGCCGTCAACGGCATCGCCTGTGGCGGCGGGCTGGAGCTGGCCCTGTCAGCGGACGTGATCCTTGCCGCAGATCATGCCACATTCGCCCTGCCGGAAATCCGCTCGGGGACTGTCGCGGATGCGGCCAGCGTCAAACTGCCCAAGCGTATCCCTTATCACATTGCGATGGAGCTGCTGCTTACCGGCCGGTGGTTCGACGCCGAAGAAGCCAATCGCTGGGGTCTGGTGAACGAGATCATCGCGGCAGATCAACTGATGGACCGCGCCTGGGAGCTGGCCCGGCTTTTGGCCTCGGGGCCACCTCTGGTTTACGCCGCGATCAAGGAAATCGTACGTGATGCCGAAGATGCCAAGTTTCAGGATGCCATGAACCGCATAACCAAGCGTCAGCTAAGTACTGTGGACGTTCTCTATGCCAGTGAAGATCAGCTGGAAGGCGCGCGCGCTTTCGCCGAAAAAAGGGATCCGGTCTGGAAAGGGAAGTGAACTCTGATCGCAGAACGTGAATTTGCCATTTACTGATCCGCACCACACGTGCACAGTTAGGCATGCCGTATTTCGAACGAAAACCATATGTTAGTGCATCTCGTGCGGTCAGCCCGATTGCGCCGCAGCCCGACAATCAACCGATTTCCGATATAGCACGCCGTGTGCTTGACAGGGAACGGGGCCCGCAGCAGCATCTGGACGGTCCCTTTATGTGCCGCAAAACCTGCCATCCCGGCAGTACCGCCACCATTCTGCTGTCCTTTGAGGCACCGGAAGGCGCGGCCCCTGTTCAGATGCAGTTCGAACCAGGCGATCTGACCAATCCGAACGGCGACATTCTGCCGGCGAACCGCATCAGTGTGATCCCGCCACAAATCCTGCTTGACCCTGGGGAAGCAACGGATGTTGCTGTTGCCGTCACTATTCCCGATCTCACCGAACCCGGTAAATATCATGGCCGGATCGCCTGTACAGGAACGGACCAGACCTCGCTTGTGGTGATTTTCGAGGTGGCGGGCGCTCAGACCTGACGGGTCACGAGATAGTCCATGAACTGTCCAAGAAACGCGCGCGGCCCGTCTTTGGTCCCCGCGAATACCTGCGCGAACTCACTCCGGGCTGAAGCCAGCAGGTCATTCGCCGCGTCCTGTGCATAGCGGATACTGCCATAGTGGTTCATGCGTTCCAGCACCCAGGTGACATCTTGCGTCGACCGGGTATCGCGCGGGTTTGACAAAATCTCGGCCAACCGTGCCTGTTCAGGTTCATCCGCCTTCAGTCCAAGCTGGCCCAGCATCAGCGTGCGTTTGCCTTCATAGATGTCGCCGCCAATTTCCTTGCCGTAACTGTCCTGAGAGCCGACGAGATTCAAAACGTCATCCTGAATCTGAAACGCTGCACCCAGGAAAAAGCCAAAGGCATTGAAATCATCCAGATTAAGCGCGCCGGACTCGACATCATGTGGCCGCGCAATCAGGGCCCCGATACGCATCGGGTGAATGAAACTGTACCAGCAGGTCTTTTTCAGACACATCCTCAGATAGTCGGATGCATCGACATTCAGTCGATTGTCTCGTATCCAGCCAAGCTCCAACGCCTGACCTTCGATGGATTGCTGCAACAGATGGTCGAACTCATCAACCACGCGCATACCGGTTTTCGGGCCCAACGGTCCCAGGTTCTGACGCAGCAGGCGCAGGGCCAGAGATTGCATCCCGTCGCCGGTATTGATCGCCAGTGGAACCCCAAGCCGCTTGTGCATACATTCGCGCCCGCGCCGGAAATCGCTTTGATCTTCGATGTCGTCATGGATCAGAAAGGCATTGTGCAGCAACTCAAGAACTGCGGCCGAGACCCTCGCATTCTCGCTGTTTCCACCGAAGGCTTCGCATGTAGCCAGTAACAGCGCAGGCCTCAGACCCTTGCCTGAGGTTTCGATATAATCGCGCATCGGACCATACAGATAGGCCTGAGGCTCACCCGTCGGCAACAAGCCCAACAGCGTTTCGCGCGCCTGATCCCCGTATGAGGTCAGCGTTTCAAGAAAATCCTGTTTCGCCGCAGGATCCAAATGCGCGGTTCCGGATTTCACAGGCTCAGCCCTTCTGGGTGATGATCACGCGACTTTTGTTTTCCGGCGTGCCGGATCGTTCCGGACGGGCGCCAAAAGCAGAGAGCGGTGCATCCGAAATTGGTATCGCCCTGGACAAGGCATCTGATTGACCGCTGTCCCGACCCAGATCATACGCGACATCTTCGGCAAGCTCATCCCCGGGGATTGGAAGATCCGTGGTGGGTTCGTAATTCGCGATGAGGTCGTACAGCTCTTTCGGGGGGCAGATCATTCTAAGCGCTTCGGCAATGGCTGGGTCCTCGGTGACGCCGCCGGGTTTTGAATATTCCGTTGCCGGTTCTCCTATGGCGGCAAGGGGGCCATCACCGCCACGATCAACTCCTGCCGTGTCCTGACCCATTTTCAGCGCGGCTTCGACCGCAACCGCGAACCGGTTGTCCCACGGAAGGCCAGCCTGATACCGGGCGTAATCATAGGCACGCAGCGGTTTGAGGATATCGGGCTCGTGCAGATCCCAGATCTGGCAGGGTTGTGCATCCGATCCACTGCGCTGAAGGATGGCGTTGACGGCACGGCGCGCGGCCTCGTTCGCCCCTTCCATCGTGGCAAGGTCGGTGAAAGTGCGGACATAGTCCGATGCCAGGAAGAAATTCGGGATGAGCGTGGCCGCATCCGGGCGCAAGCGCCAGCTGTTGATACGGTTGACCAGCAAGGGTTCGACATTGCTTTGACGCTTGGGGTCGTTCGGGTCTTGAACGATATCGGGATCGAGGAACCAGTAATGCATATCCTCGTCCCGCAAAACGGTTTGGCCATCCACGTTGATGCCGCGCTTGACCTGTTCCCAAACCTCGCTTGCAATCTCTTCCCGGCTGCAATTACGCGCTGTCTTCCCGTTCAGACCGGGTTTGTCCCATTCGGAAATGTCGATCGACAGCAGGCCTTTGGTCTTTCCTTCAGCCCAGTTGTCGAAATCAATCTGGTGCCAGAACTGTTTTTGCGACACAGCGGTCAAAGCCCATGGGCTGTCAATGAAGATGACGTGGCCGTGGGTCAGTTCAACTTCCTTGGTCAGATAGAACTGAATGCCGTTCATCCACTGTACGTCCTCGGCCAGCAGAGACAACTTGGCGAGGGCCGGGTCGAGCGCCATCATTTCCGGGGTCACAAGTGGAGCAATGCGTTCAATCGGCATCGCGCTGACAAACCAGTCCCCGGTGACTTGTTTTTCTTCTCCGTCCTGTTCGACTGTCGCGCCGATAATCCGCCCGTTCCGGCACTCCATACCCGTAACTTTGGAGTCAAACTTGTAAACGACCCCCTTGCTTTTCAGGTAATCCAGCCACGGTTGAATCCAGACGAGATTGGTGGGCCCGTTCAGCAGCCTGTTGCAGTGTGGCTCGGGCGTGGCAATGCCCAGCTGAAGCTGAATCGCAATGTCCCCCACTGTCTTCGTGCTGGCTGTCGTGGCCTTGGCGGCCACCAATGAACGGGTCAGGCCGATGGCAAGGAACTTTTGATAGGCTTCCGAACGGTCTTGCGCGCCGATGAAATCCCACCAGCCGATCCGTTCATATTCGTCGAACCGGCGTTCCTTGCAGGAGCTTGCGATCCGCCACATGCAGGCGACAAAATGCTCGACATCCTCATACGCAATCTGGTCCCTCGGCGAGAGCGCGAAGGCAATCGTCTTGAAGGCATCCGAGACATCCTTGAGAGTGCGGGGAAACCGTTCCGGGACAATGATGCCGGGTTTATCGAACTGGCTGACCAGAACCTGAGTGGTGGGGACCAGATTGTCAAAGCATGTCCCCTTGTCGTAATACGGCGTACGGGCCATCGTGTCCGTGATATGCCGATAAAAGTTCGGAAAGAACCGAAATCCATGTTCGCCGGGCAGCCAGGGGCGTTTCACGCCGGGCGGATAACTGGCCCCATCCATCTCAGCCCATCTTTCAAGCGCCTTGATGTGATTTGCTTTCGAACCATGGTCCCCTTCACCCTTCATCACTGGGATGCTGCGGGCCTTGCCACCCGGGATCAACTGGCGTTCGTGGACTTCTACCTCGAACCCGCGTTCAATCAGTTCGTGCGCGGCGCTCATTCCGGCCACGCCGCCTCCAAGAATGACAACCTTTTCAGGCATCGGAAGTTCCTTTCGCGGAATAAACGTCAAAGCGCAGGGTAATGTCTGACAGGCTGGCTTCGCCAATGCCAAAACCCTGCAACCGATTCATCCAGCTGTAATGCGGGTTTGAGGTCAGGTAACGCGGAGCAAGCCGTACCGGGGCCGAAGCGGGCAGATTGCCGTTGGCCAAGGCCGCATAACCGTCCGGGCCGAAGTCACACACACCCGTATCTTCGAACAGGATCGGAGCATTCCCCGTGGACGGTTTGATAAGCGCCTTTGCATGAAGCAGTCCCACACCATCGGAACGCACGCGCATCCAATCTCCGCCAATCGGTTCGATCGTTCCTTTCAAATGCGGGCCTTCGACGGTACCCCCCTCTTTGATCGCGAAGTGTAGCCAGATTCCGTCCGGTGTTTCGCCCGAAGGGGAAAAATTGCTGGTGAACGGCACGACGAATTTGGCGACATGTTCCAGAATGGGTGACTGTGCCGAAGGTTTCGCGGGTGTTGGTGGGGCTGCTGCTTCAGGCGCTTCTTCGGGTCCAGGGTCGTACTCGCGACCACCCGAGGTCAGCACCGGACGCCAGGACAAGGATTTTTCCTGTATCACCGACGGCAAAATGGCTGTGAATTGTTGAAACCCGGTTTGCGGGTCTCGTAACACGGGCCACCCGCGAATGGCGCGTTCGGGGCCTCCGTTTTCCGAACAGATCAGACGTACCGTGTCATGCGACGACACTGCGGGACCTGCTTCCACCAGTACCCGATTGAGACCGTCTGCGTTGATCGCCTCGGACCAACGCAGCGTGACGCCCCGATCTGTAAACTCGCGCACGACCCGATCTCCGGTTAGCACGTGATGGTGCAGATGGCCTCAGCTTCCTTGATCCTGAGATGGAATTTCTGCTGCACGCGGAAGATATGCTCTCCTTCGGCAGAGGTTTGCAGATACTTCACGGCGATATCCGAGGGCACGACGATTTCAACTGGTGCACCCAGCAGGGACACAAGCACTGCCTTGTTCGGGGGCAGGGTGCTGGAACGCAGCAAGGGCCCGTCCAGGAACGGGAGGATGCTGTCACGAGGCAGTACCATCGAGTTCGGCAGCGGAGTGGTAGCTGCCCGAAACAGATCATTGCCCATCACACAGGCATAGGGGCCCAGATAACCATGCGTTTCCAGCGTGCTGATGCCCGTGACGACGGCCTCGAAAACATCGGTTCCGGTATAGCTTTTTTTGGTCGCGGTATTGGTTTTGCTTTCGCCCGCTTCAAGCAATCCCGGATATTTGCCACCGCCGCTGATCGTATAGATCTGCGGCAGTGAGGTGCCCGCGGCGCCAGCGTGTTTGGGGGCTTGTCCGGTACCGGGTTGACCGTTGAAAATGATGTCGTCCTCTACCCGGGCCACAACAGCGGCCGCTCGGCGGAACATGATCTGAGCTGCGGCCAGTTCCGGATCAGCCACCTGTGCACCTTTCAGGTACACGTTCACCGATACGGTTGTAAGGCGCAAGGTGTCATAATCGTTCACGTCAAGACGTTCTTTGGATGCACCAGATGAGTTGTCGACCAGACTGAGCTTGTTCAGCGGAACAGATTGCGTGTCTGCGGGCAGCGGTCCGTATAGGGGTAGGAAACTGGCTGCCACCCGGGCGCGCAGTGCCTCGTCATGGACGGCCTTGTTCACGGCGCTCCACTGATCTTCATTCCAATCCAATGCATCGGTCATTTCAAATCCCTCTCGCTGCTGCTGCCCAATTCGGCGGGGCAGTCAATATTGTTCTCATTTTGTTTCGCTCAATCTGTCCAGCTGATTGCGCGCCCGCTGCTCCTGAACGACACCGCGGCAATCTTGGGCAAGCGAAAGCGCTTGTTTCGCCTCGCCAATTGCAGCGTCCAAATCCCCCTTTGCGGCAAAAGCCTTTGCTCGCACACGGTGATATTCAGGTTTGTTCAGCATCTCCCCACGTTCCCAACCGGGAATGCAAACGGTTTCGAGCCGGTCCAAAGCCTGATCAATAACTCCGTGATCTATCATTAACTCAGACAGAACAATCTGATTCTGAGGAAAAGTAAAGTTTCCACCAGATTTGGAGATCAGGTTCATGCATGCCTCGATGCGTTCCGGAACACCTGCGATATCGCCTTTCCCGGCTTGCGCGAGACCCATGTAGATGTCCTGCATCGCGTGAAGGTAAAGAAACCCTTCCTCATCCGCGACTTTTCTGGCTTCCTTCATCGTCACATCAAGCCGGTCCCATTCACCCGCATAGGGCAGGAACATGCTGCAAGCGCCCATTACGTAGACAAGGTTGGGTGCATGATTCAGCGCCCTGCTGACCTCGATGGCTTCCAGACGCGCGGCTTCGGCCTTTTCGAATTTCCCCTGCTGCCACAGCAGGCATCCCTGAATGGCCAGCAAAGAGGCGGTCGTGGAAGACTGGGTCATGGGCATCATGGCCATATCCAGCTCGGGTGTGATCAGGGCGAAAGCGCGCTCAAGCTGTTGTTCGCATTCAGCAAATTCCCCACGGAAGTAATGAGTGAAGCTCAGGGCCCGCGCCGCAAGAACGTTGGCGACGGGGTCAGCGGACATGCCTGCCATCATATCCAGTGCTTGTCCCATTTCCATCGCTCGGTTCATCTGACCGCCAACAAAGAAGTTGGTCCAGCGGCAGAAGGTAGCGGCGAACAGGGTTTCACCGTCGCCCAAAGACTGGGCCAGTTCCATTGCCCGGGCAGCAGTTTCTCCGACTTGGTCGGCCGACCACCCGTAGATCGCCATATAGGCGGGCAGAATATTCATCTGAACCCGAAGCTCGAATCCATCGCGATCTGCGTTGGCCGCCATGGTTCCGATGTTGCGCAGGGCGGCCCGGAAAGCGGAAATCGCAGGCAGGTTCGCCAGCCGGGACAATGCCAGTTCACCTGCAGTGACCCAATTCGCAACGGCTTCATCCTTCAATCCGCCAAGATCGCAATGATGCGCGACGGTATCGGGGGCCGGATTGCCGAATGCTTGGTGACCGTCCAGCAAGGCCCGGGCAATTTTCAGATGCACCTTCTGCCGGTCTTCCCGCAGCAACGAATTATAGGCCGTATCCTGAACCAGCGCGTGGTTGAACGTGTATGTGGCCGACCCTGAAGCGCTGGTAATCAGCACGACGCCAGCCGCCATAAGCTGCATGAGGGCGCTTTCTACATCCATATCTGCATGCGCGACCGCGTGTATCATCTGAGCGTTGAAACTGCGTCCGATAACCGATCCGAGCTGGGCGACTGGCTTGGCATTTTCCATCCGATCAAGACGCGACATCAGCGAGTCCTGAAGGGTGGCCGGGACGCTCAGCGCATCCAGAACCTCGGCATTTATCGGGGCGTCCTGGGGCAGCTGGTCCAAAACCGCCTTTGTCATTTCTTCGATGTACAGCGGCACGCCATCTGCCTTCTCGATAATCTGCCTGATCAGGATGACAGGCAAACTGTATGGCTCAGCCACGCGCCGAACCAGTTCGGATGCTTCGGTGTTGCCAAGCGGAGACAGATTAATGCGTGCGGCTCGGCTCTCGAAATGTTCCGGAGGTTCGTATTCAGGTCGATGGGACAGAACCACCAGTACCGGAAAGTTGCTCAAAGCTGACGCAAGCGCATCCAGGACGTCCAATGTGGTAGCATCGGCCCAGTGAACGTCTTCAACCACCAACAACAAAGTACCGCGCCTGTCGCACAGGCTGCCCAGACTGCGCAGCATCACGTCAAGAGACTTGCGCGCTTTCTTCAACGGATCCGACTCTGTCGGGGCGCCGGTCTCCACACCCGCCAGATCAAGAAGAACGGGCAAATCGGCTTCACTCAGACGAGAAGCCGTTTGCACGAAGTCGGAAATCGAAGACGTGATGCTGTCATTTGATTTATCACCTGAAACGCGCCTCAACTCTCCTACAATAGGATGCAGGGGAAGACTGGTCAGGTGAGGGATGCACTGCAACGTAAAGGGCTTGACCCCGATCGTTTCAGACAGCGATTTGATCAGCCTTGATTTGCCGATACCTGCCGCACCCCCGACAAGCGTCAGCCTGCCTGAGCCTTCCTGTGCCTCGCTCCAAAGTTGGGTCAGAGTCGAAAGATCGTCCTGCCGGGCCACAAGATCGACCGCAGATTGACCTACCCTCGCGTCGAACCGGCTGGAGGAAATGATCTCCGACACCACGCGGTACACGTTGCGCTGATTGTCAAAGCCTTTCAGCTCATGGCTGCCACGCGGTTCGAATTCAAAGGCACCTTGGGTCAGCCGCCAGGTCTCGGAAGAAATGATCACTTCACCCGGTTCGGCCAACCCCTGAAGACGGGACGCAAGATTCGCCGTTTCACCCACCAGAAAGTCCTGAGATCCCAGGCTTTTCGAGGAAACGACGCCCACAACAACCATACCGGTTGCAATACCCGCCCGCAGGTCGAGCTTTTCTCCAAACTCGTTTTCAAGATTCTGAACGGCTTCAATGGTTTCCAATACCGCCCGCACAGCACGCTCGGCGTCATCTTCCATGGCCTTCGGGTATCCGAAATACACCATGATGCCGTCGCCCTGCCGATAGGCCAGGTGGCAGCCGTGTTGTTTCAAGGTGCCGATCGCCGTATCCAGATACAGGTTCATGATCTGCATCAGGTCTTCCGGGTCATATCGCTGAGCCAGCCGTGTCGACCCCACAAGATCGCAGAAAACCAAAGTGAGATGCCGGCGCTCGGCATTCGACTGAACTTCGGGCCGCGTCGAAGCTTCCTGTGATTTCAGCCTGGCCTGCGCCTTCCGAAACCGCTTCCTTTCACCAACCGTCAACCCGAGATCACGCAGTTCCGGATCAGTCAACTCGTCCAGAATGTCGTCATCCACGCCCTCTCTCTGAAACAGAGTGGCATAGTCGTTCAGATCTGCCAGATAAAGGACTTTTGAAATGCGTGGTGATGCCTCAAGGACTCGCGTCATTGTCTTGCGACTCCGTCCATATCTATCCCCCTGATTTTCCCCTTAAAACATAATGTATATGTATAATCCAAAAGTAGAGAGGATTTTGTGCTGAATCCATGTTTGGCGTAGGCCGCACAGTTAACTTGTTATATTGATTGACCGATATACGTCAGAATTATCACACCGTCACGTGTTTTTCCTGCCAAATCATCGGGTTCCAGCTTCCAATTGATTATACCCGCAAGGGTTCGGAACGACCGGACTATCAAGATTGTCGTCATATGCCTGACGTGACGTCAAGGTTGCCGTATTTGCGCAAGCGCTGTTGCCGACATTAAATATCTGGCAGAACCGCCTCGTTTCGCAGTGTTTTCCGCCTCATTCCAACGAAAAATCGGACACTCACGATTGCATGTCATTAAACCCAAATGGCGTTGCGTTCGTGTCTGCTCATCAAAACGCCCTGCATCAGGTTCGCATCACATCCAGCGCGTTCAGGTCAAGGACACAGCCACCCGACATGCGCCTTTCCAAGCGGCCGCTTAATGGTTTGCAGGAAGGTATTCCGAAGCCGTGCAAAAGGAAGCTGCGAACCCGGAACCAATCCACTTCGCAAGAAAAAATCCACGTCCCGTCGTCACCCTGAATTGAACTCAGACCGACCTTTGCCGGCATTAAAGCGTCGGCGGATGCGATCCAAAGCTAGGAGACAGGCAAAGTCACAACCGGTTTCCAAGTTTGATGTGCCAGCGGGCAACCTTCTATTCTTGCGCCACGGCTCTCGCATGGGCCGCAAAGGACGGAGCCAGCATCAGGGCCTTGCACCGTTCGAACCGACTGGTGGCATAGGCCCAGAAATCTTCGGCCGGGTTTTCATCCGCGTGCTGGATCAATCCCCACAGCGTCCACAGCAGATCACACATGGCTTTGTAGATCACCATACGCCCGATCTGCGCATCGCTAGGCGGGTTACCGAAATAGGCCGTCAACATCTCGAGTTCCTGCTCGTCGCTCAACCCGGCTTCGACGGACAGATCACCCAGATCCCATAGGGCGTCGTTCATGCCTGAATACTCATAATCGACGATCCACATGCGCTGGCCGTCATCCAGAAAGTTTTCGCACAGCGGGTCGCAATGACTGGGGACCAATGTCCCTGGTTTGTCACGCAGCAACGCGCGGATCGGAGCCGCTTCTGCCACGACGTCCGCGTAACCTTCTGGCAGGGTGGCGTTTTTGTCCGCAAGCACCTTCATGTATTCGCTGATCATCGAAAACAGCTCAAACCGAAACTTGAACGGCTCAGGGGCGCCATGAAGCTGCTTCAGGGCCTTTCCCGCGCGGGCAGCAGACCCCGGGCGCGTCGCAAAAATCTCGGGTGTCATCGTGACGATGTCGGTCACGCAATCGCTGATCATCACGCCAGATGACGCGTCTGCCCACAGAACTTCGGGGCCGACCCCGGCCTTTGCTGCCACCCGTGCGTTGTGGATTTCGACCGCGCGGTCGATATAGGCTTCGGTGCCTTCACCGGGGATACGCACAACCACCGTCCTTGGCCCGCCTTCGACGCGATAGACCAGATTGGTTAACCCACCCAGCCGCTGGGTGTGAATGTCCGCCTCAACAAGGGTTTCGAACCCCGCCACGTTGCGAAGGACCTGAATAATCTCATTTTTTGGTTCATTCTGCATCGTTCATTCCCTCAGGCTTTCAACCGGCCGTTTGCTGGATCATAAAGCGGCCCGTCCACGCGGCGGATGGCGTGGCGTTCCCCGAACACCTCCACTTCGAAATCTGACCCACCAGCCAGTCCCGCAGGCAGATAACCGTAGAGGATGGTCTTGCCGACGGTAAACCCATATCCACCGCTGCATGCCAGCGAGACTGTCTTGCCGGACTGCAGTATGGTTTCCCCTCCGGTGATCGGCAGCCGTTCTTCAGTGATGAATGTACAGAGCTGCCGGTCAGGACCGTTCACTTTCTGCGCCTCCAACGCCGACCGTCCGATGAAGTCCTCTTTGGACTTCAAATGTACCCGCGAGCCAAGGCCTGCTTCGATTGGTGAATAGTCTGGGGTGATGTCAGCGCTCCAGTAAAGATAGCCTTTTTCCAGCCGCAAGGACTCGATCGTGCGGTAGCCGATGTCGCGGATGCCATGGTTCTGACCGGCATACCACAATAGGTCGTAGACATGCAGGGCGAACTCGGTTGGAATATGCAGCTCCCATCCCAGCTCTCCCACATAGCCTATACGGATCGCGCGGACCTTTGCCGTTCCCAGAGTGATCTCTCGGGCCGTTGCAAAGGGAAACGCAAGGTTCGAGACGTCTTCTTCCGCAACGGTCTGCATCACATCCCGCGCTTTGGGGCCGCAGATGTTGATGACGGCGCGTGCCGATGTCATTTCGATCAGCTGCGCGCACCCGTCGCGGGGCAGGTGACGTCGGATCCAGTCCGCGTCATGCACGCCGAATCCGGACCCGGTCACGATATAAAAGTGTTCCCGCCCCAATCGGGTGACGGTGATATCGGCTTCAACGCCGCCGCGATCATTGCACAATTGGGTGTAGATCACCGTGCCATCCGGCTTGTCCATGTTTGAAACGGCGAGGTTTTGAAGGGCTTCCAGCGCGCCAGGACCGATCAGTTCGAACTTTGAGAAACTGGTTTGATCGATCAGAACTACACCGTCGCGCGCGGCCTTGTGTTCCTGCTCGGCATAGGCTTTCCAACCCGGCGACAGGAAATCCAACTGATCCACAGGCTCTACACCGACAGGAGCGAACCAGAGCGGCCGCTCCCATCCATTCTTTGACCCGAACACCGCCCCATGTTGCTTCAGCCGCTCATGCAGTGGCGACAGGCGCAGGTTTCTGGCCGTTTCCGCCTCCTGTCCCGGATATCGCATCTTGTAATGATGCGCGTAATGTTCGACCGCGCGGGGATACATGAAGGCGCGCGTGGCGTGATGCGGACTGAACCGGCGAACGTCCAGAGGCCACAGATCAAGGCTCGGGCGGCCTTCAACAATCCACTCCGCGATCATCTCTCCCGCGCCACCACCTGCCGCGATGCCGTACAGAAATCCGGTCGCCAGCATCAGGTTTCCCAGCTCGGGCGCCCATCCCATGACAAAATCGCCATCTGCGGAATAAGGGATGGGGCCGTTGATGACCTGCCGGATTCCAACGGTGTTGACGACCGGCGTAACCCGACCTGCCAGTTCGGCAAGGGGCGCAAACCGCTCCAGGTTGTCGGGCAACAACTGCCGGACAAACGCGCCCGGAATGCCCCTGTCGCCGAACGGCAGTGTGTTGTCCTCATACCCGCCGATCACTAGTCGTCCGCCCGCGTCAGGCTTGTAATACACCAGCCGCTCGGGATCCCGCAGGGTTGGCAGGCGTTTTACAAGATCGGGGTCGGGCAGGGGTTCCGTTACGATGTATTGATGCTCGACGGCGCAGGCCGGGACAACGACCCCGAGTTTCGCGGCCAGCTCGCGGCTCCACATTCCGGCGGCCAGAACGACGGTTTCCGCTTCATAGTCCCCTTCTGATGTCATCACTTTGGCGATGCGATTGTTGCGGATTTCAAAATCGGTAACCTGCACGGATTGGCGGATCTGGGCACCGTGCATCCGGGCACCGGACGCGATTGCCTGACATAAGCCTGCGGGATCGACATGACCGTCCGAGGCGATAAAGGCCGCGCCTTCCAATCCCTTCGCGTCGATATAAGGAAACAGCGTTTTGGCCTCGGCCGCCGAGATTATCTCCATCTCCAGATCAAAGCTGCGGGCCATTGTCGCTAGACGCTTGGCTTCCAGAAGCCGCTCTTTGGTTGCCGCCAGGCGCAGGCTTCCAACCTTCTTCCAGTCGAACTCCATCCCGGTTTCTTCGGCCAGACGATCATACAGCGCCACGGACCGTTTCAGCATCCGCGTCGTGTTGCGTGATGACCTCAACTGCCCGACAAGCCCCGCCGCATGCCAGGTGGCCCCCTCGGTCAGGGACGCCCTTTCCAGAAGAACAACATCTGTCTCACCGGACCGTGCGAGATGATACGCGATTGAGCATCCGATGATGCCCCCGCCAATGATGAGATGTCTGACCGAATGCGTTGTCATGCGCCAACTCACTTCAATTGATATGCTTTCATCAAAAATCCAAAAACAACATAAATCAACAAAAAAGTTTGAATAGTGTTGAAGTAAGTCGCTTGAACAGCGTCAACCTTACAAGTAACCTGATGAAATCAACAAATAACGCGGCGCTTTATGTCGAAATACGAGCAAGAGATTCTCAGCACGGTAAACCTGCATGGGCGAATTTCGGTCATGGAACTGGCGCGCATTCTCCAGGTGTCGGACCAGACCGTAAGGCGAATCGTGAAGCCGATGGTCGCCAAAGGCAGCCTCTCCAAGGTGCATGGTGCATTGGTCAGCACTCAAAATGTGCTGGATCCACCGTTTCTGGCCCGCATGACGAAGAACCGCGCCGCCAAAGTCGCGATAGCCGATGCCGTTGCAGGGCGGATACCGGACGGTTCGGCCATCGCCATCGACACGGGTTCGACCTCGGGCTTCATAGCTCAAGCACTTCGCGCGCGGAAAAACCTCACGGTGGTGACAAATTCGGCCTTCATCGCGGCCACGTTATCGATGGAAGAGGGCAACAGGGTCTTCATGGCGGGAACACAGTTGCGCAACCACGACGGGGCCGCCTTTGACCGCGCCGCATATGACGTCATTGCAGGATTCTCGGCCCGGACGACCATATTGTCGGCATCGCTGGTGCATCCAAGCAAAGGCTTCATGGTCTATGACCAATGCGAGGCTGACATGGCCCGTGCGATGTCTGATATCGCTGACCAGACCTTCATGGCTGTTGATTCTACAAAATTCAACGAGGCCCAGACCAGCCCGGCATTACGCCTGCCTGGGCTGACCGAGAAGGACGTGCTTATCACCGATCGCAAATTGCCCGCATCCTTCCGCTCCTTACCCGGAGACGCGGAATTGGTGATAGCGGGCGTTAAAGCACAAGCAGACAGTCCTTGATTTTGTGACAATTCTGCCCTGGCCCGACGGGACAAGCCGGTTCCACCGAAATGGTGAAACCGGCTGTGTTTCAGGCCGTTGCGCCTTTGATGCGAATGGCAGTGCCCAAGCTTCCTGCACAGATTCCGACCACAATCGAGATGATCAGTTCCAGTGGCTCTACATGCGCAAACTGGAAGCCTGCAAAAACCAGCGTTTCAAGTACGCCAACTGCACCGCCCAATGTCGCGCCCAGCCACAACTTGCGGGTCATCATGCCGAGGGCCAGACCAAGTATGCCGGGCAAACCAAGGATGTTGCTGCCAATGGTTCCAAGTAACTCTAACATCTCTGCCCCCACATCAATTTGAGCTGTTGTTCAGGAAATCGCGGATGTCGTCACCCACGGCAGTCGCGTGCTCCTGCACAACTTCACCGTCCAGTGCAGCAGTCACCTTCTCGTATGTTTCTAGGTAGTTGGGTGGCAGGTTGTGCGCAATGCCCTGGTGGCAATCGATACAGGTCATACCGCTGTCTATGGCGCGTTGGTGTTCCGACGCGGCGCGTGTTTCCTGAATGGTGAAGTCCATGTAGTCAAAGTTGTGACAGTTGCGGCACTCGCGGCTGTCAGACGCTTTCATCTTCTTCCACACGGCCGATGCCATCGCCAGACGGTGTTCCTCATATTTTTCGGGTGTGCTGATCGTGCCCGCCAGTTCATGATAGACGTCTTTCACGGCCATGATCTTGGCTTTGATCTTGTGGCTCCACTCATCCGGAACATGGCAATCCGAGCAGATCGCACGTACACCGGAGTGGTTGTTGTAGTGAATCGTCTCCCGGTACTCGCCCAGGTTCGTTTCCATCGTGTGGCAGGACACACAGAACTCTTCGGTGTTGGTCAGTTCCAGCGCCCAGTGAAATCCACCCCAGAACAGGATACCGACCAGAAAGCCGGCGAGGATCAGAAAGCCCGAGCTGAACATCACTGCCGGTGTCCAGATCGCGTTCCAGAGGCGACCAAGCAAGCCGCGTTTTTCAGGGGAGTCTGCCATGTCGGTGCTCCTTTCAGTCTTGCGTTGGATCAGTTGCTGGCGGAGGGCTGGAACACGTTGTCGACCAGTGGCGGCGCGTCTGCCTGTGGAACGTGGCACTGATTGCAGAAGTACCGGGTTCCAGCAATCTGATCCAGCTCGTTGCCATCGCGATCCAGATAGTGGGTCATCGACAGGGTAGGTGCGTTGCGCTCGCCCGCCTTGGTCCAGTCATGACAGGACAGACATTGGTTGGTGCGAATGTCGATCTGGTATTGTTCGACCGAATGCGGGATCAACGGCGGCTGCTGGCGATAATTGCGCTGCTGCCGCCCTTCGACGTTGCGGTGGATCTGATCCAGTGGCACCGGTTCGTCAATCTCGGCCCCGCGCAGGGATTCTACCTGTGCGGATTGCGCAAGGGCCCATCCGCTCAGCAACAATACGGGTAGAAGGGCAATTCCGCCTGTAACGATTGTTCTTTTCATCTTGGCACTCCCCTAGATAGGTCTGGCAGCGCGCGGCTCAGGCGCGGCAACTGGATCGGAAGGTTGAACGACATGGTCGTCGAACCGGTGAGTAAAGTTAAAGACGTCGACTGCGCAGACATCGATGCAGCGTCCGCAGTTTGTGCAGTCGGATGACAGGATCAGGGGCGAGCTTCCCGGCTTGCCTTTCAGCGCGGGCGAGATCACCTGATTTTCAGGACAGACCGCATAGCAATCCATACAGTCGTCGCAGGCCGTGCGATTGGCCGCACTGACCCGCAGCAGGCTTTTGGACCCGATTAGCCCGTAGAACGCGCCCACGGGGCATAGATGGCCGCACCAGCCATGGCGTGCGACGAAAACGTCAAAGACGAAGATGGCCGCGATCATGGCCCAGACAAAGCCCATGCCGAATACCAGCCCGCGATGCAGCATGGTGATCGGGTTGACCAACTCCCACGCGATCACGCCGTTCAGGCCCGAGACCAGCAGGACGGTTGCCAGAATCCACAACCGAGTGCCGCGCTTGGGTTGCCAGCCTTTCGGCAGGTCCAGTTTGCGGTGCACCCAGTTGGCCGCGTCCGTCACCGGGTTTATGGGGCAGACCCAGGAACAATAGGCACGCCCACCGATCAGGGCATAGATCACCAGAACGATCAGCCCACCGATCAGCGCAGTCATCGCGGGCCAATGGCCTGCGACGAAGCTTTGCAACAAGATGAACGGATCGGTCAACGGCAACACGCCAAGCGTCAGTGACCCCGCCAAAGTGCCCTCCACGATCCAGATGCCGAACCATGGGCCCAGCAGAAACAGAACCAGAAAGAACAGCTGACTTGCACGACGCATCAGCAAAAAACGATGCGCCCCGATCCACCCTTTGCCTTCAACGGCCTCCTGACCTACGGGCATATGTGTGCGAGCATTCATTGTCCCACCCCAGGCAGATCATATTCCGGCGCAAATCCGCCGGGCGCGGCAAGATTGTCGGTTCCCGGTCCGGGCAAACGGTCGGGCAGATCGATGATCCCCTCGACCACTGGTGCACCTTTGGCGGCTTTTTCCTCCCACCCCTTTCGGTAATGCTCTGCCGAACTGCCGCGCGCCAGCCGGGCAGGCAGAACCTTGATGGCGGCCTCGGGCAGAACACAGCTTTTTTCGCACATGCCGCAACCTGTACAGTGGTCGGCATGGACGGTGGGAATGAATAACGCATGATGGCCCGACCGGGTATTATGCGCCGTCTCCAAAGTGATCGCCTCGTCAATGACGGGGCAGACGCGATAACAGACGTCGCAACGCAGACCGAGGAAATTCAGGCAGTTTTCCTGATCGACCAGTACGGCAACCCCCATCTCGGCGTCGTCGATATTGTCCAGCCCGGGGTCCAGTGCCCCTGTTGGACATGCGGCGACACACGGAATGTCGTCGCACATTTCACAGGGAACATCCCGGGCGGTGAAGAATGGTGTTCCCGTTGCCACCGCATCCGAGCCAAGTTCGGCCAGTTTCAGGGTGTCGTATGGGCATTCCCGCACGCATAAACCGCAACGGATACAGGCCGACAGGAACTCCTTCTCCGGCAATGCGCCGGGTGGGCGCAAGGCATCGGCAGGCAGGGCGCGGGCGTCGCGGGCCAGATAGGCCAGCAGCGATCCTGCGACCACGCAGCCGCCCGCCGCCCGCGCCGAGTCCTGAAGGAACCGGCGCCGCTGCGGCGAAAGGGGTTTATCGACAAGAGACATGGGAACGACCCGTACGATCCTTTCTGGTTACGCGCGTTCGACTTTACAGGCGCACTTCTTGAAATCGGTCTCTTTCGACAGTGGGCAGGTCGCGTCCAGCGTCAGCTTGTTGGTCAACTGGCTTTCGTCGAACCAGGGCATGAAGACCAGACCGCGTGGCACCTTGTTCCGACCCCGGGTTTCAACCCGGCTGGTGACCTCGCCGCGACGGGTTGACAGAACAATCTCCTGGCCCCGGCGCAATCCGCGATCCTTGGCGTCCTGCGGATGCATGTAGACGACAGCGGATGGATAAGCGCGGTGCAGCTCAGGAACCCGGCGTGTCATCGAGCCCGAATGCCAATGCTCCAGCACGCGACCGGTGCACAACCACAGATCAAATTCCGCGTCGGGCTCTTCCGGAGCAGGTTCATACGGCGCAAAAATGATCTTGGCCTTGCCGTCTTTGTGGCCATAGAACTCCACACCGGTGCCCGCCGATACATATGGGTCATAGCCTTCGCGGAAGCGGTAAAGCGTTTCCTTGCCGTCGACGACCGGCCAGCGCAGACCACGGGCTTGGTGATAGGTTTCAAACGGTGCCAGATCGTGCGCGTGCCCGCGTCCGAAGTCGGCATATTCCTCGAACAGACCCTTCTGAACGTAAAAGCCGAAATGTTCGGATTCATCGTTATCAAAGCCCTCGGCGGTCTCCGACAGCGGGAACTTGTCGACGCTGCCATTGGCAAACAGGACGTCATACATGGTCTTGCCACGGTGTTCCGGCATGGTGGCCAGCAATTCTTCGCCCCAGACCTCTTCGACGGTGAAGCGCTTCGAGAACTCCATCACCTGCCACAGGTCCGATTTGGCCTCGCCCGGGGCCTTGACCTGTTGTCGCCAGAACTGGGTGCGGCGCTCGGCGTTGCCATAGGCGCCTTCCTTCTCGACCCACATGGCGGTGGGCAGGATCAGGTCAGCGGAAACCGCAGTGACCGTCGGGTAGGGGTCTGAAACAGTGATGAAGTTTTCCGGGTTGCGATAGCCGGGATAGCCTTCCTCGTTGATGTTCGGCGCAGCCTGCATGTTGTTGGTGCACTGAACCCAATAGGCGTTCAGATCGCCATCCTTCAGCTTGCGGTGTTGCAGCACGGCGTGAAAGCCGGGCTTGGGCGGAATGGTGCCCGCAGGCACATTCCAGGAGGTTTCGCAGATCTCGCGGTGCTTGTCATTCATGACGACCATGTCGGCGGGCAGACGGTGAGCAAAAGTACCGACCTCTCGCGCTGTGCCGCAGGCCGACGGCTGACCGGTCAGCGAGAAGGGCGAGTTGCCAGGTTCCGAAATCTTGCCCACCAGCAGGTGCACGTTGTACATCAGCGAGTTTACCCAGGACCCACGGGTGTGCTGGTTGAAACCCATGGTCCACAGACTCATGACCTTGCGGTCCGGGTCGGCATATTGTTTGGCAAGACGCTCCAGTTTTTCTGCCGGGACACCGGACAGTTCCGAAGTGTATTCCAGCGTGTATTCCGAAACGGCCTCGGCATATTCTTCGAAGCTTATTGGTTCCATCTTGCCCGAGTTCGGGTTTTCGGCTTCTTGCTGCAATGGGTTGTTGTCGCGCAGACCATAGCCGATATCGGTTGCCGTTTTGGTGATGTTGACATGGTTCATGACGAACTCTTCGTTCACCGCACCATTCTGGATGATGTAATTGGCGATATAGTTCAGGATCGCCAGATCAGTTTGCGGTTTGAACACCATGCCATTGTCGGCAAGCTCGAACGAACGGTGCTCGAAAGTCGACAGCACATGCACTTCGCAACCCGGCTTGGTCAGGCGGGTGTCGGTCAGGCGCGACCACAGGATCGGGTGCATCTCGGCCATGTTCGAGCCCCACAGCACAAACGTATCGGCGTGCTCGAAGTCGTCATAGCACCCCATCGGTTCATCGATGCCGAAGGTGCGCATGAAACCAACCACAGCCGAAGCCATGCAGTGACGCGCATTTGGATCAATGTTGTTCGACCGGAACCCGGCCTTCATCATCTTGGCAGCGGCATAGCCTTCCCAGACCGTCCACTGACCCGAACCGAACATCCCCACGCTGGTCGGGCCTTTCTTGGCAAGGGCCTCTTTCCATTTGGCGGCCATCACATCAAAAGCTTCATCCCAGCTGACCGGCTCGAACTCGCCATTCTTGTCATAGGCGCCGTTGGTCTTGCGCAAAAGCGGCGTGGTCAGGCGGTCTTTGCCATACATGATCTTGGACAGGAAATAGCCCTTGATACAGTTCAGTCCCCGGTTCACTGGTGCGTCTGGGTCACCTTGCGTGGCCACCACACGACCGTCTTTGGTGCCCACCAGAACGGAACAGCCTGTGCCGCAGAACCGGCAGGCAGCCTTGTCCCAGCGAATATCGGGCGCGCCGACCTGGGCGTTGGCCTGACCTGTGGCCATGGGAATGCCCGCAGCCGAGGCAGTGGCTGCCGCTGCGGTCGCTTTCAGGAATGTACGACGGGATTCAGAGATGGTCATTGCATGGGCCTCCTGCTGGACGGTTGGCTTGGAGCATCAGGACGCGGAGCCGTCTCCGCGGGATCTTCGAAATGGTGATAAGTCAGTGACAGTGAGATCACGCCGGGGATCTGGTGCAGATCCATGATGGTGTCCGAGGCCAGCCGGTCGGCCGTATCCTCGACAACAACAACAAACCGGCCATCCTCGGCTTCGGCATGAAGCTCGACGCCTTGGGTTCCGGTTATCGCCGCGCGAGCGGCGTCGGTGTAATCGGGGGCGATGTGGATTAGACAGCCACAGATATTCATTGGGTCACCTCCGGGTGTTGAGGGGCGGGGCGATGCATCGCGATGGCCCCGGCGGGACAGGCGGCGGAACAACTGCCGCAACCGATGCAGGTTTCAGTTTCAAGCGCCGGTTCAGCGCGTCCGCCCAGTTGCAGGCGAAAGCGGATGGCATCCTGTTCGCAATTGTCCTGACACAAGCGGCAACTCACCCCGTTCATCGACAGGCAGCTTGCGGCGTCGATCTGCGCGCGCCATGGCCACTCGGAAACACGCTCGGGCAGCAACGCAGGGGTCGGGCAAATATCAGCGCAGTCACCACACATGGTGCAACCGCCTGCGGAAAGGTCCAGAACGGGAAAGCCGCTGTCGTCGAACGTGATGATGTCTTCGGGACAAGCCCCGGCGCAATCTTCGCAACGCGTGCACAAATCGCCGAAGCCAATTGCGACTGCCCCCGGCGGACGGATCGCATCGCGGTCCTCCCGCAGGACACGCACGCTTAGAAAAGCGCGTCTGCTCGTCATCTGGCTCATAGCTGGCGACTCGTATTTGGATAGATAGGTTCGCGTCTTTACTTCCTAGCTGCCTGAAGCAGCGTACGAATTGACCTATATCATACTTTTCGCGAATTTTTCTTGATCTGCCTGAGAAACGTAATCCTTCGTCATACGTTCAGTTCGATACTGGCGTCGGGGAAACGTACTACGATCTCACTCGCTTTGTCGGCTGATGCCGCACAAAGTGCAGTGGACAGCCCATCCGCAATTGCCGCTTCCGGGGCAGAAACCGAAACCGTTCTTTCACGGTTTGCTGGCCCGTCCGGGGTGATGATGTGCCCAAGACCGGGGCTCAGTTGAGTGGCCAGCGAAGACGATGTCGCCACGGCACGATCGCGCAGCGCGATCCGCTTCAGAACCGTCTGATCCGGTGTTGCCAGCCCAACTTTCCAGGGCGCACCGTCGCCACGCGCGCCCAGAGCAGCAATTTCCCCCATATCAACCAGAACATCACTCAGACCAAAGCCACGCAGCAGTGCGGCGATCCGATCAGTGATCGCGCCCTGCGCAATACCGTTCAGCGTCAGCGCGGATCTTCCGGGCATGGGCAGGCGAATGGTCGAGGCATCGAAAATTACCTTTTCCCAGCCAACTGCCCGCTGAACTTCAACCAGATCGTCAGCGCGCGCGCCCGCAGCCAATGCCCTCCACACGGGTTGAATGCTCGGATCAAATGCGCCACCCGATGCCTGATGCAGCGCTGTGCTGAGACCCAGCACGTTCAACAATTCAGGAGCAGGCGCCGTCAGAACACCATCGTGGTTCAACCGGCTGAGCTGCGATTGCGGGCGATACAGGCTGAAGATATCTTCCAGCCGGGCAATCTCGGTCTCAACGGCCGCTATGATGGGTGCAGCTTCAACATCCGTCATCCCGACCAAACGCAGACTTGCAGCGGCACCCAGCGCGGTGCCGTGCCAACGCGCGTCAGAGGCCGCGGCCGGTGTGGCCGCAGCACAAGCGGCTGAGATGATCAGAAATCGGCGGCGCGACAGGGCGGTCATACGGGGGTCTCCAGCGGCAGTTCAAGATCGACGGGGCCAAGCACTTCGGTATCCGGGATGTCCGGCAGACCCAGTGCGGTCCCGCCGTAAATTTCAATGAATGCCTTTGCATCAGCAGGATCGGCAAATGGCACCACTTCACGCGCACCCATGCCGCCCGCCACATTGGCGCCAACAACAAAGATCGCGCCATCCGCGGCGATCCAGTTCGAGATACCCGGCTGTCGCCAGCTTGTCGCAATGCCCATGTTGCTGACATAGACGGCTGTGATGTCGGCATCTCGTTCAGGGCTTTTGAGATATGCCACCATGTCTCGCACCTGCGCAAAGAACAGCGGTGCGGGGTATCCCTTCAGATGGATCTGCCCCTTGGGACCGCCATGTTCGGCTATGTTCATCTGGCAGAAATAACTCAGCGCATCAGGGGTCAGGTCGACCGGGTCGGGGGCTTCGGCCAGTTCTTCCCTGCAGGCCGCCAGCGCGATCAACGCAATCAGGACGAGGGGTTTCATGGCTCGACCCTCCGGAATGCCAGTCGCGCGAGGGCAAAGCCAATCACTGGCCAGATCAACAAAGATGCCGGCGCGGCCCACACAGGCAGGGCCTGCGCGGCCCCGGTCATGCCCGAAGCCATCGCGACTCCTTCGGTCGCAGCGATGTTCCACAGACGGAATGCGTCGGCCGGGTTGGCCACCATCACCCACGGAAAGACGGATTGGGTAAAGGTGCCGCCCTTGTCCATGACGACAGCCCCCAACAGGCCCAGATCATAGAGGACAACAAAAACCAGCCAGAGCCCGGCCGACAGACCCGCCGCCGCCGTAGCCCCCTTAGCCATGGCAGACAGCAGGTATCCCAGCGCCAGAAACACGGCGCCCAGAAGGATGGACGTGAGAATGAGACGGACCAAAGCCATAAGGCTTTCCGGCCCGGCACCGCCAAAGAAGGCAGCCACTGCGCCAGCGGTACCGAAACCGACCGTCATGGCGAACGCCAGCGCAGACAGATGTGCGGTGAACTTGCCCAACAGGATTTCTCCGCGCCCTGCCGGATAGGACAACAACAGAGACAGGCTGCCCCGGTCCACGTCTCCGGCGATGGCGTCGAACGAGATCATCAACGCCAGAAGGGGCGCGAGGTAGACCGACAGCGTGGTCATCGACGCAACCGAAACGGTCAGCATGTCAACGCCCAGCGTGCCAGTTGGCGCGCTGCCCGCAAAGGTCAACGCCAATGCGAACAGCACCATGATAAGCGTAGCGACCAGCAACCAGCGGTTGCGGCGCAGGATCAACATTTCGGTGCGGGTGATGGCGAGAAAGCGGGTCATTGCAGTCCCTCCTGCGCGTAGTGACGATAAAGATCTTCAAGCTTGGGCGGGGTCATTTCCACATCCGCGACCGCGTCGCCCATTCCGGCGATGCGGCGCAGAGCCTCCATCTTGTCAGCGGGGGTGCAGAGCAGTTCCACCAACGCACCGTTGATCCGGTTGCCACCCAGTTCAGCAGCCAAGGCATCGGCGTTGGCGCTAGCACGCACTTTCAGACGGATCGGAAGACCGGCCAGCGCCGACAGATTGTTCAGCGTGTCATCGGCCACCATCCGACCCTTTCGCATGATGGCGATACGGTCGGTGCGGGCCTCGACCTCGGTCAGTGCGTGGCTGGCAATCAGGACGGCGGTGCCTTGGGCGGCCAACTCGTCGATGATGGCATAAAGATCTTGCCGAGAAATCGGGTCCAGCCCGCTTGTCGGCTCATCCAGCAAAGCCACTTTCGGTTGGCCCAACAGCACCTGCGCCAGACCCAGACGTTGCCGCATTCCTTTGGAATAGGTTCCGATCCGACGGTCCAAAGCGTCGCTCAGGCCGACACGATCCAGTAAGCTGGGCACATCGGCCTTGGTCCCGGACAGTTTTGCGAAAAGGGTCAATTGCTCGCGCCCGGTCAATGCGGGATGAAACGACACCGCTTCGGGCAGATAAGCCGTCTCGCGCCGTGCCTGAGCGCTACCGGGGGTGGCGTTCCCGATCCGAATGGCTCCGCGATGGATCGGCGTCAGGCCAAGGATGGATTTGATCAGGGTCGACTTGCCTGCGCCGTTATGGCCCAGCAGCGCAACGCGCTGGCCGGGGGCAAGAGACAGGGTGATATCGTCAAGAACGCGGGTTTGCCCTCGATCCTTGCTGACATGGTCAATAGTCAGGGCCTTATCCGTCATGAGGCACCTTTTTCATAGCTGGGGGTTCAGGGGGTTGCATCAATGGATTGCTGTCCATCACGCCACCGGGCAACAGTGCCGGAAAAGCGGATTGCGACCAGCGTACCAGCTGCACGGCGGGAGAGCCGAGCAGCAGTTTGGCTGCGGGTTGGGTCCACAGCACATGGTCCATCGAGTCATTTGGGCGATAGGGGGCATCGGCAATGCCGTTGCCATCCACATCATAGGCGGCAAAATCGGACCAGTAATTGCCGCGGTCGTCTTCCGACCACTCGACCCATTTGGTCGAGACGTATTTTACCTGTGTCCGGTTGCCGACAAAGGCGTTGCCGACGATCCGGTTGCGTTCGCTGCCGGCGGTGAAATGGATTCCGATGCCGCATCCCTGGAACCAGTTGTCGGTGAACTCGTTCTTGTTGGAGTTATAAAGGAAAGTGCACTTTTCCTTGGCACCGATCACCACGTTTCCGGTGATCTCACTCTTGTTGGCGTAGTTCAGCATCACGCCGTGTTCACGGTCACCGATCGAGACGTTGTCTGCGACCTTCACATTTGTCGTGAACATGACCGCATAGCCCAGATCGTTACCGATCGAGACATTGTCGCTGACCACTGAATTGTCGGCATACATGTAGTGCACTGCGAACCGGAGGTCGCGGAACAGGTTGCCTTTAAAGGTGTTCTTCTTGGACGAGTTCACGAAGATTCCGTCGCGCCCATAGCGGATGTCATTGCCCTCGACCACCGCGCCCGGCGCATTCCAGACATAGACGCCATTGCCGCGGTCGTTCATCCGCTGGTCCAAACGTCCTTCGATCCGGTTGCCACGCACGATACTGTCTTTGGCACCATGAATGTCGACGCCATAAAGATTGCCCAGCAGAACATTATTCTCGACCAGCGGCGCGCGGGCCGTCTTGGTCAGTTGGATTCCGCTGTCGATCCCGTCATGGCTTGAGCCCGAGCCGATCACAGTCAGACTGCGCACGGTCACGCCCGGGCCGGTCACGGTGATGACGCTGCCGGTGCCTTGCCCGTCAATGGTGGCCTGGCCCTGCCCGTCGATGATGACGGGCCGGTCCAGGACGAGATGCTCGGCATAGACACCGGGGCTCAGGCGGAGGGTGTCTCCATCCGCCGCCTGCGCCAGTATTTCATTGATGGCCCCCGCCCGGTTGGGCACATCCCAATCCGCCGCCCAAAGGGGCGAGCCGAGCAGGAGCGGTATGAACAGGGACCAGCGCATGGGTCAGGCTCCTTGCGGTTCGACCAGCATCCGACCGCGCATTTCCATGTGCAGCGCATGGCAGAACCACTGGCAGTAGAACCAGTGCACGCCCGGACGGTCGGCAGTGAAGGTGACCGAGGCGGTGGCCAGCGGCGCCACTTCCATAGCGATACCGTAGTTGCCCAGGCAGAAGCCGTGGGTCACGTCGTCCACGTCATCGAGGTTGGTGATGTAAACCGTCACTTCGTCGCCCTGTTTGACGGTGAACTTCTCGAGGCTGAAGGTCGGGGCTTGCGAAGTCATGTAGACCCGCACCTTGTTGCCATCCCGGATCGGTTCCTCGGCGCCTTCTTCCAGATCGACGCCATCGGCTTCGGCCTGTTTGCGGGCGTCTTCCCAGGTGACATCGGCGCGATCCCAGACGTTGACCGGGTTGACGATGTCGCTGCGAACGATGATCGAGTCATGCGGTTCGGCAAAGGTCGGGCCATCGTGGACCACCTTCATCTCATCCGACGAGATGTCGATCAGCTGCTCGTTCTCGGGCTTCAGCGGGCCAACGTTCAGGAAGCGGTCTTTCGAGAACTTGTTCATCGAAATCAGCCATTTGCCGTCGGCGTCCTTGGTTTCACCCATGGAGGTCGAGTTGTGGCCCGGCTGATAGTGCACGTCGACCTTCGAGATGATCGGGTCCACATCGGCGCCACCGTAAGCTTCGATTGCCTTTTCGATGTTCCACTTCACGATCTGGCTGTCCAGGAACAGCGTGGTGAACGCGTTGCCCTGACCGTCGTAGGCGGTGTGAAGCGGACCAAGACCCAGCTGCGGCTCACCCACGATGCAGGACCGCGGGTCGGCATCGCTTTCGAACAGGGCGTCCAGCTTGGTCACGTCCATGATCGAAACGGTCGGCGACAGCTTACCGTTGATGCAGACGTGCTTGCCGTCAGGTGCGGTGTTGATACCGTGCGGCGAGTTCGGGATCGGAATGTAGCGGGTGTAGTTCTTGTTCTGACCCTTACGGCCGTCCAGAACCTTGACGCCTTTCAGCTCCTGATAGTCACCGGCTTCGATACCCGCTTCGATTTCCGCGAGGTTAAAGACAACGACGTGGTCCAGCTCGTTCTCGGTCATCTCGGCCAGGTTCATACCCATTTCCGAGTTGTACGAGGTCGAGTAGGCGTATTTACCCTGATAGTCACAGTCGGTGTTGTCGAGGTTGCCCGACACGATCACCTGCCATGCCACTTCCATGGTGTCGCCGTCCAGCGCGGTGAAGATGTTCACGTATTGCGACGGATCGTCCAGCACGCTGCCATCGTTGACCAGCGGCGTTTCATCTTCACCATTGGCAAAGACATAGCCGGTGCGCGGGAATTTCTGCGGACGTAGACCGTGGATCGCCTTGGCGTTCGGGATCTCGGTGATCTTGTCGCATTTCATCACGTCACAGCGCACACGGGCGACGCGGGTGTTGGCCTTGTCGTTCATGAACAGGTAACGGCCGTCATAGGTGCCGTCGGTGAACGACATATGCGGGTGGTGAAGGTCGCCGTTGTCATAAGTTTTCATGCCACGCTTGGCGAGAAACTCCTTGGTTTCAGGCAGCAACCCTTCGGTCATGATCTTCAGTGACTCGTTGGTCTGACCCCAACCGGTGGCCGAGCAGCGGTTGAAGACCGGCACCCGCATCAGCTCGCGCATGGAAGGGAAGCCCAGGATACGCAGTTCACCGGTCTGACCCGAGGACCAGAAGCCGTAATACTCGTCCAGTTCGCCGGGCTGCAGATTGGCATTGGCGGCGGCGCTGGCCTGTTTTGCGGTCATCAGGGTCGAACCCAGACCGGTCCCGGCCAGCACGGCGCCGGTTGCGGTTGCGCCCAGCATCCCGCGACGTGTGATGTTCAGTTTGTTGTCATGTTCCGACATGATCGTTCCTCCTTTAGGAAACGGTTTTCGGTTTGGCGTTCGGATGGTTCGCCGGTGGTTGTCCGAGTGGGGTCTTGAGATCGACCGACCCTGTCTTGGCCCGCCGCTTGAGCTGGCGGATAACGACGGGACATTTGTCCTCGGACTGGTAGAGCACCTGACAATGCAGGCAGGTGACGCACTCGTTCGGATTGATCTCACCGGTGGGGTGGATGGCCTGAACGGGGCATTCGTTGGCGCAGGTTTGACAGGGAGTGCCGCAATCCTTGTAGCGGCGCAGCCAGTCGAACATGCGAATTCGGGCGGGGATGGCCAGCGCTCCGCCCAGCGGGCAGAGGTAGCGGCAGTAGAACCGTTCGATGAACAGCCCGATCCCCAGCAGGGTCAGCGCAAAGACCACGAAGGGCCAGTCCCGCATGAATTTCAGAATGATTGCCGTCTTGAAGGGTTCGATCTCGGCATAAGTCTCGGCCAGCGGGATCGAGACGAAGCTGAGGCCGAACAATCCGAGGAAGATCATGTATTTTGCGGGCCAGAGGCGTTCGTTCAGGCCCCAAGGCAGCGTCCATTGCGGGACACGTAAGGCCCGCGCGATCTTGTTGGTCAGCTCCTGCAGCGCGCCGAATGGACACAGCCAGCCGCAGTAGGCACCACGGCCCCAGAATAGCAACGCGGCGGCGACGGCAAACCATTGGATGAAGACCAGTGGATCCAGCAGGAACGCATCCCATGAGAAGCCGGTCCGCAGGCTGCCCGCCAATGCCATTAGGTTCACGACGCTCAGCTGTGCATTGGCGTACCAGCCAATGAAGAACAGGGTCATGGTCAGGTATCCAATGCGGAACCAGTAGAAGACCCGTGCATTCATCGTCGCGTGGAACTGGAAGAAGAACGTCGCCGTCAGAACCAGCAGCATGATGCCGAGCACGGCGATCTCGACCGTGCGGTCCTTCCAGATGCGCTTCCAAAGTGCGGCTTTGGCCGCGGCTTCGCCCGTGGCATCGTCTACGACCGCAGGGGCAGTGACGGGCAGCAGGTATTGCTCGGGCAGTTTGTAGCCTAGATCGAAGGTCAGGAACGTCTTCTCAACCGCGCCCACGGCCCGTTGCACCAGCAATTGCAGGCGGAACGGCTCGGCGGGGTCAAACTCGGCCTCGGCAGGGATCTTGAAGATATCCAGTTCGGTGAAGCTGGGCGCATCCGGGGCCGCAACCTTGCCCAGACGCTCTTGCTGCTTGTCAAAGAACCGCACCGAATTGTCGCCCTGAATAAGCTGAATCCGGTCGAAAATTCCGCCGCGCACATAGCCTGAACCCTTGAAGCTGTAAGCCCCACGCCCCAGCACCAGAATGGCCTGTTCACCTTCGTCCAGCCACTCGGTCAGATTCTGATATTCGGCGTCGCCTAGCAGTGATTTGCCGATCGACGGAACCGAGACAAGCGCCATATGCATGTCGATGAAGGTGTCATCCGGTTCGCCCGGCTCGGGGCGTTTGATCGCGCGCTGGTCGCCGGTGGCCTCGAAGGCGGCATTGACCTGCCCGACATCCAGCGTCAACCGCCGGATCGAGCCGTCACCCGACAGGGTCGACCAGTCATGGACCGCATTCTGCGCCATATCGATTTCGCGCTTTGGCCCATCAGCCTGCAACGGGGACAAGCCCCCCAAACCCAGTGCACGCGCCACCTTGATGCCGCCCCGCACAAGGCTGTCGTCGATCACCATGATCGTGACGGTCGCGCCTGAGATGATATCGAGGTCGTGCCCCTCGCCCCCGGTCTCGGCTTCAACCTTCAGGTCGAGCCCGGCGTAGCCTTCTGTCAGCTCAACCATGCGGGAATTTGGGATGCCGATCAGAACGATGGGTTCCGAATGCTTGACCAGTTGTACCCCGGTCAGCACCGCATCTTCATCGATGGAGGCAACCACGTGGATGGGTTTGCCGGAATAACCGGTCGTGCCGACAAAGTCAGAGGTCAGGAATGCCCAGGCAATGGTCTCGCCGCCCTTCAGTACAGGGGCGACTTTCACGTCGTCCCGTACCGGACCAAATGCATCGGCGCCGGGGGCCAGATCGGCAGGTTCAATGTCGGGCAGGAAACTGGCCAGGCTGTCGGCATGGGCGCTGATCGCCATCAGGCAGGACAGGGTGAAAGCCAGCAGGAAATGGATTGCGCGACTTACGACCACGGCGCACCTCCGATATTCAGGGTGGACGCCATGGACGCGCGCAGGGCGCGTTCAGATTCTTCTTGGGTCGCAAACGGGGGCCCTCGGGTTTCGGGCCACAATCGTTTCGAGTTGTACAAAGCGCACGGTTCCCTGTTTGCAGAGGGTGCAATCTGTACATTTCCGGCGTGTGCCAGCAGCGACGGGTCGGGCAGCGGCGCTGCCGTGGTTACCGCGCATAGCGCACAGTCGGCGCATTTCGGACAGGGCGCAGTCGGGTCATCGGAGCCTTCTTCAAGATCCACTTCAACCCAGACCGCCCCTGCCTCCGAGCAGATCTCAATCCACATGCTGTCCCCGGGACTCGCCAGCACCGGGCCAAGCATTTGCATAAGCAAAAGGAATATGCCCACCAAACCGCACACAGCGCGGGACACGCGATCAAACAGGTTGTGCGGAGGGCGGAAGGCAGGCATTGAGAATCCAACTCGGCAAGCTTTCCCGAACCCTACGGGATTCTCTCAGGCGGAGACTTGACTTAGGTCAGGTGCCTGACAAATTGCACCTACCCGTCGGCCTCGTCCATCAATCCGCGCACCCACCGACCGGCCAACCATGCCGCAGGAATGCCCAGCGGAATCGACCAGAGGATTGCCGGAACCGGTTCGATTGCACCGAACCCGACGCTGTGCAGGATAAGGCCGAGCAAAAACAGGTTGATGGCCACGGTTAACGCCGTGGCCGGATACAGCAGAATGGCCAGTTTCCAAACCGGCCATTTCCCCTCAGTGGCTGGTTCCTTCGGAGAAGGTGATCTTGTTCCAGACATTGTATTTCCCCGAAGGTTTGCGCATCGGCAGGCGGCGGACCTCTTCCAGCGTCTGCGCGTCATAGACGATTACGGCGCCGTCATCTTCCCAGATCGAAACCAGTGCGTGGCTGCCATCCCTGGTAAACTCGACATGGGCCACGGTTTTTCCGGGAGCGGGGCGCAGGGTCTTTACGATTTCAAGGCTTTGCTTGTCGATGACATGCATTGCGTCCTTGTTGGGGCCGAAGAAAACGTCGGCCCAGACATAAGGCGAATTCTCATGGCTGCGCATGAAGAACCCGGGGCCCTCGGTCTTGATCCGTTTGACGGTTTCCCAGCTTTCCATGTCGATCACCGACACGGCGCCGTCTGTCAGGTGCGGCGTGGCCATCACGGTCGTATCGCCGTGTTTCCATGTGATCCCCGAGCCCAGATGTGGCATTCCGGGCAAATCCAGATCGGCCACCTTGTGCCCGATCACCAGATCAATCACTTGTCCGCCCTTGCCATCGCGGGACGCTCCCATGACATATTCATAACTCTGGTCGAAGAAGAAATCGTCAAGGTAGTCAGGCGTAGTGATCTTGCGCACCGGGAAGGGGTCGGGGTTCTTGAACTGGCCTTCGATGCGGAAATCATGACCAAGCCCGGATTGCGGGGGATTGGCGCCATAGAACACTTCCCAAATCTCGGGCACATCCTTCAGCGCCAGAACAAAGCTTTCCCGCGGAGGGGCCTGGTAGACAGCGGAAACGCGGCTGGGCAGGCCCTTCTTGCTTTTGACCTCGATGACCTTTGCGACTGAAAGGTCTTCAGTGGACAACACTGTCAAGCTGTTGGGCAGGTAGTTCGCCACAGCCACCCATTTGCCATCGCCGGACATGGCGATATTGCGGCTGTTCAGGCCGGCACGTACACGGCCCACCTGTTTCAGTGCCCAAATGTCGTACTTCTGAACCCACCCGTCGCGGGACATGATGAAGACGTAACGCCCATCCGGGCTGAATTTCGGTCCGCCATGAACGGCGAAAGGAGTTTCGAACCGGTCCAGTACTTCGAACGTATCCCCGTCCAGAACGCTGACATGGTGATCCCCGGTCTCGACGACCAGCGTGATGTTCATCGGGTCGCTGTTCCAGACGGGTGTATCCACTGGCACATATTCCTCGTCCAGCGTCCGGCTGGCCATAATCTCAGCCTCGTCCCATTCCGGGTCTGATTCCAACGGCGATTTCAACCAGCCTGCCAGTTCCTCGATCTGCAGAGCATCCAGGTCGTGCGAGAATGCGGGCATTTGTGTCGCCGTGCGACCTTCGGCAATCACGGCAGCTACCCGCGGACCCCGCATGCGCTTGAGTGTTTCCGGGATCAGCGCGGGGCCAACTCCGCCCAGACGGTTTTCGCCGTGGCATGAAGCACAATGTTCAGCGTAGTCCGACGGGGCATCCGCCCATGCGGTTCCTGCCAGAAGTACGGACCATAATGTGCTGACCGTGAGTGTCTTAAAAGAACTGATGCGCCGGATCATGGCTTTTCCCCCGGAACGGTGTGACCTGAAGGCGCTCACCTGCGGTATCCACACCGATTTCCTGGTTGGTCAGGTAACAGGCTGGATCCTCGGCCCATGGATCACCGGTCAATTGCAAGGCGCGGATGCGGGTATTGCCGCCGCACACGTCCTTGAGTTCGCAGGCTCCACAGCGCCCCTTCAGCGGGCGTGGGCGGGTGCGGAGCATGGCAAGCATCGGATCATCGCTGGTCCAGAGTTCGGAAAACGATTTGGTCTTTACGTTGCCGACTGTGTAATCGGACCAATAGGTGTCCGGGTGGACCCGGCCAAGATTGTCGATATTGGCGACACCCAAACCACTCGAGTTTCCGCCCCACGCGGCCAGGTGCTCGCGCACATGTGCCGCTTTTTCGGCGTCGAAATGCGCGCGAATCCAGTTCAGAAAATATCCCGCGTCGGCGTCATTGTTCCCCGTCACGATATCCAACGGACGACCGCCCGATGCGGCTTCCCAGGCGCGTTCCAGCAACAGGTCCAGACCCTTGCGGGTGCGCTGATGTTCAGCGTCTTCACCCCGGTTCTTGTCGCCGCGCCCCGCATAAACAAGGTGAGACAGGTAGAACTTGTCGACACCTTCATCGTCACACAATGCCAGCAAGTCAGGCAAGTGATGTTGCGTGCCTTCGGTCAGGCAGAACCGCAGGCCGACCTTGATACCGCGCTTTTTGCATTCGCGCACGCCGCGCAGGGCGTCAGCAAAAGCGCCCTCGACGCCACGGAACCAGTCATTCGTCGCTCCAATCCCGTCCAGCGAGATGCCGACGTAGTTGAATCCGACATCCGCTATCATATCGGCCGTTTCGTCGTAGATCCGGGTGCCGTTGGTCGACAAGGCCAGCATTGGCACCAGATCACGGGCCCGTTTTGCGATGTCGAAGAAATCGAACCGATCCAACGGTTCCCCACCCGAGAGGATCAAGGCCGGGACGCGAAATTGGCCCAGATCCTCAAGGGTTACCATGGCTTGCTCATGGCTGAGCTCACCCGGGAACGCGACATCCGCCGAGACGGTGTAGCAATGGCGGCACTTCAGGTTACAGCGCCGCGTCAAATTCCAGATCACAACCGGCTTTACCGCGCCGGGGCGACGTTTGCGCACCGGAGTCGGTTTGACCAGCTGATGCATGTATTCGGTCAGGCGGAACATGTATCAACCTTTCTGTCTCAGGCGCAGCCCGGTCTTTTTCAGGATGCGCGTGGAATAGAGGATGTCGCTGCCCCGGCAGGCCGATCCCAGAATCGCGGCGATCTGGCCGCGTTTGTCTTCGACCTCGTCGCGCGACTGGCCGTGGACCATGGCGAACAGGTTGTAGGGCCAGTCGGGCAGAGCGCGAGGCCGTTCATAACAATGGGTGACGAAGGGCAGGGCCCCGATATGAGCGCCCAGTTCGCCGATCAGGTCATCCTGTACATCCCAGACGGTCATGCCGTTCGATGTCATGCCCAGCTTATAGTGGTTGGGGGCTGCGGCGATCCGTCGGATCACCCCGCGCGCTTTGAGGGATGACAGTCTCTCAAGCAAATCATCTTCCTGCAGCCCCAGCTCGTGGGCAACCTGAACATACGGGGCCGGGGTCAGGGGTAAGCCCCCCTGCAGCGCCTCGATAATCTGTCTGTCTGTTGCGTCGATCATGCCGCTACCCGAAAGCCGATAAAGAATTCCTGAAGTTTGGGGAAACGTAGAACGCAGATCCCCGTTTCCCGTTCGATGGCATCGGCGGCGGCCTCGATCCCCTCGGGTGTTTCGGTGGCCAGCACGAACCACATGTTCAGCCGGTGCGTACGTTCATAATTATGTGCCACCTCGGGATGTGCATTGACTTTGGTCAGGACGGTTTTGAAATCTTTGGCTGGAACGGCCATCGCACAAAGGCAGAAAGCCCCACCCATGGCCGCGGCGTCGAAAAATGGACCGAAGCGTGTGATGACGCGGCCTTCTTTCATGCGGCTCAGACGCGTCAGCAATTCCGCCTCGGACAGGCCCAGCTCTGCGGCCACGGTTGCGAAAGGATGCGAGGTCAGTGGCAGATCATCTTGCACGCGATTCAGGATCGCCCGATCCATTTGGTCCAGCGTCATGCGGCAGCCTCCTTGGCCTGAATCAGCGCTCCGGTCTGCTTGAAACAGCGGGTTGAGAAGAGAACCTTGTGCCGTGCTCCGGCCAGTTCGGTCAGTGCAATCGCACCCGCCAATGTTTCCAAGGCCTCGCTTCGGGTTCTGGCATGGATCATGGAATACAGGCGATATGGCCAGACATCGGGCACCGGATTACGCTCATAGCACAAAGTCACCCCTGGGTAGGCGGCCAAAGCGGGACCAGCGGTGTCGATTCGCTCTGCCGGCAGATCCCAGACCACCATCGCATTGGCCGACCAGCCAAGCGCTCGGTGACGCACGATGACGCCGAGCCGCGAGATTATTCCGGCGGCATGCAAGGCTTCGACCCGCTCCATCACGTCGATGACATCCCGTTTCAGCGAACGAGCCAGAGCGGCGTAGGGTTCTGAGACCAAAGATAGCCCGGAACTCAGAGACTGCAGCAGGCAACGATCGCCCTCGCGCATGACAGATGCATCGACCTTTCGCGCTGTGGGCACGTTTTTGGTGCCTCCAGTCATGCGAAACCCAAGATCCACGTTGAAAGGACGCACCAGCCGCAAGTCCAGCACTTGCAATCCGGTGGATCGACTGATCCGCGCAAGGGTATTGTTGACATGCGCGCGATCCGGCCCGGTCGCGACAAACCACAGGTTCCACGCGTCTTCACGTTGATAATTGTGGTTCACACCGGGTTCAGCATCGATCTGGGCGGCGACCTCCTCCAATCGATCTTCCGGAGCCGACACGGCAGCCAAGGTGCTGGCCGTCACCGCGCCGGGCGTGATGGTTGCACCAACCCGTGTAATGCGGCCTGTGGCGCGCATCCGGGACAGGCGATGGATGACTTCGGCCTCGTCCAGCCCGAGAGCGTTACCCAACACCTTAAATGGTCTCTCAGCAACTGGAAAATCGCGTTGAAACTCGTCCAGCAGACGGCGGTCGATCGGGTCCGTAATATGTCGCATCGGTTACAGCCCTGTTCTGTGGGCGCGAGCAGTGAAGAAAATGCCGGACGGGCTGTCTGCATCGATCTCGCGCAGTTTTTCAAAGCTATGCGTGTCGTAGACCATGACCTTGTTGGCGTCGCGCACGCTGATCCAGACCTCATGCCCGCGCGGCGTGAACTCCATGTGCAATACGGCCGGGCCGGGTTTGAATTCGTGGATGATCTCTTTGCTGACGCTGTCGATCACCTGAATCGTATCGTTCAACGGGTGGGCGAAATTCACCCAAACCTGCCGCCCGTCGGGACGTGCCATGGCGAAAACCGGCTGGCCATGGGTTTTGGTGCGCCCGGTTTCGGTCAAGGTTTCCGCGTCGATCCAGAGAACCTCGTGATGGCCAACGGCGGGCAGAACAAACTCGCTCCCGGTCAACGCCCAGCCTTCCAGATGGGGCATCTTGTAGACCGGCATTTCTTCCTGCCCACGCCCGTAATCGGGCAGAACGCGGATCGGTTCGGGGGATTCGGACCACAGATCAAGCGCGGTCAGGCCGTCCTCGCCAAACAGGCCGGTGATATAGGTGCGGCCATTGGCGGTAATCAGCGCGTCATAGGGGTTCTTGCCCATGTCCGGGATTTTGGTGATCTCTGGTGCGCCCTGTGCGAAATCGGCTATCCAGGTTTCCCCAGTGTCCCACATCGTGAAAACGAACCGCCGACCCGGTGCATCGACCAGGCCGATGGTTTTGCTATCGGTTGGGATGTCAGCGACTATCTCCAGAGTGTCCGCATCAAAGACGCGCACGCCACCGGGTTCATAGTTCGAAACAGCCACAAGCTTACCATCGTCCGAAATCGCTCCTCCAATGGCGTTTCCGGCCTGCACGACGCGGTTCACGACCTGACGGGTCACGATGTCGATCTTGGTCAGTCCTCCGTCGCGGCCAAACACATAGGCAAACCGTTCATCGGGCGAATAGACTAGAGATGCATGAGACAGATCGCCCAACCCCTCAATCCGGGCCAGAGCTGCACGGTCGGATTGATCCACCAGCAGAACCGAGCCCTTGGCGCGTTCGATGACGAGGCCAAGATCGCCTGTCGCGGTTGGTTCAGCCTGAGCTGTGGACATCATCAATGTGGCTGCAAGGCCAAGGATGAAGTGTTTCATTGTGACTCCTGTTCCAGCAGGTAACGGGCGATCCACTCGGCTTCTTCTTCACTGATCAGAGGCCGCCATGGGGGCATCGCGGTGTCAGGGATGCCGTCAAGGATGACGCTGGTCAAAACATCCGCGTCGTAGTGGCCCAGTGTTTCACTGCGCAGGTCAGGACCAAGGCCGCCCTTCAGGGACAAGCCGTGACAGGAACCGCAATCCTGATGCACAAGTCTTTTCAGGGTGTCGGGGTCGATGACATCAGCCGCGAAGGCGGAGGTCGCGGCCAGAACCGCAATGGTCAGGCAGGTTCGCCCAGCCCACCCCGACCGCCCCGGCGATCTGCCGGCACGTGTTGGGTCAATCCCTCGGTCTCTTCTGCCCAGCTTAGCCATGGGCCTGTTCCAGAAGCTCGGTCAAAGGCCGTTCGGCATAGAGCGAAACCACCTTGCCAATGATAAACAGCGTCGGCGCCTTCAGCTCGGCTGTGCGCACATCCGTGGCCAGTTGGTCAAGCCGTGACACAAGACGACGCTCATCAGGTGTTGTGGCCTTGCCCACTGCCAGAACCGGTGTCGAGCCCGGCAGGTTTTCGGTCATCAGTCCCATGGCGATCTGACCGATATTGGCAACGCCCATATAAACCACCAATGTCGAGTCCGGATCGGCAAGACGTTTCCAGTCCAGATCCAGCACTTTGTCGGCCTGCCTGTGCCCGGTGACATATTGAACCGAGGTTGCCAGCCCGCGATGGGTCAGCGGCACACCCGTCGAACAAGACGCCCCCTGGGCTGCCGTAATGCCCGGTGCGTACTCGACAGCAACACTGCGGGCCATCAGGTAAGCAGCCTCTTCCGAGCCGCGACCAAAGATCATGGGGTCGCCGCCTTTCAGCCGTGCAACCGTGTGACCAGCGCTGGCCTCTTCGAGCAGTATTTCGTTGATGCGGTCCTGCGGAACGGTGTGGCATTTGGGGGCTTTGCCGACAGGGATCAGCCGTGCGCCTTCCGCGTGTAAATTCAGAATGTCGGCTGACACCAGCCTGTCATAAACCACTACGTCCGCTTCTTGCAGCATCCGCAGTGCGCGCAGGGTCATCAGTTCGGGATCGCCGGGGCCTGCGCCAATCAGAAATACCTTACCGCTCATGTGCAAACTCGCTTGGTCTGAAGGTCTTCGTAACCCGGTGTCCCATGCAGATCCGTTGCGTTTGCATGACGTTGCTGGGTGAGCCGGGCGTGTCATGAACGCAGATTGGCCCAATCCAAAACCAACCTCCTTGACATAAGTTAAGGAGCGCGGGATTTGCCTCCGCGCTCCTTCTTCTTGCCTGTATTGTATCTGGCTTCAGGGTTCGACTGTGATCATTCCGAACATGTTCTGCGTCTCCCAATGGGGGCCGCACAGATAGTCTTGTGGGCCGGGCGCGAGGAAGGTCAATTCAACAGATTCTTCTGGGAACAGCCGATCACTTTCAGGCTCGCTGCCGTCCTTCAATAGAACCGAGTGGCTGGTGCGTTTGTCGACGTTCACCCACCGGACAGTTGTGCCTACCTTTACCGTCAACTCGAACGGGCAGAAATTGTATTTGTACATCAGTACCACTTCAGCGTCCTCGACAGCGGACGAAGGCTGACCGAACAGCTCGACATAGCGCTCTTCTGCCTCGGCGCACAGCTCAGCAGCCTCATCTGACCAAGCGGGCGCGGCCAGAAGCAACAGCACAGGAAGAAGGCGTTGGGGTTTCATGGTCCGTGTCTCCTTTCCAAAATGGTGGGGCCGGATGAACCGGCCCCGAACCGTTATTGTTTGACCACGTTGATGAACGCGCTGTCGTCATCCAGTGCCAGGCTGGTGTTCAGCGTCACGTGGTGGAACCTTGCAGCAGCGAAGTCGTCGTGGATGGCAAAGCCGACGGTATAGGTCTGGCCTGCTTCCAGCGGCACATCACCGGGCGTCCCTGAGTTCAGTGGGCGGGTAAAGACCACGGTCCACATGCCGCCGGACAGTTCAGCCGACGCGGCGATTTCACCATCATTGACCACGCGCTGCTCTAGCAGATAGCCGTTGGTGGCGCTGCCGTCAGCGTAGACACGCATCAGATCAAGATAGGTGCCGTCGGCCAGATACTGCTCGATCTGTTCTGCGGCCTGCAACTTGTCCCAGCCACCCAGAGCTTTGCCACGGCGGCCTTTGACCTCAACATCCGTGCGACTTTCGCTGATGTATTTGGTTACGCTGTCCTGTGTGCTGAGGCGACCGGCAACTTCTGCGTTTGCAGCAATCGCATCCGCTTCGGGCGCAAAAGGCATATACGTGTTGTCAGCGTGGCACGAGGCCCAGCAACCCACCTGATCGCCCAGCTCGATACCGGTGCCGGTGATCATCATGGCAACCTTGATCTGGTTGTCTGGATCCATCTTGCCGCCATCGACGAACGGGGCAGGGTTGTGACCCGCATCAGGCCATTGAAGACGAATGTACAGGTTCTCGTCGTCATGGGCCGCCTGAACGGTTGCGTCGATGATACCGCGCTTGCCGGGGATCGGTGTTGGCTCCAGTTCGCCACCAGCAACGATCTTGTTGCCGATCGTGTCCAGTTCCTTGGCGTGGCAGGTTGTACACTGATCTCCACCTTTGGTCAGAGGACGCGCCCCACCGTGGAATTTACCATTCTGCACCCATTCGAACGAGGCCTGACCGGGGTAGAACAGTTTCAGATCCGCAGCGGCGACGGCATTCCAGTCGATATCTGAACCGACATTGCCACCACCACCTGCGGGCGCTGCGGCAGCATCGCCAGAGGTATTGGCGCGCTCTTCGGCCACAGCCGCGTCAACTGCTGCTGCGATTTGTGCCTGGACCGCCTCCTGCTGAGCTTTCTTGGCTGCTTTTTCCGCCTCGGCTTCTGCAGCTTCCTTAGCTTCGATCCGCTCAAGACTGGCCATGTATTCGGGCGGAATCGGGCGGATAAAGGCCGGGTTCGGGGCCTCAAGCTGTTCCAGATATTCTTCTTCGGCCCGGTCGCGGGCGTCCGAGTGGGCGATCCCCTTATGACAGTCGATACAGGTCTGGCCGATCTCCATCGCGTTCAGGTGCTGCTGACGGGCGCGGGGTTTCTGGAACTCGGGCATCATCGACTCAAAGTCGTGGCAGTTGCGGCATTCGCGCGAGTCGGTCGCCTTCATCCGTTCCCACTCGTTCATCGCCAGATGCACACGCTTGGCCTCGAACTTTTCGCGGGTGTTGATGGTACCGACCATCTTGCCATAGAGCTCTTTCGACGCCTTGATCTTGCGGATCATCTTGTGCGTCCAGTCCTTGGGCACGTGGCAGTCGGAACAGACAGCGCCCACGCCCGAGCGGTTCACATCGTGGATCGTGCCGGTATATTCCTCATAGACGAAATCGCGCATCTCATGGCACGAGATACAGAAATCCTTGGTGTTGGTGGCTTCCATGGCAGTGTTGAACCCGCCCCAGAAGATGATGCCGGCGGCAAAGGCCGCGGCGATACCGGCCACAGGCATTCCCCACAGGAAATACCGGCGCCAGATCGGTTTTTTCTTATCCGGTTCGGAGGTCATATCCGGGCTCCGTTTTGGCTGTCTTGTCTGGCCTTGGGTGGCAGGCCGGTGAGTTTGGCTGATGTCTCAAACGAGGAAAGGGCGGGCGAGGGGCCCGCCCTTTCCGGTGATGGTTGCGAACGCGTCAGGTGACGTGGTTCGAACGGTTGTAGACGTTGAACTTGCCGGTCGGGGCATACAGCCCTTCGATGCGACCAATTTCTTCCAGCGTCTTGGCGTCGAAGATCACGATCTGACCATTGGGTTCTTTCGAGTCCGACAAGTTCCATTTGGAAACCCAGACCTCGGTACCGTCAGCATTGAATTCGAAGTGAACAGCGGCGCTGCCTTCGTCCTCGGTAATCTGGATCGTTTTCACGATCTCGCCGGTCTCTTTCGAGATGACCTGCACGGATTGCTGCACTTCCGGTTCGGGATGCTTGGTCTGGTCAGCCCAGATGTAATCCGAATTCGGGTGGGTGCGGACAAACAGGCCGGGGCCGTCGGTTTCCACTTCGTAGCAGACCTTCCAGGCATCGTCCGGACGGTTCTCGGGGTCGTTACCCCAGACTGTCACGGTGCCAACGCCAAGGTGGGTCGTACCAGCAACCGGGCCACAGTTCGGGTCAACCCAGTTGGCCCCCGGACCTGGGTGCGGCAATGCGGCTGTGTCGATCATCGCCTCAAGCTTGTGGGTTTCGGTATCGACAACCACCATCTTGTTCGACGCGTTTGCGGCGATCTGGAAATACCGGCCTGTCGGGTCAAAGAACCCGTCATGCAGGAATTTGGCGCTGTCGATCTTATCGATCCGCAGATTGTCCAGATCGGTATAATCGACCTGCCACAGTTGCCCCAGCTCTTTCACCGCGACAATCCAGGTGGGCTCGTTCGGAGTGGTATAGATCGCGGCCACGCGGGCCTCTTCCACATAGTCACCGTCGACGTTCACACCGCGGGTCGAAACGACCTTGACCGGTTCCATGGTCTGGGCATCAACGATTGCAAAGTGCGGCGGCCAGTAGCCCCCACCGATGACATATTTGCCATCGCCGGATACGGCAACGTCGCGCGCGTCATAGGCAATCTTGACCTCGGAAACCAACATCTTGTCCGGCGTCTGCCAAAGGTCGATCTTGGTCATCTTGCCGTCGCGTCCCATGGTGTACCAGAAACGTCCGGGCTGTTCCGGCTCTTCCAGCGCATGGTGCTCGGATGCTTTCAGAACGTGCACCGCATAACCGGTCGGGATATGGGTCAGCACCTCTTTGGTGTCACCGTCGATCACGGCCACCTTGCCCACGTCACGTTCGATGACGACAAAGAAGTTTTCCCAGTTGCGGCCATGAAGGGGCTCGGTCGGATAATCCTCTTCCTCGACATAGACCTTGCGGGTCGCCATCATCTGTTCCAGCGACATTTCCGGCGGCTTTGGGGCCTCCATCTGGATATAGGTCGCCATATCCTTGATTTCCTGCTCGGTCATGATGTCCGAGAAGTTGTTCATACCGCCCTCGGTCCCCCAGGCGATGATCTTCTCAAGACGTTCCTGGCCCAATTGCAGGGTGCCGCCTTCGGTTACGGTACCGTCGGCCGCGGTCTTTTTCCAATGCGGTTCAAGGCTTTTGCCTGTAGCGCCTTTACGCAGAACGCCGTGACAACCTGCGCATTGTTCAAAGTAAAGCTGCTTGGAAGCCTCAAAGGCTTCATCGCTTAATGTTGGCTCTTCGGCGAATGTCGGAGCAGCGACGCTGCCCAACAACATTGCCAATCCGACCCCGAAGGCGCGGCCGGTTTTGTTGTAGCTGATTCCAAGTGACATGATCACTCTCCATATGCGTGGTGAGGCACCGCCGAGAGTGAAACATCACGAGGATGTCATCCTTGACCAAAGTCAACGGGAAGGGCGAAGTCTGGGCACTTTGGGCAGAAAACTCAGGTCAAGACCCCTCAATAAATCTTGTGTTTTTATCGCATCTTTAAGCCTTGTCTTGATTTCGGTTAAGGGCGCCGCGTCGTGAAGGAACTACACATTGCTCAACGGCGGGAAAAGCTATGGAGAGCAGGCATGACAGCTGTAATCGCACGTGTTTTCAGTGAAGGGTTCCGGGTCTTTTTCCTCTCGGCGGGTCTTTATGGTGTGTTTGCAGGGGTCGCGTGGGGCGTGTGGTTGGCGTCGCTGGACGGGCTGATGCCTTACATGGAACAAAGCTACGCCATGCCCCCGGTCATGTGGCACGCTCATGAGATGATTTTTGGATATGCAACGGCCGCTCTGGGTGGCTTCTTTCTGACCGCCGTTCCGAACTGGACTGGTGCGCCCGAGGCGCGGGCCCGTTTTATCACGCTAGTCGCATTGATCTGGATGGCAGGGCGCCTGACGGTCTGGTTTTCCGGAGCGTTGTCACCCATGGTCGTCGCGATCGTGGACCTGAGTTTTGTTCCCATTCTGGCGCTGAAGATTGCCAGTCAACTGGTCCGTCGGCCCAAGCCTCAGAATGTGGTGTTTCTGTATCTTCTGGTTTTGCTTCTGGCCTCGAATGTAATGGTTCACTTGGAATGGATGGGGGGCACGGTGGATACACTGAACACCGGCATCCGGGTCGGGCTTTTGACCTTGTGTTCGATGATTGCGATCCTGGGCGGCCGGATTACGCCAGCTTTTACCCGCAATGCAATGAAGAGAGCTGGTCAACCCGAAGCATCGTGGCCAGTATCTGTGGCCTGGTTGGACAGGGCGACGATGATTCTGGCACTGCTGCTGCCCCTGCTTGTGCTTGCACTTGATGTTGGGCCTCTTGCGGGAAGCGTTGCCCTGGCGATGGGTGGTGTTCAAATGATGCGCATGGCGCGTTGGAGAACCGGATGGGCTTTGCGTCAACCGATCCTGATCGCCCTGCATCTGGGCCTCGGGATGCTGGCCTTGGGTCTGATTCTTTGGGGGTTGGCAGCCATTGGAATGGGAAATGAGATCAGCGCGCTCCACGTTCTGGGCATCGGTTGCGTTGGCGGCATGACCCTTGCCGTCATGAGCCGCGCCGCTTTGGGCCACAGCGGTCGTCCCCTTGTCGCGCCAAAGCCCATGGCGATTGCCTATGGCTTGATGGCGGGTGCTGCGCTTGTGCGTTGGCTGGGGTCCGGACTGGCGGGAGGTTACATGACAGCGATGCTGACCGCAGACGGGTTTTGGATCGCCGCAACAGGACTGTACCTGTTTGCCATGTGGCCTGCCCTCACGGGCCCCCGTGCCGTGAAACAAACCTGAAGCTTATTCAGACTGAACTTATCTTCCAGCGATCAGAGGCCGCTCGTTTTTGATATGGCGACGGATCAGCGCACGGGCACGTTTCCCTTTATCCGGTATCCGTCGTGCGGCTGGCGGAACGTAATTGCGCTGACCCAATTCAGGGAACAGTTCAAGAATTTCTGACCGTGCGTCAGGGTGAACACTGGACAGGGTCTGCGCGCCGGTGAGCAGGCTTTCGGAAGGTGCGCCTTCTGCATAGATGATTTCATGACGGTCGAACAAAAGATGGACATAGGTCACCGCACAAGTGTCCTCGGCGACCGAAATGCCAGGAACGCCCACAAGAATGTGTGCAGGAACAAGAACTTCTTCGGCGTCGAACATTCTGACGGCAATCGGGGACCGGACCAGCATACGGTGTTGCGGTGACACGAACAGATCGCGCTGGGGCAACTGATCGCCCAGTGAACCGGCCTCGATCCGGATGGGCTTCAGCCTCAGACGGGTGCGAAGCGCCGCTTGGTCCAGATGTCGCGTGCCAATCCAACGTATGTGTTGCGGCCCATTGTCTGCGGTCAAAACGACATCGCCAACTTTCAGATCCTCGACTGGTGTTGGACCGGTCGGGGCCATGATCCGTGTTCCCGCCACAAAGCACGGTACATCGACAATCGCGGAGGGATCCGTAGTGTCAGGGGCGTTGGTCGGAGTAACGTTCGAAGCTTGGAATGTATAGGTCAGACCCGGAACCAGAGGCTCGGACGTGATGTAGCCAACCAATGTGCCTTCAACTTCGACCCGAAACACGTCAATCGTCCCGCCCGCTGGATTGGTCAGGGAGTAGGATTCTTCAAGGTAGATGTCTCCGTTGGCAAAAGTAGTCGATCCGTTCAGGTTGGTCACCACACCAGTTTGCGTGGCGTCGTCACCGTTTTCGTTATTGAAGCGGTCACCATTGAACACAGTGCCAGTATCGGGCAGAGGGTTCGCCCCGTTCAGGATCGTTCCGCCAGCTGCATCGGTGACATCAAATACACGACGGTCTGTTGCGGGATCGAAATTGGGGTCAAGCGTAATGAAGTCGGGGCCAAAATTAAAATCGACCGTAATGACCCCGGGGGCGTAACCAATATAGGAATAGTTTGCCATACTCGTACCTTTTAACCATTGGCGCTACCGAGGCACCGGAAATCTTACCCACAGTAAGGAAAGTGCGATGACTCTCCTTCCTTTCATACTGCTTGGCAAAAACTTGCGTCAATTTAAAGGCCATACAATGGAGAGAACACTCAAAAAGAAATGCTGTTCGCAAATTGATTGGCAGGTCTTTTTCTCCTGACGATCAGCGGGTCCAAATCGCTCAATTCTGAACCGTCCGGTTGATCTCGTGACAGGCCTTGACTTTCGTTAAGGCATCGCCGGCTCCCGCCCGGCATGTTGCTCTCACTAGCTAATCTGCGCAAAGGAGAGCGCGATGCGAGACGTCATGACAAAGAGCATGGCCCGCAATATTTTTTATGGCGGGTCACTGTTCTTCATTCTCATCTTTTTGGCCCTTTCGGCCCACTCCCACTGGTATATCGTCAATTCCGAAAATGCCGCGAAACTCGATGATAGTGTGGTTCGGGGTAAACATGTCTGGGAAAAACACGCCTGTGTGAACTGTCATTCGATTCTGGGTGAAGGGGCCTACTTTGCCCCCGAAGTCGGCAACGTGATGACACGCTGGGGCGTGCTGGACGACCCGGAATCAGCCTTTGAATCCCTTAAGGGCTGGATGGAAGCACAACCGACCGGCATTCCCGGTCGTCGACAAATGCCCAATTTCAACCTCAGCGACGAAGAAATCCGTGACCTGACCAACTTCCTGATCTGGACGGACAATATCGACGCACAGGGCTGGCCGCCCAACGAGGCAGGCTGAGAAAGGGAACGGAGCAATGAAATACGAATCCCAAAAAATCGCCTATGCCTACTTTGCGGTAGCCATGGCGTTGTTCGCGATACAGGTGATTGGCGGCCTTCTGGCCGGTTTCATCTATGTATTCCCCAATTTCCTGAGTGAGCTTCTGCCGTTCAACATCGTGCGGATGCTGCACACCAACTCTCTGATCGTCTGGCTTATTCTGGGCTTTTTCGGGGCCGCCTATTTCCTGATCCCGGAAGAGGCCGAGCGCGAGATACATTCGCCCAAGCTGGCTTACCTGCAGCTGATCATCCTTGTGGTCGGGACGTTGGGCGTGGTTGTGACCTACGTCTTCAACCTGTTCGAAGGCAACTGGCTGCTGGGCAAGGAGGGGCGCGAGTTCCTTGAGCAGCCCAAATGGGTCAAGGCCGGCATCGTCGTGGCCGCGCTGATCTTCCTTTACAACGTGTCGATGACAGTGCTGAAAGGTAAGAAAACCGCGATCACAAATATCCTGCTGCTGGGCCTTTGGGGTCTGGCGCTGCTATTCCTGTTTGCCTTCTACAACCCGGGCAACCTGTCGCTGGACAAGCAATACTGGTGGTATGTCGTCCACCTGTGGGTCGAAGGTGTGTGGGAGCTGATCATGGCCTCGATCCTGGCCTACCTGATGCTGAAGCTGACCGGTGTTGACCGTGAGGTGGTCGAAAAATGGCTCTATGTCATCGTCGCCGCCGCGCTGTTCTCGGGCATCCTCGGCACCGGCCACCACTACTACTGGATCGGTACGCCTGCATACTGGCAGTGGATCGGTTCGATCTTCTCAAGCCTCGAAGTGATCCCGTTCTTCGCGATGATGGCCTTTGCCTTCGTCATGGTTTGGAAGGGCCGCCGTGACCACCCCAACAAAGCCGCGCTTTTGTGGTCGCTTGGCTGTGCTACGCTTGCCTTCTTTGGTGCTGGGGTATGGGGCTTCCTGCACACGCTGCACGGGGTGAACTACTATACCCACGGCACGCAGATCACCGCCGCGCACGGTCACCTGGCCTTCTACGGTGCCTATGTCTGCCTCAACCTGGCGATCTTCAGCTATGCGATGCCGATCCTCAAGAACCGTGATCCCTATAATCAGGTTCTGAATATGGGTTCGTTCTGGCTGATGACCAGCGGTATGGTCTTCATGACCTTCGTCCTGACCTTCGGTGGAACCGTACAGACGCACATGCAGCGTGTGGTCGGTGACTACTTCATGGACGTGCAAGACCAAATTGCGATCTTCTACTGGATGCGTCTTGGCTCCGGTGTGGTCGTGGTTCTTGGAGCGTTGCTGTTCATCTACTCGATCTGGGTTCCCCGGAAAGAGGTCATTGAACCCGGCGCAGCCGAAACCCCTGCGGAGTGATGGATATGGATGGCTCCATGAACCTGAAAGAGGGGGCGGCAAACGCCCCCTTCTACCTCGCCCAAGGTGATGAATGCGATGTGTTCACCGCCGCCTACAACAACGACCTGCCGGTCTTGCTGAAAGGACCGACGGGCTGCGGCAAGACCCGGTTTGTAGCCCATATGGCTGCGAAACTTGGCCGCCCGCTCTATACCGTGGCGTGCCACGACGATCTCGCCGCCGCCGACCTGATCGGACGCTATTTACTGAAGGGCGGAGAAACCGTTTGGGTCGATGGCCCCCTGACCCGCGCGGTGCGCGAAGGCGCGATCTGCTATCTTGACGAGGTTGTCGAAGCCCGCAAGGACGTCACTGTTGTTCTGCACCCGCTGACCGACGACCGGCGCATCTTGCCGATCGACCGAACCGGCGAAGAACTTGAGGCCGCGCCCGGTTTCATGCTGGTGGCTTCGTACAACCCCGGCTACCAGAACATCCTGAAAACCCTCAAACCCTCGACCCGGCAACGGTTCATCTCGTTGGAATTCGACTTTCCCTCGCCCGAGTTGGAGGCCGAGGTGGTCGCGGAGGAAAGCGGCCTGCCGCTGGAACGCTGCAAGCCGCTGGTGCGGCTGGCGGGCAAGTTGCGGGGGCTCAAGGGTCAGGACCTCGAGGAAGGTGTATCCACCCGGCTGGTCGTCTATGCTGCGACGCTGATCGCGCAGGGCATGTCCACCGACCGCGCCATCCTTGCCGCCATGATCGAACCTCTCACCGATGACGAGGATATCAAACGCGGGCTCCTCGATCTTGTCACCGCCGTCTTTGGGTGAGGCCGGCGATGGTCAGGATCGACTTTGAGCCATGGGAACCCGAAGAAACGATCGGGAAACTGTGGCACACCCTTGCCAGCCGCCTCGATGCACCCCAGGTGCATGTAGGAGCCGCGGTCGACCTTTCTGAGGTCGCGGGGCGGCTGGCAGTCCTCTTTCGGGGGCTCGGGGGTAGTCCGGGCGTTGAATTGCGCCCGGTCTCACCCGAGGTTTCGCGTCACCGCCTGAGTTGGCGCCGCAAACTTGCAACCGAAGTGGAATTGATGTCGCGCGCCTCGTTTGATGGAGAGGTTTTGCGCCTGCCCGACCGTCTGGCCGTATTCCCGGCGCGCGAAGCTAATGGCGCGCTCTATGTCTGGTTGGCCGCCGCCGCTGCCCATGCCGGAACCCGAATTGATGAAGACGATCCACTGCTTGCCGACCTGCGTGCCTTGATTGCCGCTCGGCACATGGTCGAGGCGACTCTGGACGAAGCGCCTGGCTTGCGTCCGCTTTATACTGAGCTTTGCAAGGGCGTGCTGTATCAGCGCGACATCCCCAGTCTGCCGCCTGCCGAGGCTGCGGTCGAAGAACTGATCCGTCATATGCTGGGCGATCCCAAACCCTTGTCGGATCAGGCCGAGCAACTTCTGGCACTTGACGACGACCTGATCGCTCCGCGCGGCTATCAGCCGATGCGCCCGGTTCCCCTGTGGCCGGAATTGCGGGCAGTTGGGTTCTCGGAACACAACGAGGTTGAAAACCCCGATACTGAAGGCCCGCCAGAGGAATCCGGCGAAAAGACACACCGCGCCCGGCGCCGCAAATCAGATCAGGCCGAGCGCAGCGACAGTTTCATTCTGCACAAGTTCGAAGCCATCCTTAGCTGGGCCGAATTCCTGAATATCAACCGTCGCATCGATGACGACGATCCCGACAACGCCAAGAAGGCGGCTGACGATCAGGAAGAGATCGGTCTTGGCCAGATTTCAAAAGCGCCACCTACCAAGTTGAAGCTTCACCTTGATTTGGCGCCCGAGGACGTCAACCGCGAACGTCTGTCAGGTCGCATTCTATATCCCGAATGGGATGTGCGGACGGGTCAGTATCTGCCGGATCATGTGAACGTTCTGCTTTCGGATGCCGATATCCGCGACGATGCCGCCGAGTTTGGCAAGGATCCGGCAACTGCACGCCGCATTCGTGCCGTCAAGCGCCAATTCGAGGCGCTGCGCCCGGGGCGTGTGATGACGCGGGGCCATCTGGACGGAGACCAGCTGGATGTGGAAGCCGCCGTTCGGGCGCAGGTTGACCGCTGCGCAAATGGTGAAGGGACGGAACGCGTCTGGATGCAATCTCGTCCCGAGGCCCGTGATCTGGCGGTCTCGATCCTGCTGGACGTCAGCCGCTCGACTGAAAGCGCCGTCACTGGTCGCGCCGTGATCGATATCGAACGCGAGGCGCTGGCCGCATTGGCCTGGGGCCTGAACGCGTGTGGTGACGATTTCGCCATTCATGCGTTTAGTTCCCTCAAGCGTCAGCGCGTCTATGTGCAGTGTTGCAAACGGTTTGACGAGCAGATGGGAACCAAAGTTGAACAGCGCATCGCGTCGCTGCGCCCCGGACATTACACAAGGTTGGGCGCGGCAATCCGGCACTGTTCAGCAGACCTGGCAAGCCAGTCCCGCAAGCGCCGATTGCTGCTGGTCATAACGGACGGTAAACCAAACGATCTGGATCACTACGAGGGGCGCCACGGCATCGAAGACACCTGCATGGCCGTCCGTGAGGCGCGTCGCGCCGGACAGTCAGTGTTCGGCGTCACCATCGATAGAACAGGCAAAAGCTGGTTTCCGCGGATGTTCGGGCAGGGTGGTTTCGCGGTCATTCCTGATCCGCATCGCCTGACCATGGCGCTGCCGCAAATCTACCGCCAGTTGGTCGGCGCATGAGTGATGCCTCTCTGATCGACGAACTACCGGGCGAGTTCCTGATGTGGGTTCTCATCATTTCGGAGCTGCTGGTTTTTGGCGCGGGGATGATCGCCTTCCTGGGCGTGCGCCTGACCGATCCGGCTGGTTTTGCAGAGGCGCAGTCGCATCTGCATCGCACCGGCGCGGCATTGAACACAGCGGTTTTGGTGACATCTGGCTATCTGGCTGCACAGGCGTTGCAATGGAGGCGAAACATGCAGCGTTCGCTGGCCCGTTTGGCGTTGATCCTTGCCGCGCTTCTGGGTGTCGTGTTCCTGATCATTAAGGGTACGGAGTATGCCGACAAGGCGTCCCAGGGGATTGGTTACGAAACGCACCCATTCTTTCTGTTTTATTACTTGCTGACCGGCTTTCATGCTGCGCACGTACTAGCCGGGGTTGGAATTCTGTTGCTGGTGGCGTGGCGTGATGACCCTGGCAACATAGAAGCTGGCGCGCAATTCTGGCATATGGTCGACCTGATCTGGATCATGCTGTTCCCAGTGATCTATCTGCTGGGATAAAACAGATGGTCCAACCTTCATCTTTGGCCAAAAATTCTCGCCAGAGGTCGCTGAGCCCCCTGACCCAAGCGTGGCTTGGGCTGTTGGCCCTCAGCGCCGGATCTGCGCTGCTTACTCTGATTGGCGCGCCAACCGCAGTCATTGCTGGCGGTATCGTGTTGTTGGCGTTGATCAAAGCTCGCGTGATCCTGAAACACTACTTGGATTTGGAGAACAGCCAAAGCTGGCTGCGCGGGTTCACTATGGTACTGGTGGGTTTTTCCGCAGTGATTTTTGCGCTCTATCTGGTCTGAGACAAAAAAATGCCGCCCCGAGAGGCGGCAGTATTCAAGCAAAGGGGGCCTTGGTTACTGAGCGGCCTGTGGTATCCGCGCAATCTGACAGCGTTGCCACAGCGCCGACAAGGCACCAACCAGATGATCAATATCCTCATCCGTGTGAACCGGGGACGGCGTGATCCGTAAGCGTTCGGTTCCTTTAGGAACAGTGGGATAGTTGATCGGCTGGATGTAGATGCCGAATTCTTCAAGAAGCGTATCCGAGATAAACTTGCACTTCACCGGGTCTCCTACCATCACCGGGATGATATGGCTGGGGTTCGGCAGATGCGGAATTCCTTCTGCATCCAGACGGGCGCGCACCTGATCCACACGGGCTTTTTGCAGATCACGCTCTGCGCTTGACTGCTTCAGATGCCGGATAGATGCTGCAGCACCAGCTGCGATCGAAGGCGGCAAGGCAGTGGTGAAGATGAAGCCGCTGGCAAAGCTGCGAACGAAATCACACAGAGCTGCCGACGCTGCGATGTACCCACCAACCACGCCAAAGGCCTTGCCCAACGTACCTTCAATCACGGTCAGGCGATCCATCAGGCCCTCGCGCTCGGCAATGCCACCGCCGCGTGGGCCATAGAGGCCGACGGCGTGAACTTCGTCCAGATAGGTCATCGCGCCGTATTTGTCGGCCAGGTCGCAGATTTCCTTGATCGGCGCGATATCACCATCCATGGAATACACGGATTCAAAGGCGATCATCTTGGGCGCGTTCGGGTCTGCGGCGGCCAGCTTGGCCTCCAGGTCTTCAAGGTCGTTATGTTTCCAGATTACCTTCTGCGCCCGTGAGTGGCGGATGCCTTCGATCATCGAGGCATGGTTCAGCGCATCAGAGAAAACAATCAGACCGGGGATCTTCGCAGCCAGCGTCCCCAGAGCGGCCCAGTTTGACACGTAGCCCGAGGTGAACAGCAAAGCGGACTCTTTGTCGTGGAGGTCTGCCAATTCTGTCTCAAGCAAGACGTGGTCGTGCGTAGTGCCCGAAATATTCCGCGTCCCGCCTGCACCGGCACCACAACGCTCCAGCGCATCGTGCATGGCGTTGATGACCGATGCGTGTTGCCCCATACCCAAGTAGTCATTCGAGCACCAGATGCGTACATCCCGCTGGATTGCTCCATCGGTCTGGCGTGCATTCGGGAAAGCTCCGCGGCGTCGCTGCAAGTCGATGAAAACCCGATAGTTCCCTTCATCTTTCAAAGCGTCGAGGCTCTGGCTGAAAAATCGCTCGAAATCCATCTGACATGCTCCCCGGATAACTGGCTGTGAACCGACCCTAGGGCAGCGATGGGCGCCACGACATGACAATTGTCAAGTTGATCTTCAAGAAAAAGGCTGGCCCTGGCACGCCGGCTTTGGCATAGCAGGGCATTGGGGATGATTACCCGGGCCATCGCCCGGACTGGATGAAGAAGGGAGTGCCTTCATGCCACACGAGGCACAAAAGGCGATTGCGCGGCAGTCTCTGCTTCTGCGCAGCCTGCCGGATCAGCATGTGGATACTTTGCTGAGGCAGGCGATTTGGCGGCAGTATGACCGTGGCGAGACGATCTTTCTGCAAGAGGAAGAAGCCAAGGCTGTACACGTCGTGCTGGCCGGATGGGTCAAGCTGTTCCGTATCTCTCCGACCGGGGCGGAGGCGGTGGTGAGCGTTTTCACCCGTGGAGAAAGCTTTGGTGAGGCCGTTGCGCTGCGTAATGTGCCATATCCCGTTTCAGCCGAAGCCGTTTCAGCCTGTGAAGTGATGCACATCCCCAGCCCGGTGCTGTTGTCACTGATGAAGGAAGACCCGGAAATCGGGGTGTCAATTCTGGCTGCCACGTTCACGCATCTGCATGCTCTGGTGTCCCAGCTGGAGCAATTGAAGGCGCAGACCGGGGCGCAACGTGTTGCAGAGTTTCTGTTGAACCTGTGCGATCGGGATTCCGGTCAGTGCGAGGTGGAACTGCCTTACGACAAGATGCTGATCGCCGGACGTCTGGGAATGAAGCCTGAAAGCCTGAGCCGCGCGTTTTCGCGATTGAAACCTGTTGGTGTCAAGATCGACAGGAACCACGCGGATATCGCTGACATGGATGACTTGCGGAACTACGCTGAAAGCGATCCGAGTGAGAAGTGAATTTCCACCGGCGGCCAAGTCCATCGAAATTGTAGTTTCGCGGAATACATAGGATCCAAAGCTGGCACCGTTCAAATGGGGGCTTCTCAGTCAAGCGCTTTTGCGCGCGATCAGCCTTTTGGCTTGATCAGTTGTCTTCCGCGCTGGCAGTGTCCTCTTTATCTTTGTCAGCAGTGCCACCCATCGGCACGAGTCGCTTGCATGAATATGAAGGGGCACAGGGTTTATGATTGACGAGGCGCTTTCAAGCTTTCCCCGCGCGAAGTTGATGACATCGGTCACCCCGGTAGAACGGCTTGAGCGTCTTTCTGACCAACTGGGGCTGGATCTGTGGATCAAACGAGACGACCTGACCGGACTCAGCTTCGGTGGCAACAAGACCCGTCAGCTGGAATTTTATTTGGGTGAGGCACTTCAGCAGAGGGCCGACACCATCCTGATCACGGGCGCGGTTCAATCCAATTTTGTACGCACGGCAGCCGCAGCCTCAGCAAAACTGGGAATGTCATCCATCCTTCAACTGGAAGAACGTGTGGCGAATATGGGAGAATGCTACCATCGATCCGGAAATGTTCTTCTGGCCCAGCTTCTGGGGGCCGAACATATGAGCTACCCCAGGGGTGAGGACGAGGCAGGTGCCGACAACGCTCTTCACGAACGCGCCGACCAACTGGTTGCTGAGGGGCGAAAACCGTATGTGATCCATCTGGGCGTCGATCACCCTCCGTTGGGGGCGTTGGGTTATGTGGCAGGGGCAGCCGAGTTGCATGCGCAGATCAGCGATTTCGACGCAGCGGTCGTGCCGTCTGGCAGCGGGTCTACCCATGGGGGGTTCCTGGCCGGATTGCGTTTGGTCGGGCAGTCTGCACCTGTTTACGGCATATGCGTTCGCCGCGATCAGAACCAGCAGAAAGCGCGTCTGCAAAAGGTCTTGGGGCGATTGGCAACCATGATGGGTTTCGACCCTGTTTTGGTTACGGGAGACATCTATACTTGGGACGGCGCCCTGGCACCTGGATATGGGCGGATTGGTCGGGCAGCCCGCGAAGCACTGACCCTCATGGCGCGCGCTGAGGGTATCCTTCTGGATCCCGTTTATTCTGCCAAAACCTTTGCAGGGCTTTTAGGGTTGCTTGAACAAGGTGTCATCCGCAAAGGCCAGAAAGTAGTTCTGCTGCACACAGGCGGCCAACCGGCGTTGTTTGGATATCAGGATGAGTTGCAATCGAGTTGATGCAACTACCTGTTGAGCCCCCTTACTTTCAGGGCGATGGGATGGACGGAAGGTTATTGCCCGTCGAAAAGGCCGACAAAGGTTATCTACGATAGTTTCACTTGATCGAGCAAAGACATGGCCTGCGCAACATCGCGGGTCTGTGCGCCACCGACAATCTTTCCCAGTATCTCTCGAAGATCAGGGGGCGAGGCCGGTGTGCAGTCAAAGTGGCCGCAAGTTTGTACGTAATCCACGGCTGTTCGCAGTTCGAACATCCTTGCCTGCTGTTCGCGTGCGGTTTTCAGAGCGTCCATGAACAGATCGTCAGCCGCATTGTCCGTGGACCGCACCAACGCCTGTATCCGATCTGTTTCCGCTTGAGCCCACCCTTCATGGGTCAGTACCTGCTGTTCACGTGCTTCATCCAGCAGGCGCTGCGCTGCCATCGGTTCGCCCGCTGTCAATGACGCTTCGGCAAGGGCCGTCAGGAACACCGGCTTGTAGTTTCCAGCCCCGCTGGCCCACCAGGCTTCGGACGCCTCACGCATAGCACAGATCGTTTCTGGGCCAGGCGTGATCTGCGCGTCTGCCCAGCAACGCCAGACATTCACCGTCAATTTCATGAAGGGGAAGGTGTGTTTGGTTGCCAGTTCTTCAAGGCGAGCGGCAACGTCGTAAACTTGTTCCGGTTCACGCCGCATCAGGTGCAGCATACACAGATACGTCAGGGTCTGGGCCAGACTATGCGCGTGATCCAGTTCCTGTGCGGTTGCGACTGCCTGATGCTGGATCTCAAGTGCGCGATCAGGTTCCCCGCGCAACCAGACTGTTATGCTTAAAAAGCACGATGTAATGGCAGCATGATCCGTTCCATAGACATAGGCAAGGCGGCTGTGCTGCTGAGGATCATACAAATGCAATGCCTGCCGTAGGTGATCATAGGCGGTGTCCTGGTGCCCGATATGCAACAAGACGGCACCCATGGCCCGGTGGGCAATCATCGTGTGGTGCGTTTCTTCGGTCAGATTGGCCAGTTCCAGTAACTGCGCCGCGACGTCCTTGGCAAGGTCGTATTCACCGCGGACCAGATGATACGCATAGAGTCCGTTGAGCACGGGAAACAATTGTTCGGTTTCGCCCAGCCGATTACACAAGTCGCGGATCCGGGCATATACCGCCCCCGTTTCGTCGGCTGCGATGCCAGCGGTCGAGCGAAGAACGCCAGCCCGCAACGTTTGTATTTTGGTTTCCTTGCGGTCGCGGTCAACCGAGTCATCCTGCTGTTCCAGCAACGCGATGGCACGACCCAGCTGAGTGGCCGCTTCGATCCCGGCCGAGCGTTCAACGGCACGTTGTCCGGCCTGATACCATTGTTCAATCGCTTCATTCGGCATATCTGCCATCGTGTAGTGATGAGCCAGAATTTCCGGTTCGGCGAAACTGTCATGCAATGACGAAGAGTTCAGTGCTTCGACCACACGAGCGTGAAGCGTTCTCCTCTCCCGTTTCAGCAGGCTGTTGTATGCGGTGTCGCGAATGAGAGCGTGGCGGTAACTGAACGTTTCCTCGGGCTCTGAAGCTGAGACAATCACGATCCCGGCATCCACCAGCGAATCCAGGCCGGAACGTAACGCCCGTTCATTAAAACGGGAAACGCTTGCAATCATCGGATAAGAGAATTGCGGGCCAATGACAGCACCAATCTGTGCGACTTCCTTGGCTGAGCTCAGTCGGTCAAGGCGTGCCATCAACGCGTCGTGCAGTGTTTTCGGTACTGGAGGCGATGGCGTGGACCGGTCCATCGTATAGGCATCAGCACGTTCAGTCAGAAGATCGGATTCCAGCAAATCCTTTGTCACCTCTTCCACGAAAAGCGGGACACCGTTGGATCTGGCGGCGATCAGATGGTAAACTTCGTCCGGGACGGTTTTGCCTTTGGCAATATCGTTCACGATCTCTTTGACCTGCACGAAGTCCAGTTGTTGGAGCGCGACGTGCATCAGGTTGTGTGATTGTGGCCAGCCCGGATCAAAGCCCGTACGATAACTCATTACCATCAGCAGGCGCGCGTCCCCAATCCGGTTCACAAGCCGGTCAAGCATTGTCTTTGTCGTTGGGTCGATCCAATGCGCATCTTCAAACAGCAAAAGGGTCGGGGTTTCCTGCGCCGAGTTGAAAATATGATTGACCAGCATTTCCAGCGTCTGCTTCATGATCTGCTCAGGGGTCAGATCCAGCGGGCCAAGCCTGTCTTCAAATGGGACCGACAATAGTGTCGCAGCCAGTTTCAGTGACCCTTCAGAAGGATCGCCCAGGATGCTGGAAATCTTTTCCAACTTTTCGTCCGCACCGTCATTAGCCCGAACTTCGGCTGCATTTTCAAGCTGGCGAATGATCGGGTACAGCGCACTTGCATCATGGAAGGGTGAACACTGAAAGCGTAGCTGCTGATGGTCTGGACCCGGGATCTTGCGGCGAAGCTCTTCGATCAGCCTGGACTTTCCTATACCCGCCTCGCCCGAGACCGACACCACCTGACCATGGCCCTGGCGGGCCAGCCTCCACTTGCTTTGAAGGGTTTCGTGCTCCTGCGTGCGCCCGACCAATGAACTCATCCGGGTGTCGTCTGCCGCAAGGAAGCGGCTGACAGTCTGGCGCGTGCCGGTGACCTGCCAAGCTTCGACCTCTTTGGCAAAGCCTTTCAATTGAAAAGTGCCACGGCGCACGTATTCGAAAGCTTCACCCGCCAGTTCCTGGGTCGTCGGCGCCACAATCATTGTACCCGGATCAGCCATCGATTGAAGCCGTGCGGCCAGGTTCGGGGTCTCGCCCATGGCCGTGCCGTCTTCGAACATCTTCTCTCCCCGCAGGTCACCGACGACAACCAGGCCGGTCGCGATCCCGATGCGGACTTCAAGATGTGCATGCGTGCGGATTTCCGGAATTTCGCGAATAATTCGAAGACCTGCATGAATGGCACGTTCCGGATCGTCTTCATGCGCATGCGGAAAACCAAAAAACACCATGATGCCATCGCCATAGTAACTAGCGATATGACCATCAAATGCCGCAACTGCAGCAGCGCAGGTTTCCTTGAAGAGTCTCAGAACTTCGGCCAGATCTTCGGGGTCCAGCTTCTGCGATATAGCCGTCGACCCAACAAGATCGATAAACATGACCGTCAGCTGTCTACGCTCGGCAACGATGTTGGGTACCTGACTTGCGCGTTGTGTTGCTGCGGGCCCTTGGTTTTCTTCCCGCATGGCTTTCAGAAAGCGGCGCCTGGGTCCTAGGGGCAGGCCAATTGTGACAAGGTCATCGTCACTTAGTTCCGACAGATCGCCCAGCTCGATCTCGTGCCTTGAAAAGGCATCGACATATTTGGACAAGCCGTGTCTGGCCAGCCAAGCCTTAGTATCAGTCATTCGACTGCCATGCATGTCGGCGGTGGCGCGATGCCATGCAGTCCCCATTTCTTTTTAGCCAGTACAATTTACCCGGGAGTAGTCGGGAGAAATCTAACCCTATCAAGGACGACCCAGCAATTCGGGTCAAGTCTTCAAATTGAGAGAGAAACTGTTTACTGGCCAAAAATATCGGCGACTTTCGCCCTTATTCGTCAGCCGGAAAATCGATGTGGACATGATTGCCGTCCGGATCCCAGACATTCAACTGCACTATATTGACTGCCGTCAGAACCGCACGGCGATAGAGAACATCGTTTACTTTGAGGTGAGCTTCGAAACTGTCCAACCCGTTTGCCGAAAAGGCGAAATGCTCGAGCTTCAGCTCGGCCTCCGATCCCGCGGCTTCGATCTCGACACCAACAAGATGCACGTAAGCGTGTCCACCGACATAAAGCCAGGCTCCGGGAAAGGGGAAGGGCGGGCGTGGGCCGACCTGCATCCCCAGCACTTTTCTGTACCATTCGATCATCTCCTCCAAACGTGTAGTGCGCAGGTTGACATGATCCAGCGTAGCGATCCCCATGACCTAGCCTCGCGTCCATTTGATCGAACACCCCATTGACGGACTCTGATGCCGGGGACCTTGCCCGGTCTGTGCAATCTGCAGCATGGCATTGACCAGCTCCGGTTCGCGCTCGCCTGTCTGGCTGCGGCCCAGATTGTCCAGACGGCCACGGTATTGCAGTCTTCCATCCGCATTCAGCCCAAAGAAATCGGGTGTGCAAACAGCACCATAGGCCTTTCCTATGGTTTGACCTTCGTCTACGAGATAGGGAAAGTTGAACCCATTTTCCCTCGCGAATTCCAGCATTTTCTGCGGTGCATCTTCGGGATACTCCCGATAGTCGTTTGACATGACCGCCAATACCCCAATCCCTTTCGACATCAACAGGCCCGTGTCCTGTGCAAGCCGGTCAGTGATCGTTTTAACATAAGGGCAGTGGTTGCAGATGAAGGCGATCAGCAATCCGTTTTGCAGGTGATCGGACATGGTGAAAGAATGACCATTCGGGTCCCTGAGCGTGAAATCCGGGGCCTGCCAGCCGAAATCGCAGATAGGAGTGTCGAGCAGCATGAAAACCTTTTTTGTGACCTTTTGACGTGTTCCCGCCAGCTTAGCTGACAGGAACCGATAAGTAGAGCGTGATTTCCGGCGCTAAGTTTTCAACTGATTACGACCGGAAAACGTATCCAAATCAGATCAGCAGCGTTGACAGGCTTGGAAAATAGCTGAGCAGAAGCAAAACCAAAGTTACCGCGATCAGGAATGGCCAAAGCGATTTCAGGATTGAGCCGGGCGATGTGCCGCTCATGGATGAGGCGATGTACAATCCGATCCCGACCGGGGGTGTCATCAGCCCAAGCACAAGGTTCAGGCAGGCAACAATGCCAAATTGATAGGGGCTGATATCGTATGAACCGGTTGCAATTGGCAGCAGGATCGGAGTGATCAGGATAATCGCGGCGATGCCATCGATCACCATTCCAACCAGCAAAAGCGCCAGATTCACGATTAGCAGGAACACGAACGGGTCCGAAGTGACGGAGGTAATCAGCCCAGCCAGTTGCTGTGGTATTTCCTCATAGATGATGACCCAGCCGAACACGCTGGCTGCCGAGATCATGAACAGGATCATCGAGGCATTGGCCGCCGTGCGTTTGAACATCTGTGCCAGGCTGCCCGGCTTCAGGTCCCCGTAAACCAACCAGCCCACCAAAAACGCGATCAGGGATGCGATTGCGGCGGATTCGGTCGGTGTGGCAATCCCGAACAGAATACCACCTATGATCGACATCGGGATCAGCAGGGCAGGGGCGGCGCTGATCACGGCCTTGATGGTTTCGCTGCGTGTCATCCAGTTCCCTTTCGGGAACTGCTGCCGCCACCCAATCAAGGTAATGACCAAAGCGAATGAAGCAGCCAAGATAAAACCGGGCAGAATCCCGGCAATGAACATGTCACCAATCGGGATCTGTGCCAGTACGCCGAAGATGACAAACATCATCGACGGCGGTATGACCGGAGCCAGAAGCCCGCCTGCGGCAGTCGTGGCAGCGGCGAAACCCTTGTCATAGCCTTCTTCCTTCATCGCGGGGACCATGGCGCGCGACATCACCGCGATCTGCGCCGTCGCAGACCCGATGATTGCCGCCATAAACATGTTTGCCAGCAAGTTGATATAGGCCAGCCCGCCGCGAAACCCGCCGACGAACACCCGGGCCAGCGCGACAAGGCGCCGCGTCATACCGCCTTCGTTCATCAATTCTCCGGTCAACATGAACAGAGGAATTGCCAGAAGGCCGTAATTCTCAAGGCCTCCGAACATTTTCTGCGCGAAGCTGTCATAAAGAACCGTGTTGCCGCTTTCCCAGATGTACCAGATGGCGGTGATCGCCAGCACGATCGCCACGGGCACGGAAAGAAGTAAAGTGGCCAGAAAGACGATGGGGCTCATGGCTGTGCCCCTTGCTCTGGGGTGCTCAGCAGATGCATGGTGGAATGCAGCGTCGCGCCCAGTGCGAAAAGCCACATCACCAACCAGAACAGGTACTTTGGCAGGCCCAGGGTCAATGTCGGCTCGGCATAGATGAAATTGAATGTCTGACCTTGAAATACCGCCACATCGAATCCGTTGCTGGCAATGTCCAGCGGAAGGAACCAGCGCCAGCAGAACCACAGCATCGCAAGGGAAAAAGCAAACACGACCACGTCCACACTCTTGCGGATCAATCGTTTCGCGCGTCCGGGCACGTTGTCGGAAACAATGGAGATCGACACCGAACTGCGATGATGCAATGCGGAAGACGCGCCCAGAAAAGTCATCCAGACCATCGCGTAAATCGCCAGCTCATCAACCCAGAACAGGGCATTGCCCGCCGTGCGCGTCACGACATTCAGCAAAATCAAAACCGTTATGCAGACCGCCAGAAAGGCAGCGCACCACAACTCGACCCGCGCTAAGCCTGCCGACAGCCGATACAACATCGCTGTTCTCCCGTGAAAAAGGGCGCAGGATCGAGCTGCGCCCTCTTCGTCATGTCGTTTTCGTTATTTTGTTTCTGCCGCAGTCTGCCGCAAAGCGTCAAGGGAAGAGGTCTTCTGGGACCAGATCGCATTCCATTCCTCGATTGCGTCGCCGAAGAACGAGGCGTCGACCTTTTTGTAAGCCTTGCCTGTTCCTTCGATCTGCTCCAGCCATTTGGCATCGTTTTCAACGTAAGCATCAATGGTGCTGTCGACATGCTTGGCCATAAGTTCCGCAATCATCGCGCGGTCTTCTTCGGACAAACCAGCCCAGACCTTGGCCGAAACCAGACCGACCATTGGGAACATCATGTGATCTGACTGCACGATCGTGTCGGCGTGTTCATAATATTTCAGTACCCAGATCAGCTCGGCGTCCATGTCTATGGCGTCGACCTGACCATTGGCCAGCGCATCATAGACGGCAGGCAAGGGCATGGGCGTGGGTGCTGCGCCCACCGCGTTGTAGAAATCCAGGATCGGTGTGAAGGGCGTGATCCGTAGTTTAAGGCCCGACAAGTCTTCGGCGGATGAGACCTCGCCACGGCTTACGATCTGACGCAATCCGGCCATCCCATATCCCAGTCCAACGACACCTACCTGCCCTGGCAATGGTTCCAGCATGGATTTGGCGGTGTCAGACCGCAGAATGCGCCCTGCGTGCCCAATGTCACCTGCCAGATAGGGCGCATAAAACGCCCCCAATTCAGGCGCGCGGTTGGAAACCTCGGCCACCGTCATGAAGGCCATGTCCAGCGCTCCGGTCTGCAATTGTTGCAGCATTTCGGCCTCATTGCCCAACTGGCGGGCCGGGAAAACCGATACCGAATGCGCGCCACCACTGGCCTCATTCAACTCAGCCCCGAACGCCTCAGCGGCTTTGGTCCAGATGTGCGGTGGCGGCGTGATCAGACCCAACCGAAACTCTTCGGCGTGAATGGCCACGGACGACAGTGCCAGCGCAGCCGCAGAGGCGGCGATTTTTGCGAAATGTCTCATTACTTCCCCTGTTTGATCTTGTTTTACAACGTGACCCAGCCCTCGGGCGGTTCCTTTCCCGGGTGCACAGCCTGACAATTGGGGCAGGTGCGGTCTTGTTCCGAGGCATAGAACTTCTGATAAACCGGAGGCAGGTCATCAACGATGGACTTTAGCTGCATTTCTGCACGATGCACCAGTGATCCGCATTCGAAACAATACCATTCGATGGCGTCCAGCTCTCCGGTCTGGCGCTTGGGTTCAATTACAAGCCCGATCGAGCCTTCCTGAGGGCGCTGTGGTGAGTGGCGCACATGCGGAGGCAGCAGGAAAACTTCACCTTCACGGATCGGAACATCATAGAACTCCTCTCCGTCATAGATTTTCAGCACCATGTCGCCTTCAAGCTGGTAGAAGAATTCTTCAACCGGATCATCGTGGTAATCGGTTCGCTTGTTTGGCCCACCTACAACGGTAACCATCAGATCGGCATTTTCCCAAACCTGACGATTCCCTACGGGCGGCTTGAGCAGATGGCGATGCTCGTCGATCCAGGTCTTAAAGTTGAACGCTTTCAGTTTTGACATGTCCCACTCCCTATCCTGGAAAGTTTGCCGCGTTTTTCCATAACCGCAAAGAAATTTTCAGCATCTCGCTATCCGATTTCCTTATACTGCTAGGCCTCACCCGGCTCAGACGCGCAGCCCGCTTTCATCAAATGCTTTGCGAATGATCGCTTTTTCCGCGTCGGTCAGTTCCAGCATCGGCGGGCGCACACGGCCACCGACCTGACCCAGCAACTCTTGCCAGTATTTTCCGAATGCAGTGGGTTTGCCCGCAGGACGGGCGCGTTTCATCGCATTGCGGACTGGGTTCAGACTGTCAAAGACACGCCGCGCTTCATCCGCCTGTCCCGCAAAGGCCAGACGTGTGTATTCGTTCATTCTCCGATCGACCGTGCTTTGCAGTTGGTAGGGCGGAGAGGAGCAGAGATACAGCTTCCAGTCCAGTTCCAGTATGTTGTCCAGCCATTCATGTTCGGCCGAAGTCGAGACGTGGATCCTGTCGCCCACCATATGGGTCAGCTTCACGTACATCTCACGCGGAACCGAATACTTAATGGCTACGATATTCGGCAAATCAGCAATGCGGGCGCATTCTTCAGGTTGCATCAAATAGCCGCTGTCAGGATGGCTCCACATGGCGATGCCGATATCCAGCTCATCGCAGAAGCGCTTGTAGTACTGATACAAGACCTCGCCACGATCCTGTACGAAACTCAGAACCGGGGCGTGAAGAACGATGTAATCTGCACCGCAATTCTGGGCGTAATGCGCCAGGTCCAACGCAGTATTCATGTTCTGGTCCGAGACCGAGACGATTACACCGGCTTCGCCTGCGCATTCGTCGACCGCGATTTCGAAGTTACGCTTGCGCTCTTCGATGCTCATTGAAAAAAATTCGCCCTGTTTGCCGGCGACGAACAGGCCCTGGATGTCCAGGTCATCGATCCAATGGCGGATGTTGGCGCGCAGTCCCGATTCATCCAGAGACAGGTCATCATTGAACGGGTTCAATGCAGCTGCCCATATCCCAGTCATATGTTCGCGGGCATAGGCCTTCGCGTCGTGTTTTGAGTACTTCATTTTCACCGTGGTCCCAGTGGCATTGATATGAAGAAAAGCACACTGAGCGGGTCGATCCAGCGCTATTTCAGAGAAATGGCTATCTGAAAAACATATATCACCAACTTACCAATTCAGATTTTTTCAATGCTGGTCTAGGGTCGAGACATGAAGATCGCAGTCATTGGAACCGGCGCAATCGCGCAATATGTGCAGCGCATGTTGCCAGAACATGGGCATGAGTTGGCGGCCATTCTGGTCAGGCCACAGCGCGTTGATCCAAAATCGCCTATGTCAGTCGGTTCGGTTGATGACCTGCCGGCCGGAATCGAAGTGGTTCTGGATTGCGCGGGGCACGAGGCATTGGCCGGGTTGGGTCCGGAAATTCTGGCGCGAGGGCTGGATATCATCAGTGTCTCTGCCGGGGCACTTGCGGATCAGCAGGTCAGTGGCCGGCTGGACAGGGCCGCGCGAAAGGGTGGGGCTCGGCTGCATCTGGCAAGCGGTGCCATAGGCGGGCTGGACTGCCTCAGCGCCGCAGCGGTCGGTCCGCTCAAATCCGTTACATATGTGGGGCGCAAGCCGCCGGCGGGGTGGAAAGGATCACTTGCTGAACACAGTCTCGACCTCAGCAATATCACCGCGGCTGAAACTCATTTTCAGGGTTCCGCGCGAGAGGCGGCTTTGGCTTACCCCAAGAACGCAAATGTCGCCGCTGCCGTCGCCTTGGCAGGTGTGGGATTCGACAGCACACAGGTTCGTCTGATCGCCGATCCGACGATCCACAAGAACATTCACGAGGTCGAGGCCGAAGGTGATTTTGGCACTTTTCAGTTTAGGATCAGCGGAACCGCGCTGCCCGACAACCCGCGAAGCTCGGCGCTTGCGGCCATGAGCGTGCTGTCCAAGCTGGATCAGCTTTGCAAGCCGATTGTGCTGTAGCCATGGTGGGGCGTCATTCTCGCATCGTGGACCGCGCCTTGACCCGTCTGAAACTGCGACAACTGCGTCTGCTGGTCGCGGTGGGCGCGCATGGAAACATTCAGAATGCCGCGCGGGAGTTGGGAATATCTCAACCAGCAGCAACCAAGATGATTCAGGATCTTGAGCTGGACTTTGAAATCAAACTGTTCACACGCACCAATCGAGGCGTTGTGCCAACCGTTTTTGGCGAAACTCTCATACGTCACGGGAAACTGATATTTGCACAGGTTTCAAATGCCGCGCAGGAACTGGACGATCTGAACGAAGGAAACTCCGGCCGTGTCGTGGTGGGCACGTTGCTTGCGGCGTCCACCAGCCTGCTACCTGCCGCCATTGAACTGCTGCTGGAAGACCGCCCGAACGTCGCGGTCAAGATCAGCGAAGGGACCAACGAGGTACTTATGCCTCGGCTTCTGTCGGGTGAGATCGACTTGATTGTAGGACGTCTGCCGTCGCACCGGCATCGTGACAAGATTCGGCAGGAAAAACTGTTCGAGGATCGGATATTGGCCATTGTAGGCCCTCGGCACCCACTGGCGGGCCGGGACGCCGTGACCTTTGCGCAAACCAAACCGTTTGGCTGGATCCTCCCCCCGCAAGAGACAACGTTGCGACGTCAGGCGGATCATTTTTTTGTCGGTCAGCAGCAATATGTGCCACCGGTCGCGATTGAATCCGTGTCCTATCTGACGAACCGGGCGCTGCTGCAATCACGTGACCTGATCGGCCTAATGCCTGCCGAGGTCGTCGCCCAGGATATCGAAAACGGGCATCTTGCCCAGCTCGCCTGGGTGGTTCCGTTTGGGCAGGGGCCAATAGGAGTTTCCTTCCGTGCGGACGACGATTTGTCGCCTGCGGGGCGAGCTTTCAAAACGGCTCTGCATCGCGCGGCGCGGAGCAGACAGACCAGATATTCGCCAAATTGATATCCGTATTCGCGCTATGCGCTTGAAGTAATACGAGGCATCGAGCGATCAAAAATCAAGGCAAACGGAGGCCCCGATTTCATGTATCCAGAGCTCAAGCTTTTCATCGGCGGCACGTGGCGAAAAACCGGTCGCGATATCCCGGTTGTCAACCCGGCGACCGAGGAAGAACTCGGTCGATTGCCTTGCGCATCGGTGAAAGACCTGGACGACGCGCTGCAAGCGGCCGTCGAAGGCTTTCGACTGTGGCGCCGTACACCGCCGCGTGAGCGTGCGGATACGATCCTGCGGGCGGCAGCCCTCATGCGTCAGCGACAGGAAGAAATCGCGCATTCCATCACTCTGGAACATGGCAAACCCCTAAAGCAGGCCCGGCTGGAGGTCATTCGCGGTGCCGAGTTCTTTGAATGGGATGCGGGCGAGGCGATGCGGACCTATGGGAGGATCATTCCGGCAGCTCAGGGTCACAAGTTTGCAGTTCATCACCAGCCTGTTGGCGTTGTCGCCGCGTTCTCGCCGTGGAACTTCCCCATGAGCCAACCTGCCCGGAAAATCGCCGGTGCTTTGGCCTCTGGCTGTTCGGTGATCCTGAAGGCTGCGGAAGAAACGCCAGCCGGAGCTTTACACATAGCAAAAGCGTTCGAAGATGCCGGTCTGCCTCCGGGGGTTCTGAATTTGGTGTTCGGTGAACCGTCCGAGATATCCGGCCACCTGATCCCGCAGGACCCCGTTCGCTTGGTAGCCTTCACAGGCTCGACAACCGTTGGGCGCCATTTGACCACTTTGGCGGCCCGGCATGACACCCGAGTGCTTATGGAGTTGGGCGGCCACGCGCCGGTCATTGTTTGCGAAGATACGGATGTGCAATCAGCTGCTGTTTCAAGCGCGGTGCGCAAAACGCGCAATACCGGTCAGGTCTGCACGTCGCCAACCCGTTTTTTCGCGCATGAGAGTATATTTGACGCCTATGCGGCTGGGTTTACCGCGCGGGCTAAAGCCACAGTCGTCGGCAATGGGCTTGAAGCAACGGTTGAAATGGGCCCAACGGCCAACGACCGGCGCGTGCCGGCTTTGACAGAACTGGTTGAAGACGCGGTGGCACAGGGGGCAACGCTTGCCACCGGCGGATCGCGGCTTGGTGAACGGGGATATTTCTTTGAACCCACGGTGCTATTGAACGTTCCCGAAACGGCGCGGATCATGCGCGAGGAGCCGTTTGGACCGGTTGCCGTGATCAATTCGGTGGCTTCGCTGGATGAGGCAATCGATCTGGCGAATTCAGTTCCCTACGGTCTGGCCGGATACGCTTTCACCAACCGGGCGGATTACATCGACCGTCTGATCGACGAGGTCGAGGTCGGCAATCTGTCGATCAACACACTTGAAGCATCCATGCCTGAAACACCCTTTGGGGGCGTGAAATCCAGCGGCTATGGTCGGGAAGGCGGAACCGAAGGCCTTGAGAATTACATGACGGTCAAGAACGTCTGGCATTCGGCTAAGATCATCTGAAAAAGAGATCCCGATCCTCGTGCTCGTTCACTTTTTCATGGCCGTGCCAGGCTTTTTTCTTTCGAAACCGACCAAAGGGCAACGCAACGAACAGTGCGCGGCTTCGGTTGTGATTTCAGAACCTGTGGAAGCAGCAGAGGCGGCCATAGTGCCTTTGCTGACAAAGGCCCCGAACGGCGGGTCATGACCTATGTCAATGACAGTACGCCTGACGTGATGTCCATTGGCCGGGAATTTCTGGCCGGACTGTGCGACAATAACCATCGCTCCCTTTTGCCGGTGGTGATCAGCGTTCTGGCTGACCTGCTGGGGGATTTCTGCCGGGCGGCCTGAACTCCGGAGGGACAGATGAATGCTTCGCTGAAACTAACTGCAGCAATCTTTACCGGACTCTGGGTCTTTGCCCACGCTGCATCGGCCAAGGTTATCTCCGAGGCCGTTGCAATACATCAGAGCATCGACCCGAAGGCGGACACACCAATCCTCGCCTTTCGGTTTGAGCTGAGGTCACCGCAAATCCCTGCCGGGGCTACAGGGCTCCAAGACTTCTTTGCATATTTGGAGGATCAACATGGCTGATGGATGTGCATGTGACCGCCAGGCCAACGTGTATTTGAGTGTAGATCACGCCCTTGAGCGCGGTCTTTCTGTGGCCGATCCTCTTACTGAAACCGAGACTTTGCCGCTGAAACAGGCGATAGGCCGGGTTCTGGCCGAGGATTGCACCAGTAAGGTCGACATGCCCGCCTTCGACAACTCTGCCATGGATGGCTATGCCATCCGCACCAGAGATCTGGGCGACGGACCGGTATTCGAACTTCCCGTGGCCGGACGCGTGGCTGCGGGCGACCCCGGCGACCATGATGCACCCGAAGGCAGCGCTTTGCGCATCTTTACGGGGGCTCCTGTGCCGCCTGACTTCGATGCTGTGCTGATGCAGGAAGATTGCGATCTCGTGATCGACAGGGTTCGATTCAGCCGCCGCCCCAAACCCGGCCAGAATATCCGGCGTGCGGGGGAAGATCTTCTTGCTGGGGGTCCGATCCTGCAGCGCGGCTGCGAAATTGGACCGCGTGAGGTGGCAGCCCTGGCATCCGCCGGGTACGGCGAGGTCTTGGTGTTCCGAAAACTGAAGGTTACGATCTTTTCGACAGGTAGCGAGCTGCGCCAACCGGGCGAACCCCTTGGCCTCGGCCAAATCTACAACTCGAACCGTTATATGCTGCTGGCGTTGTTGCAAAAACCCTGGATCGAACTGAACGACCGGGGGCCGGTCGAAGATGACCCGGCCCGTCTTGGACGGGTTCTGCGCGAGGCATGCGATACCTCGGATCTGATCGTTACAACCGGGGGAGTGTCCGTAGGGGATGAAGATCACATGCCCCGACTGTTCAGCGAGATCGGCGGCGAAACCGATGTCATGAAAGTCGCGATGAAGCCAGGGAAACCGGTCATGTTCGGGCGGCGCGGACGTGCTCTCTATGTTGGTCTGCCAGGCAACCCGGTTTCGGCTTACGTGACATGGCAGATAATCGGATCACAGATGATGGCGCGCCGCGCGGGTCTGCGTCACATGCCTCAGACACCTGTTCAGGCGGTGCTGGCCGAACCCTTGCAGCGTCACGCGGGTCGGCAGGAATATCGACCGGTCCAGATTGACGGCACCTCGCCGGATGGCCTTCTGAGGTTGCGCCTGATGGCACCATCCTACAGTGGCCGTGTGGCTTTGCTGGCGCAGGCAGACGGGTTGGTGACCATACCGGCAGAGGCCGAGGACCTGCCCGCAGGGCATACGCTTGAATTGTTGCGGTTCTGATCCCCTCACACGCGGCGGTGCCTTTGGCGTTGTAACAGCAACCCCGCAATCACGGAAGACAACCGGACGATGGCCGGGCGGCTTCGCATGGAACGTTGATCTTCGCGCGATGGCTGCACGGGCCCGTCACCCATGCATTGGTAATTTGCTCAGTCGTCCAACAGTCTATCCGAACACGAGCCTGAAAATTGTCGCAACTGATAAACTCCGTGACGGATTACGCCGTGACTGAGTCCGTTCAGGTGGCTCAAGATGCATCGACGCACAAAGGGTTAAGGACTCATCCATATGCGGTATTCGGCACTCGCGATCATGCGGCAGGTTTTGAACGGGCACCGGGGCTGGACACCGGCATGGCGCGATCCCGAACCTCAATCAAGCTATGACTTCATCGTGATTGGCGGCGGCGGTCATGGCCTTGCGACGGCATACTATCTGGCCAAGGAACACAACGCCGCAAGAGTGGCCGTTCTGGAAAAAGGCTGGATCGGCGGCGGTAACGTGGGGCGGAACACGACGATCATTCGCGCCAATTACCTGTTGGAGGGCAACCAGCCTTTCTATGAACTGTCGCTGAAACTGTGGGAGAACCTGGAGCAGGACCTGAACTACAATGCGATGGTCAGCCAGCGCGGTATTCTGAACCTTTGTCACACGGATGCGCAGCGAGACGCGTATCGCCGCCGTGGCAATGCAATGATGTTCACCGGTTCTGGGGCCGAACTTCTGGATACGGACGGCGTTCGCGCGATGTATCCGTTCTTGAACTTTGACGATGCGCGCTTTCCGATCAAGGGCGGTCTTTTGCACCGTCGTGGCGGCACGGCGCGTCATGACGGTGTGGCCTGGGGCTATGCCCGTGCCGCGGATCAACGGGGTGTCGACATCATCCAGAATTGCGAAGTCACCGGGTTCCGCATCGAAAACGGAAAACTGCTGGGTGTTGAAACCACACGGGGATATATCGGTGCCAAGAAGGTGGGCGTGGCGGTGGCCGGTTCTTCCGGCCGCGTGATGGCTCAGGCGGGAATGCGTCTGCCGATCGAAAGTCACGTGCTACAGGCCTTTGTGACCGAAGGGCTGAAACCGGTTCTTGACGGGGTGATAACTTATGGCGCCGGACATTTCTATGTCAGCCAATCGGACAAGGGCGGGCTGGTCTTTGGTGGCGATATCGATAGCTATAACACCTATGCCCAACGCGGCAACCTGCCTGTGGTTGAGGATGTGGCCGAAGGTGGTATGTCCCTGATGCCGATGATCGGTCGCGCGCGCCTGCTGCGGATGTGGGGCGGCGTGATGGATATGTCGATGGATGGCTCGCCGTTCATAGATCACACCGGAATTGACGGGCTCTATTTCAATGGTGGCTGGTGCTACGGCGGTTTCAAGGCAACGCCAGCATCTGGTTTTTGTTTCGCGCATCTGATGGCCACTGACCGACCGCATGAAGTTGCAACTGCCTATCGTCTGGACCGGTTCAAAACCGGACGGATGATTGACGAAAAAGGCGTGGGCGCACAGCCCAACCTGCACTGAGGAGGCCCGGACATGATCATAAATCATCCATTGCTTGGCCCGCGAGACGCATCCGAATTCACCTATCTGGGTGACGCGAGCCTGATCAATCGGCCCGACTGGCAATCAGAATCGGCTGCCGCAGAGTTTCACGACTATCTCTACCTGCGCGACAACCCCGCAGGAACCCATCGTGAGTTGTGGTTTCACGAGCAGGGCGACCGCTCGTGGCTTGTTGTGACACGCAACACGCTGACCCATGAAATTCTGGCAACAGAACTGGCGCGGGATGTAGCCCGCAAGACGGGGCGGGGAAGATGACCCAGAGCAATCGTTTGCAGGGCGGTCTGATCGACCGGTCCAAAAAACTGCGCTTTACCTTCGATGGCAAATCCTACGAAGGTTATCAGGGCGACACGCTGGCCTCGGCTCTGCTGGCCAATGACGTACGGTTGGTTGGCCGCTCGTTCAAATACCACCGCCCACGCGGTGTGCTGGCCTCGGGCTCGGAAGAACCCAACGCGCTGGTTGAGCTGCGCACAGGCAACCGGCAGGAACCGAACACACGCGCGACCACAATTGAATTGTTCGACGGGCTCGAGGCGACATCGCAGAACCGCTGGCCCTCGCTCGCCTTCGACGCGCTGTCAATCAATGACCAGTTCTCACCGTTTTTGACGGCGGGTTTCTATTACAAGACCTTCATGTGGCCCAAGGCGTTCTGGGAAAAGCTCTATGAGCCGATGATCCGCAAGGCGGCCGGTCTGGGCAACCTGACGAAAGAAGCTGACCCGGACATCTACGACAAAGGCTATTTGCATTGCGACGTACTGGTTATCGGAGCCGGTCCTTCTGGCCTGATCGCAGCCTTGACGGCGGCGCGGTCTGGCGCGCGGGTCATTCTAGCCGACGAGGACAGCCGGATGGGTGGGCGTCTGTTGTCTGACTGTGACCGGTTCGAGGGCATTTCGAATGCGGATTGGGTCGCGCAGACACTGGGAGAGCTGGCGTCGATGGACAATGTGCGCCTTCTGACGCGCACCACTGTGTTCGGCGCCTATGATCACGGCATCCACGGCGCGCTTGAGCGGGTCTCGGATCACCTTGCAGTGCCCGAAGCGGGGAAACCACGCCAGATTCTGTGGCGCATTTACGCGAAGCACTCGGTGCTTTGTGCCGGCTCTACCGAACGTCCGATTGCTTTCGAAAACAACGACCGACCGGGCATAATGCTGGCGGGCGCGATGCGGGCCTATGCAAACCGCTGGGCTGTGACACCGGGCAAGCGCGTGGCGATCTTCACCAACAACGATGAAGGACACCGCGCCGCGCAGGATCTGATCAAAGCCGGGATCAAGGTTGTCACTGTTATCGACCCGCGCCGCGATGCACCGCGCATCGCCGAATGTGAATTGCTGGCCGGTGCGCAAGTCATCGGCGCGCAGGGGCGTCTGGGGCTGAAATCGATCACCGTGCAGATGGCCGATGGTCAGACCCGCCCGATTGAAGTCAGCGGTCTGGGCGTTTCGGGTGGATGGAACCCGAATGTGCAACTGACATGCCACCAACGCGGTCGCCCGCAATGGTTCGAACCGCTTGCAGCCTTCATCCCGCCGGCCGAGTTGCCGAAGGGTATGGTTGTCGCCGGTGCCGCCGCTGGCAACCTGACCAGCCACGGGGCGATCGCCTCGGGCACCAATGCGGCACTTGCGGCGCTGGACGGATTGGGGATCACGGCCTGCCCGGTCGACCTGCCGGAAGCTGAGGATGATGCGATCCGTATCACCCCGTTCTGGAACGTGCCCGGCAAAGGCCGCGCCTGGCTGGATTTCCAGAATGACGTGACCGTAAAGGACGTCAAACTGGCCGAACAGGAAGGGTTTCGCAGTGTCGAGCATCTGAAACGCTATACAACTCTTGGCATGGCGACCGATCAGGGCAAAACCGCGAATGTCGGCGCGCTGGCCGTGATGGCCGAGATCACCGGTAAGAGCATTCCCGAAACCGGCACAACCATCTTCCGGCCACCTTACACGCCTGTGGCGATGGGCGCCTGGGCCGGGCGCTCGGTCGGGAAAGAGTTCAAACCTACGCGACTGACGCCCAGCCACCAATGGGCTGAAGAACAAGGCGCGGTATTCGTCGAGGTGGGCCCTTGGTTGCGTGCGCAGTGGTTCCCCAAGGCTGGTGAAACCCATTGGCGCGAGTCGGTGGACCGCGAGGTTCTGGCAGTACGCAGCGGTGTCGGCGTCTGCGACGTGACCACGCTGGGCAAAATCGACGTGCAGGGCGCGGATGCCGCGGAATTCCTCAACAAGATCTATTGTAACGGCTTCGCCAAACTGCCGGTGGGCAAAACCCGCTATGGCCTGATGCTGCGCGAAGACGGCATAGCCATGGATGACGGCACCGCCGCCCGCCTGGCCGAGGATCACTTTGTGGTCACCACCACAACCGCAAACGCGGTTGGTGTCTATCGCCACATGGAGTTCGTGCATCAATGCCTGTTTCCGGACATGGATGTGCAGATGATCTCGACCACCGACGCCTGGGCGCAATATGCCATAGCGGGCCCGAAATCCCGTGAGTTGCTGCAAAAGGTCGTTGATGATGGCTATGACATCAGCAACGAAGGTTTCCCCTTTATGGCGTGTAGCGAGGTGACCATTGCCGGGGGGGTCCCGGCGCGGCTGTTCCGCATCTCGTTCTCGGGCGAGTTGGCCTATGAGCTGGCTGTGCCTACCCGGTACGGTGACGCGCTGATCCGACATTTGATGGCGCTTGGAAAGCCCTTTGGCGTAACGCCGTATGGCACCGAAGCGCTTGGCGTTCTGCGGATTGAAAAGGGCCATGCCACCGGAAACGAACTGAACGGAACCACCAGCGCCCACAATCTGGGCATGGGGCGCATGGTCTCAACCAAGAAAGAAAGTATCGGTGCGACGCTCAGCGCACGCGAAGCTCTGACGGATCCGGATGGCCTGGCTTTGGTCGGCATCCGGCCGGTCAACAACGCCGATACCGTGCTGGCCGGTGGCCATGTGTTCGACGAGGATGCGCCACACCTGCCGGAAAACGATCTGGGCTATGTCACATCGGCTGCCTATTCGCCGCACCTGTCCAGCAGCATCGGCCTGGCCTTTGTAAAACGCGGGGCGCAGCGATTGGGCGACACCGTGCAGATTGTCAGCCCGGTGGATGACACCAACATCAAAGCGACGCTTGTCAGCGCGCATTTCGTTGACCCCGAAGGAGAACGGCTCCGTGCGTGAGTTTGTTGCCAAGACCGCCATTGGCGGCACCGAACCAAAACGGGACGTGGTCGGACCTCTGACCTTTCAGGAACGAGAGGATGTGGCACTGGCATCCGTTTCGGCCAGACTGGGACAAGAAGAGGCTGTGAAGGCCAGGCTTCAAACCGTTTGTGGAGTCCCGGCGCCTGACGCGGGGCAATGGGAACAGGGCGAAACCAGCAGTCTGCACTGGTTGGGCCCGGATCAGTACCTGTGCGAAGAAACATACACAGGCCCATTGGAGCCGGCCCGGAGGATGGCGGTCGAATTCGCTGGCATAGCGTCCGTGACCGATCAGTCGGACGTGTTTACACGCATCGACATGACCGGGCAGGGTGCCATCGATCTACTGCAACGCTTGACGGTTCTGGATGTCGAGCAGATGCAGGCCGGAGCCTTCAACCGCACTGCAATCTATCATGTGGGATGCCTGTTGCGCTGTAATGAGGCAGGAACGGATTTCTCGATCTACGCGCCACGCAGCTACGCGATTTCAGTTCACCACATGCTGACCGAGGTGGCCAAAGCCCTTTGACGGACGTTGACCAAAGGACAAGGCCGCGTGTCTTGCACCGCGGCTTCTTTCCTTGCGCTCTTGTGTTGGAGGCAGGCCGAATTCCCGCCGGTAATTGCTTGAGAAGGAACTGGCGCTGTCATACCCGACCGACAGCGCGATTTCCTGCAGGGACTGGTCGGTATAAAGCAGCTTCTGCCGCGCCGCATCCAGCCGCAATCTGCGATAATACCCACCGGGGCTGATTCCGGTTTCTTTTTTGAAATGCCGTTCCAATTGCCGCATGGACATACCAACGAGTTTCGAGACCTGCTCGATTGAGATCTTGTTTTCGATATTGTTTGCAAACAGCTCGATGGCCCGCCGAACCGGGCGTGGCAGGCCATTCCGGGTTTGATCTTTGCTATACCCCGGCAGAACCTGCAAAGTACCTGCATCGCGCAAAGTCGCGTATTGAAACCAGCAGGCCGTTTCGACGGCAACCGTATCGGATACCTCATCCGAAATTACGCCCAGCATAAATTCAAACACCGCCGAAGTTCCGGCAAACGACATTCGGTTGCGATCTATGGTATAGAGCGTGTCACACAGGGTCACTCTGTCAAATTGTTCTTTCAAAGCAGCAGTATAGCAGAAATGCGCGCTACAGCTGTAACCATCGAAGAACCTCTCTTCCGCCAGCGCAAAAAGTGAACCGCTGACGGAACCGATCCGCACGCCATGGGACAAAAGCCGTCGCAGCGCTCCGCCTGACGCCTTGCGATCCCTGAACCGGGTTGACGCCCCGGCAAAGACCAATACCACATCGGTCTCATCCACCTCGGACAATGCCTTGTCGGGATTGAAGCTGAGGCGTGAGCTGGACATGACCGGTTGCCCATCTTCTGATACGACGGTCCAGCCAAGACCATCCCTGCGGCTGATCTCATTGGCCACGCGTAACGGGTCAATGGCCATGGACAGGGCAGCAACCGGGAAATCTTCAAGGCATAGAAATGTGAAATGAGTCATGCTTTGTCTCTTTGCCACCGCAATAACCCAGTTATACCGGTTTCATCAGAACGCCAAACGATGGGCGCGACCGCGTTCGTATAGTTTGCAGTTCAGTTCATCCGCTTCGGGGGCTCCGTATTCCAGTGCAAATACGAACGCATGTGTCAGATAGAAACAGGCCGCGTCATGATCCTGACGTTGTTCGGCCTGGCTGGCCGCCTCGTGGTACAGTCGGATCAGCGCCGGCAGATCGCTATCCGCATGGGCCTGCAGCAGTTGGTCATCGAGTTCTTGAAAATCCAAGGTCAGCCTTTCAGCGATATCGCGATGTTTTTGGTGCGCATGTATTTATACAACGCTTTCAGTCCTTTCTCGCGCCTGAAACCGGAATTTCCAACGCCACCAAACAGGGTCGAGAGTTCGCCAGCAAACACTTGCTGTTAGAGATCTGACCCGCCCTCGGCATGTGCGCCACCACCTGGGATCGGGCCAGACTGTACTGTAGAAAGTCGCCTATGCCTCTTCGCGGGCCTGTTCGATCTGCGTTGCCACCCAGTGGTGAAAACAATGCGTTGGACCATCCATCGCAGGCGAGAAGCGGCCGCCGTCGAATTTGACACCATGACGGCCCTTCTGCATGCCCTCAACCACGAACACATCCTCTTCGAAAACGGTTTTCCAAAGCTGCGCGTTCTTTGCGCGCAACGCTTCGTGCTCGGGTGCGTCTTCCGGTTTTTTGGTGTAGTACAGCTCAATTCTCTCATTCGACCTCTCATGGGTGATCGGATCGATGATGAAGGCAAAGCCATGGTCGCGCTGAACACCCAGCAGGGTGTTTGGGTACACGACGATGTATTCCGCACCTTCGTGCCACTGTTCGCTCAGGTTCTGGAAGTCATCCAGTTTCTCGCCGTTCTGACCTTCGAACTGACGATAAACATAAGTGCCCTGACCCGAATACTTGCCCAGTTCATTGATGTTATAGTGGTCTTCTAGGCGCGAATAGCTGTTAAGACCCGGGTGAACCCAAGGCAAGTGATAGCTTTCGCAGAAGTTCTCGACCGCCAGTTTCCAGTTCGACTCCAGCGCCAGCCGGACAGACGCGCCGGCACCGCCATGATACATCGGCTGATCGAAATCTTTCCAGCGTTCCATCAACTCGCCATGGACCTCTTCGAATTCCGGGGCGTTGCCATCCACATTGACGAAGATAACGTCACGCCAGACATAAGAACGAATGCGGATCAGGCCCAGTTCGGCGAAGTCCAGATCTTCATGCGTGTTCCGTCCGGGGCCGCCGACATGCGGCGCAGTGCGCAACTCGCCATTCAGGCCATAGCACCAGCTGTGATAGGGGCAACGGATCGCGCCACGGATTTTCTGCGGCTTGTCGACCAAAATCATTCCACGATGACGACAGGTGTTCTGGAAAACACCGATCTGTCCGTCACGGTCGCGCACCATCAGAAGCGGCGTGCCAAGAAAGTCGATCGGATAGGCATCACCCGCTTCGGGAATGTCCTTGCCGAAACCGATGCCAGACCAGTTCGCAAACAGGACCGCATCCCGTTCCTCGGCGAAGACAGCGGGATCGACATAATGCTCGTTCGGCAGACCCTTGGCGGTGTTTACCGGGGTCAGAACAGACGAAAGCCTTGAATGCTTGTTCATCGGTTGCTCCTGAGTAATTCGGAATGCGTTAAACGTTACCCCATTGGCCGGTCGAGCCAGCTTCATTCAATATCAAAAAACCTAATGACCGATTGAGGTAAACTAAACCGAACTCCCGGACAATTCATCCAGCAACCAGTTTTTCAAGGCCAGGGCACCTTCTGTCAGTTGGTCGTCCGGGCGACCGACGAGATAAAAATTGTTCGGGGCGGGTATGCTGAATTCTTCCAGCGCAACAAGTTTTCCCGAGGTCAACATGGGTTGGATCAAGCGTTTCCACCCCAATGCAAGTCCAGCCCCTTTGCGGGCCAACTGCAACGCCAACGCATAGCTGTTCACGCGCGACTGCACCGGTACAACTCCGGTATATCCAACGTCGTGAAACCAAGATGGCCAGGTGGTCCAGGTGTTGTCCTGCGTTTCAAGGTGGATCAGGCGACGCTCGACCAGATCTTCCAGGCTTGCCCCCTTCAGTTCCAAGGCCATCTCGGGGCTACAGACTGGCGTCAAAGTATCACGGTACAGTTTGGTATGGTTCAGCTGCGAGTTCACGTCACGGCCGTAGCGGATGAAAAAGTCGATATCCGGTCTGTCCGAGAATGGCTTGTCCTGCGCCATCTGGTTCACTTTGACGTACGGATAGTCCTGCCAGAACCGGATGACCGAAGGAGAAAGCCACAATGCCGCCACAGCGGTAGTGGACCCGACCGTCACCGGATTCTCCGAATCACCGCTTCGTATCTTTTCAAGCACTTTCGATATCTGCCGGAACGACGAACCGAGAACTTCGAACAAGTCCTGACCATCCTCGGTCAGTTCCACGCCCCGGTGCTTTCTGACAAACAACGCTGAACCCAATTCGCCTTCCAGCGCTTTTATCTGGTGGCTGACAGCACCCGGCGTAACGGACAGTTCACCTGCAGCTTCTTTGAAGCTGAGGTGCCGGGCAGCGGCCTCAAAGGCCGACAATGTCGTGAGCGGAGGAAGATTGTAGTGGCGTCGTGACATGGCTGCTGCGTTGCTCAAGGGACAGAGGTGAGTTCCATTCATCCGAATGTGAGAAAATTTGCAATTGAAATCTATGTTTTTTTCCTGCTGTTTGCCGTCTGGTACAGGATCGAATTCGATCAAGAACGAACAGGACGTGTGATGGATACACAAGTTGCTCGCCTCGTGCGCAAAACACAGCTGAGCCCGGACACGTCCGATTTTTGCTTTGAGGTCGAAAACGGCCGCTTCACGGGCCTTCAACCCGGGGCACATGTCGATGTTCATCTGGCCGATGATCTGGTGCGGCAGTATTCACTGTGGAGCTGGAGCCAAGACGGTCGCTTGATCAATGTCGCCGTCAAACGTGACGACGCAGGGCGTGGCGGCTCGGTGGCGATGCACGCGTTGCAAGATGGGTCGATGGTCGAAATCGGCGGGCCGCGAAATCACTTCAAACTCGAAAGCCATGATCGGCACGTCACGTTGATTGCAGGCGGCATTGGGGCGACGCCGCTGGTGGCAATGGCGCGGGAATTGATGAACCGAGGGCAGGATTTTCGGGTCTATTACCTGGTACGGTCAAGGGAATATGCCGCGATGGATGCGCAGTTCCGAACGCTTGGATTGGATGAATGGTATCATTTGCACTGCGATGACACCGACGGTCAGTTTGATTTGGCATCGGTCATGCAATCGATGCCGATGGGTGCGGATGTGTATACCTGCGGACCTGAACCGATGCTGAATGCTGTTCTTGAAGCAAGTGCATCCTTGCGCGGCGGTGCAATCCATTTTGAACGATTTGCAGCCGCATCTGATATCGAGCACGACACAAACGCCGAATTCCAGGTCGAAATTCAGTCAACCGGCGCGATCTACCCGGTCGGCAAAGAGGAGACCATTCTCGAAGTATTGCAAAACAACGGCGTGCAGGTCGATTTCGGCTGTTCCGAAGGGTTGTGCGGGTCCTGCATCGTTGACGTGGTGTCCGGAAAAGTCGACCACCGCGACGGAATACTCACACCGCAAGAACAGGAAAGCCACGAGTTCCTGTGCACCTGTGTATCGCGGGCCAAGTCCGAGAAACTGGTCCTGAAGCTATAGACAGTATGATAACCACTGCAATTCATAGCATCGCACTGTTCTCGCTAACATAGAAAACGAGTGAGTTTTATAGTCGTTTCACGTAATCGAAGTGTCGGATTTTCAAATTAGGACACTTAACCCATGCTATAGGTGTTTCGAAGTTGGAAGCCCAATAACCACTTACGACGTTGCGATCATGTTTAAAGACATGCTGACTTATCACTAGGACCAGGGATGTCGGCTGGTAGCGATTAATCGGGAGGAGATCTGCAGTAAGGAACGTAATGGGAGCACGCGTTTTTACTGCAAGCCCACACCTGGGCTGAACACAGCTCATCATCAGTTTGTGCATCGTGCATGATGGTCCACACCGTGCAGCGCGGTGTCTTCCAGCACTATTTTCTAAAGAACAAAAAACGACACTCAAGGAGGAACGCGCGATATGTCGATACCTGAACCTTTCACGGACGTTGAAATAGAAACGGCTAATTCCGGATTCTACGAAAACTACAGCGTCCCAATTGCCCTGATCAGTAAGGCCATCATGGTCGGGCTGGTCCTTTGGGCCCTGGTTTTCCCTGCGAATGCAAACAGCACACTGGGAAGCCTGAACAGCCAGTTGCTTGAAGTCTTCAACAGCTTCTACATCATCATTGTCGGGTTCTTCTTCCTTTTCCTTGCCGTTGTTGCGATCATTCCTTCCACGGGTCGTCGGGTCATGGGAACGCCAGGGGAAAAGCCTGAGTTTTCCAACTTCTCATGGTTTTCTATGATGTTCGGTGCCGGTCTGGGTGTCGGTCTCATGGTCTTTGCGACAGCAGAACCGCTGGGTCTTTGGGGCTCGAATCCGGTTGTCGTTTCTGGTGATGTCGAAGGTAACACGCCCGAAGCACTGCAATCGGCCTACCGTTTCACTTTCCTGCATTATGGCTTCCACGCCTGGGCAATCTACGTGGTGACTGGTCTGTCCCTGGCCTACTACGCTTATACACGCGACATGCCTCTGACGATCCGCTCGGCGTTGACTCCGCTGTTTGGTCGTTTCGTCAACGGCTTTTTCGGCCATGTGGTCGACGTTTTGGGCGTTGTTGCAACGATCCTCGGCGTGTCCGTAACCATCGGTTTTGGCGTCAGCCAGTTCATCGACGGCCTCTATGCCATCACTGGTATCCAGTGGATCATGGATCTGGGCGGAGAGGTGCCGACCCCCAGCAAGGTTGGTCTGATCTCAGGTTTGGTGGTCATCATGTGCCTGTCGATCATTTCTGCTGTTTCCGGTGTCGGCCGTGGTGTTAAGTACCTGTCGAACCTGAACTTGGTGCTGTCGATCATCTTGCTGGGCACTTTCGTGGTCTTCGGTTCGTTTGTCTTTGCCTTGACCACCTACGGAACTGCGATGGTCGATTATATCCTGCAGTTCCTGTCGCTCAGCTTTAATGCCTATGGCCCGCTGTCGGCCGAAGCATTCGCAGCGGCCCTGCCGGCTGAAGCGCAAGCACACGCCGCAGACCTGATGGGGGGCGCAACCAACGCATGGGGCAGTTTTGACGGCTTCAAAAGCGGTCTGGAAGGTGCGGCAGCCGAGTTGGACGAAGCAACCTTGGCCGCGGCATATGCTGCGGGTGAGCAAGGACGTCAGTTTGGCTGGCAGGCAGGCTGGACTACCTTCTACTGGGCATGGTGGATCGCATTCTCGCCCTTCGTGGGTCTGTTTCTGGCGCGCATCTCCAAGGGTCGCAGCGTTCGCGAGTTCATACTGGGCTGCGTGTTCGCACCTGCGCTGGTGTGCTTTGCCTGGATGACCGTTCTGGGCGGCACTGCGATCGATCTGGAACTGGCAGGCGCCGCGGAAGGTGCGATCATCGGTGCATCGAACACCAACAAGCTGTTCGTAACCCTGTCCTACATGATCGACGGTGGGCTGCTGTCCATGCTGAACGTCATGTGCGTGATCCTGATCATGACCTTCCTTGTGACGTCGGCGGACTCGGGCATTCTGGTCATGAACACCATCATGTCGGGTGGTAGCCAGGAAACCGGTGTCAAGCACCGCATCATCTGGGGTGTGATCCTGACGGCAGTGATCGGCGCGCTGATCCTAGCGGCGGGTGAAAACAACCCGATGGACGCGCTGCGCAATGCCATGATCATCGGTGCGCTTCCGTTCACAATGGTGATGGGCCTGATGTGCGTATCGCTGGCCAAAGCGCTGTTCCGCGATAGTCAGCGTGACAAGCACTCTGCCAGCAGCACGCAGGCAGCCGAGTAAGGCATAGGCTTAAGAAAAAACCGGGTCAGGCCGTCCTAACCGGGCGGCCTGTTCTTTTTTTGGCAGAGCGTAGCCTTTGAAGTGAAAAACCCAATATCACCCCGAGGTCGAAGATGTGCTGGACTGAGCTGTGAACCAAGTTCAGCTCTTCATCGGACAGCTGCATATCTGGAACTTTTGTTTGCTCTTGGTGCCGTGGTAACTTTTTTGCAGACCGGGGCCGGTGACACCTGCTAAAGTCGGGTTCTTTCTGCTCGCAACTTTGGCAGGGCTGCGGCAACTAATCGCTTTAACGGCCAGCATTGAATGCAGGGCTGCCCGAGGGTGGCCGCGCAGTCACTTAGGACTTTCGTCGAATGTCCCATTGCAGGACGGAAAGTTAGTCTTTCGACCATGCGCGTGCTCCTGGGAAGTCTGATGCTGCTGTTCAGCAGCCTGGCGGTTTTGGCCGAACCATTGTCGCGTGAAGATATGGAGCCCTACATCCGTGCGCCGTTCTCCTTGGGAGAGGTGTTGAACGAAAACGGCGTCTACAGCCTGCTGAACTCCGGTGGGGCCGAAGCGGGATACGTCTTTGAATCGGAACCTTTAGTACCGCTACCCGGTTTTTCCGGCGCGCCGATCAATATTCTGATCGTGCTGGATCTTGAAGGGCGTTTTCTGGACGTGCAGTTGATCGAACATAACGAGCCGATATTTGTCTCAGGGCTGGGAGAGGCCCCGTTCCATAAATTTTTCGAACAATATGGGGGCCTTTCGATATCGGATTCGATCGTTGTCGGAAACCCGTACGGCGATGCAGCACGCGGATCCTCATTGGTCTATTTGGACGGGGTTACAAAGGCGACAGCAAGTGTGCGGATCGCGCATGAAACCGTCATGGGCGCGGCTTTGGCCGTCGCGCGCGAGAAAATGCAGGGATTGGCAAGTGCACCGCCTGCATTTCCGAATCCAGATTATGAAGAGGAACTCAACTGGCAGGATCTGGTCGGTCAAGGCATCGCGACACGCAAGGTTTACACCAATGCGGAAGTTGACGCTCTGTTCGATGGCACCCTGTGGGAAGACGACGATCCCGAGGCGCAGGACAACCCCGACGACCCTTATCTGGACCTCTGGGTTGTAGATGTGGGTCCGAAGTCCATCGCGCGCGCTGTCTTGTCCCAAGACAGTTATGAAGAGTTACAGCGCTTCATGGAAATCTCGGACAATGACGAACCGATCCTTGTGATCGAATCGGCACGCCATGGTTTGGTCAGCGAAGATTTCGTCCGCAATACATCACCCGACTGGGTTTCGGCAGAACAGGGCGGTTTGCCTGTCGCTCTGCGGGACTCTGATCTGTTGGTCGAGTTGGCCGACGACATACCCGATGGTGTCGCCATGATCTTGCGCACTGACCGGCGCTTGGGCTTCGAACCTTCCCGGGAATGGGTGCTGAAGGTTCTGTCGGTTCGCGAACATGGCATGTTCCAGCCTGAAACTGGTTCTGTCACTTTGGAGGTTGCACACGTCACTCCTGAGAGGTTCTTTGATCGACCGGAGCAGATTGCACCGGCACCGCCCTGGCTTGAAGCGCTGCGAAATCGCCAATCCGATCTGATCATTCTGAGCCTGTTTCTGACTGTTCTGTTGGCCGGTTTGGCACTGCGAATGAATGCTTTGGCCGCCCAGCCACTGTTTACTCCCATACGTCTTGCTGTTCTGGCCTTTGTCACGGTCTTCGTTGGTTGGTGGGGCCAGGGGCAATTGTCGATCGTCACGGTTTTAGGAGCTTTGCGCACTGTCCTGGACGGCGGCAGTTTTACCTTCCTGCTCTATGATCCGTTCTCGTTGCTGATCTGGATGGTGACACTTGCAGGTCTGATCGTATGGGGCAGGGGATTGTTTTGCGGGTGGCTCTGCCCTTTCGGCGCTCTTCAGGAATTCGCGCATCATCTCGGCAAAGCTCTGCGCATACGTCAAATCGAACCGACGCCAAAATGGGACAACCGTTTGAAGTGGCTAAAATACGCGGTTCTGATGGCGTTGCTGGTGGTTGTGCTTGCTGCGCCTGATCAGGTCGACAAAGCGGCAGAGGTTGAGCCATTCAAAACTGCAATCACGACATTCTTTGTCCGGGAATGGTATTACGTCGCCTACGCCGTCTTCTGGCTGGTATTGAGTATGGTTTTGTTCAAGGGCTTTTGCCGATATGTCTGCCCTTTGGGCGCGTTCCTTGCGCTAGGCGGATTGCTTCGCGGCCGCGACTGGATCGAGCGCCGTGCCGAATGCGGGTCACCCTGTCAGCTGTGCAAGGTCAAATGTAAATATGGCGCAATCAAGCAAACCGGTCAAATCCAGTATGATGAGTGTTTTCAGTGTCTCGACTGCGTCGCCATACACGATGACCGCAACCGCTGTGTTCCTCTGATCGTCGCGGCTCGTCGTCGCACAAGAGAGGTCGCTGCCGAATGATCAATCGCCGCCGCTTCCTGGCCATTTCTGCTGCTTCATTGGCATCTCCATCTCATGCGCTGCCTACCCGTTGGCGGGGCTACGCCATGGGGGCCGATATCGGTCTGACACTGGATGCCGACCCTGTGGAGGCAAAACACGCCATTGCCAGTCTGCGATCCATTTTGGAAAAATGCGAAACGTTGTTCAGCCTGTACCGCCCGGACTCCGCCCTATCTGAACTCAACCGAACAGGGCATCTCAAAAGCCCCGATCCCGCTTTCGTGTCTCTCTTGCAAGCGTGCAATGCGGCTTACGACCTCACGAATGGTCGCTTTGATCCGACGGTTCAGCCACTTTGGCAAGCGACTTCAGTGAAAGAAGTTCAAAACGCTCGAGCGCTGATTGGATGGGATCGCGTACGTCTATCCAAGAACCGAGTGCAGCTGGGTCAAGGTCAAGCGCTTACCCTGAATGGAATCGCTCAAGGTTTCGCCACCGATCTGGTCGTACACGCCTTGCGCAAGGCCGGGTGGGAAAAGGTCCTGGTCAATATCGGAGAGTATTTTGCAAGTGGTCGTCAGTGGCTGCTGGGCGTCTCGGATCCAGTGCACGGGCTTGTCGAAGTAGCGCATTTGAAAGACCGCGCCATCGCTACGTCCAGTCCCGGCGTCATGCTCCTGCGGTCTGGAGGCGCTCACATCATCGACCCGATGGGCGAATACGCACCGCTTTGGTCAACGGTCAGTATCCAGGCGCCGGATGCTGCGGCAGCAGATGCGCTTTCAACAGCATTCTGTTACGCCTCAGAGTCTGAAATTGCAGCGACCCTCGCGCGAGCAGCCGGCGATTACATCGCGATCTGTGTTCGCCCCAGTGGAAAAGTGGTCACGCTGCAAGGATAAAAAGCCCCGGATTACACCGAGGCTTTTCGAGTTCTTTGAGAGTGGATTATAGGCAGTCTGCAACCGCGCGTTTGGTCAGGACCGAAACGAGATGTGCTCGGTATTCTTTGCTCCCATGCAGATCCGCAATCATGTTTGCTGGGTTCACGCGCAGGTCCATAAGGGCATCAGGGCGAAATTCTTTGTTCAGCGCCTGTTCAGCCTCGGACCACCGGAAAACTCCGTCCTCGCTCGCGCCGGTTACAGCGACGCGTACTCCGTCTGCGAAGCGGGCCAGGTAGACCCCGACAAGCGCAAAACGCGACGCCGGCTGCAGGAACTTTTGATAGCTCGCCGCTTGCGGTACCGGGAAACGGATCGACGTGATGATCTCTCCTTCATCCAGCGCTGTCGTGAACATTCCCTGGAAATAGTCATCGGCTGCGATCTGGCGTGTATTGGTCACAACAGTTGCCCCTGATCCCAACACGCCTGCAGGATAACAGGCCGCAGGGTCATTGTTGGCAACCGAACCGCCAATGGTCCCGCGATTGCGCACCGCCGGATCGCCAATCTGACCGGCCAGCGCGGCAAGCGCAGGATGCACTCCTGCAGCCTCGCGGGCCACCACGGCGTGCGATGTCGCCCCACCGATCGACACCGATCCATCATCCTCGACGCAAACGCCTTGCATCTCGGGAATTCCGCTCATCGACACCAACTTGGAGGGGGCCGCCAACCGTTGCTTCAACGTGGGGATCAGCGTCTGTCCGCCTCCCAACGCCTGCGCATCTTCGGCCGTCAGTGCGGCAACCGCATCAGCAATGGTCGAGGGTTTCTCAAACTCGAAACTGTACATTTCGTTTTTCCTTTCCGAAAGGCGCGGATCCGCCCTTCATCTGGCTAAAAATATCTCGGGGGTCCGGGGGCTGGCCCCCGGTCCGCCCTCTCCTCTTAGCTGTTCATCACTGCCCAGACGCGCGACGGGCTCACCGGCATGTCGATATGGTCCACCGCCTTGCCACCAGAGTTCAGCGCATCCAGAACCGCGTTTACCACCGCAGGGGGTGAGCCAATTGCGCCGGCTTCGCCACAGCCCTTCACGCCCAAGGGATTGTGCGTACATGGCGTCTGGCTTGAATGATCCACACCGTAGAATGGCACATCATCAGCGCGCGGCATCGCGTAGTCCATGAAGGACGCGCTCAGAAGTTGGCCATTCTCGTCATAGGCGCAGTTCTCAAGAAGCGCCTGGCCAATTCCCTGACCAATGCCACCATGCACCTGACCGTCCACAATCATCGGATTGACGATGTTGCCGAAGTCATCAGCGGCAGTGAAGGCCTCGATGCTGACCTGCCCGGTCTCGGGATCAACCTCGACCTCACAGGCATAAGCTCCGGATGGGAACGTAAAGTTGGCCGGGTCATAGAACGCGGTCTCTTCCAGCCCCGGCTCAACCTCCAGCGGATAGTTGTGCGGGACGTAAGCCGTCAGGGTCACATCGCCCCAGGCCACTGATTTATCAGTACCCGCAACGCTGAACTGACCGTCCTTCAGCTCGATATCTGCCTCGGACGCTTCCAGCAGGTGGGCGGCGATCTTTTTGGCCTTGTCGATCACCTTTTCGGTCGCCTTGACCATCGCCGAACCACAAACCGCGAGCGAACGCGAGCCATAGGTGCCCATGCCAAACGGAATCTTGGACGTATCGCCATGCACGATCTCGACCATCGATTCGTCGATGCCGATCATGTCTGCCACAACCTGCGGGAAGGCCGTCTCATGGCCCTGACCGTGGCTGTGCGCGCCGACCATGACGCTGATCGAACCGGTGGCGTTCACCCGAACGGTCGCGGCATCATAAAGACCCGCCCGGGCCCCCAGCATGCCGACGATGTTCGACGGCGCAATGCCGCAAGCCTCGATATAGCAGTTGATGCCCAGTCCCCGAAGCTTGCCCTTGGCTTCGCTTTGCGCCCGTCGCGCTGCAAAACCTGCCAGATCGGCGGCGGCCTCAAGCTTGTCCATCGTTCCGTTGTAATCCCCGGTGTCGTAGGTCAGCGCTACCGGCGTGTCGTAGGGGAACTGAGTGATGAAGTTCTGCCGGCGCAGAGCGATCGGATCGACACCCAGTTCGCGTGCGGCTTTATCGACCACTCGCTCCAGCTGGTACGTCGCCTCGGGGCGGCCTGCACCGCGATAGGCGTCCACCGGCACCGTGTTGGTAAACATCGCCTTCACGTTCACCTGAATGACCGGCGTCTTGTAGTTTCCTGCCATCAGCGTGCCGTGCAGCCAGGTCGGAACCGAACTGGAGAATGTCGACAGGTATGCACCCAGATTGGCGTATGTGTTGGTGCGCAGCCCTACGAAATTGTTGTCGGCATCCAGTGCCAGCTCGATCTTGCTGACATGGTCACGGCCATGGGCATCGGACATGAACGCCTCGGACCGGCTCGATGTCCATTTGACCGGGCGATTGCAGGCCTTGGCAGCGAAGGTGCAGAATGCCTCTTCCGCATAGTGGAAGATCTTGGTGCCAAAGCCACCGCCCACATCCGGGGCCACCACGCGTACCTTGTGCTCGGGCAGGCCCAGAACAAAGGCGCACATCAGCAGGCGGATCACATGCGGGTTCTGCGACGTGGTGAACAGCGTGTACTCATCCGTGCCGCGTTTGTATTCGCCTACGGCGACGCGCGGTTCCATCGGGTTGGCAACCAACCGGTTGTTTACCAGATCCAGAGTGGTGACGTGGGCCGCGTTGGCAAACACCTCGTTCACCTTGGCGTCGTCCGCTTCACCCAGCTGCCAGTCATAGCAGACATTGTTCTTCAGATCGTCATGAACCAGCGTTGCGCCATCCTGCGCGGCTGCCTTCATGTTGATCACCGCAGGCAGTTCTTCGATGTCGACATCGATTGCCTCAGCCGCGTCGCGTGCCTGTTCCAGACTGTCGGCCACAACGGCAGCAACGGGATCACCCACATGGCGCACTTTACCTTGCGCCAGAATGGGGTGCGGCGGCTCCTGCATGGGCGCGCCGTGCTTGTCGGTGACTTCCCAGCCGCAGGGCATCCCACCCACGCCTTCAAAGTCTTTACCGGTGAAAACCTTGACCACGCCCGGCATCCCTTCGGCTGCCGATGTATCCAGGGATTTGATACGGCCATGTGCGATGTCGGACCGCAGAAAATGTACATAGGCCTGGCCATGTACGTTGATGTCGTCGGTGTAATTGCCTGCTCCGGTCAGAAAGCGTACGTCTTCACGCCGCTTGGAACTGGCTCCGATGCCACTGTCTTTGGGCATTGCTTGTTCTCCTCCCATAAACGGATGCTGTAGCATCCCTTACTCATCCCACGGGCGTAACGATCACGCCCGCAGCGGCATCATTCTGCAGCTATGCTGCCAACGTCCTGACCGGATGCGGCCATGATTGCTTTGACGATGTTATGGTACCCTGTGCAGCGGCACAGATTGCCTTCCAGATACTTCCGGATTTCGGCCTCGGTCGGGCGTGGGTTCTCTTTCAGCAGCGCTGCCGCACTCATCACCATGCCCGGCGTGCAGAATCCGCACTGAAGGCCGTGGTGATCCTGAAAGGCCTGTTGGATAACGTTCAGCGAACCATCCGGCGATGCCTGACCTTCAATAGTTCCGACATCAGCGCCATCTGCTTCAGCAGCCAGCATGTTGCACGACTTCACCGCCTCGCCATTCACATGTACCACGCATGCGCCACACTGCGCGGTGTCGCATCCTACATGCGTCCCCGTCAAAGACAGATGATCGCGCAGAAAACCGGACAGCAATGTCCGGCCTTCGACTTCTCCGCTCACAGCTTTGCCGTTCACGGTCATGGAAATCTTCATGACTTTCTCCTCCCTGAATCCCAAAGGTTCAACCGCCTAACACGCGCTTGAACCAACCTTTCTTTTCTTCCCCGGCCTCTTCCTCATCCGAGGGTTCGGGCTCGGGTGCATCCTGAGGTTCGACCGCATTCTGGAAGTTCTCAAAGAACTGGTCGGCCATTTTTCTGGCAACCCCATCAATGACTCGCCCCCCCAACTGAGCCAGTTTACCGCCGACGCGCGCATCAACCTTGTAGGTCAGCAGCGTACCTTTCGGGACATCCGACAACGTGACGTCGGCCGCGCCCTTGGCAAATCCGGCGGCTCCTCCCTTACCTTCACCCGATAACTTCACGCTTTCAAGCGCCACGAGATCAGAAAGGGTCACAGAGCCTTTGAACGTCGCTTTGACCGGGCCTACTTTTTGCACGACGGTGGCCTCGAACCCGTCTTCGACCGAGCCTGTCATCTCCTGACATCCCGGCACGCATTCTTTCAGAACCTCTGCCGACAAAAGCGAGTCCCAGACCTTGGATCGCGGCGCGGCGATGACGCGGCTGTCACTAAGTTCCATTTCACTTCTCCCAGTAATTTTTGTTACGCTACGCGGTGTTCACCGCCATGCCTATAAGACCTTGGGTGTAGTCACCGCAGCGCCGGGGGCAAATGCGTAAGACCATGACGTTCGAAGATTTCGGCGATGCGCCCGTCCTGCAACGCTGCATTGATGGCATCATCAACAGCATAGCTGAGACCGCGGTAAGCGAAATGAACTGCCACACCGCTGGTCCATGAGCTGACTGCGAAGCCGGGCAGGGGTGGAGCATGGATGTCCAGCGCCGGGGTCAGTCCGGCTTCAAGTTGGGCACGCGGTCCCATGGCCGCCATTGTCTCGCCGCCGGCAAGCGCCTGCATTGCCTCAGCAGCGGTGGGATATCTGTGCAAGTTTTGGGCCAATTGACCGCCAGGAAATGCCGACAAATAGAAATCAGCAATCGAATCATTCTCTACTGCGACGGTGTCGAACCGGAAAAAAGCAGGAACTGGCGGGTCGTCTGGATAGGCATCGCGGCTATATGCGATGGCGATTTCCTCGTCATGGTATTGCCCGGTGAAAACCACCTGTTCGACCCGGCAGGCGAATTCGCTGTCATACGGAACGTGCAACATCACATTTGCGACCCGCCCATTGATCAGGGGTCCCTTCCAGATCCAGTTGCGTAGGTCGGCCTCAAGGTTTTCTCCGGCAGCCACCAGATTGAAACGCGCTTCAACATCCAGCTCCTCGGCAATCAACCTGCCTATGTCGATGTCCACGCCCTGTATCTTGCCGTCCTTCTCATAGGACCATGGTGGGAAATCGTCATAGGCGGCGAATTCGATATAGCCACGCTCGACAATGGTATCGAGATCGGCGCCAACGATATCCCGGCTGGCGTTTTGTGGTTTGGGTTGAGGCACATGATCCTCGCATCTGGCCATAGCCATCCCGGTTGAAAGGGTGGCAGCCAACAGGGAGAGAAAAAGTGAGCGCCCGATCATGTGCCTCAGTCTGCCGCCCTATTGCGCGGCAGACAATCCAATTGTCAGTTGTTCTGCTGCTTCCGCGAAATCAGGACTGTCGCCCGAGATCAGAACAGCGGCACGGAAGGCCACGCTGTCAGCCACAGGGGCACCCGATCCTGTTTCTATGGTGCTTGCAATCTCGTTGAGCTCAGACTGAAGGGCAGCGGCATCGCCTTCACCGCCATCGGCCATAGAGGCCAGCAGGTCGCGGATTTCCTTCAGGCGGTCACTATGATCGTCCAGCGCGCCGTCATCGGGTCGCGTTTCGATATAGGTGCGAATGGCCCAGGCGGCCTTTTGCCCCAATAACTCTCCGAAGGCCGGCATCTTAGTGATCCCGTTCTGAGTATACCCTTCGCGGAACCGCTCCATATACCATTCGTCGCCGTATTCTTCAGCCTCGAGGTAGCGCAGATCAGGTGCCAAACCGCCGGAAACCACGCCCAACCCATGGCAGCGCGCGCAGTTTTGATTGTATCCGGAATCGCCTATTTCGATGGCGGCTTGCCAAACGTCCTCACCCTGATCGCGATAGGGGTTTTCGATCAACCATTCCTCACCCACATCCGGTAAGGCATCTGTATTCACAGGTTGCGGGGCGACATCTCCGTGCGCAAACGCCATACCGCCTGCGGTCAGGGCAGCCAGCGCTGTGTTAAAAAAAACAAGACGCATCGTCTCCTCCTTCTGATGCTTACCCCGGTCATAGCCCAGGGACAAACGCCATGAAATTCGACCTTGGTTGCAGATGAGCCAATGCTTGCGACTAAGGTCGAATGGCATGCCACCCAAGGACCCATTTTAGTGGAGCAGCACCGGAGGAGGAGCAAACACGGCCATGTTTTTTCGCGTCTTTGCAACTCTTGTTTTGTTACCAATGGTGACCGCGGCTGAGGTTGCCGTGTCTGTTGTTTACCTGCAGCAACAGGTTGAGCGTCCACCGGTTTTGTCCAACCTTGATCAAATACCCGAAGACCTTGGTGCGGCAGGTGCGGAACTGGCACTGACAGACAATCTGACGACGGCCAAGTTTCTGGGTCACAAATACGAACTGACAGTTATGACGGTCCCTCAAGACGGTGATTGGCTGGCCGCAGCGCGCCAGGCCCTATCCCAGACAGACTTCTTGATTTTGGACGCTCCGGCGCGGGCGCAACTGGCTGTGGCTGACCTTCCGGAGGCTGCCGAAGCCATCTTGTTCAACGCGTCAGCACCTGATCGCGACTTAAGAGATACCACCTGCCGCGCCAACCTGCTGCACACTATGCCGTCTGACGCGATGCGCACGGACGCACTGGCACAGTTTTTGGTCAAAAGACGCTGGGACGATCTGGTTCTGATCACCGGAGAGCACGTGTCGGACGTGGCCTTTGCAGACGCCTTCAGACAGTCGTTGACCAAGTTCGGACTGGAACTTCGTGCAGAAAAGACCTGGCGTTTTGATGCTGACCTGAGACGTAATGCGGCCCAGGAAGTTCCAGTTTTTACTCAGGATTTCGGGGATTACGATGTCTTGCTGGTAGCTGATGAACTGAACGACTTTGCCCGTTACATACCGTTCAACACGTGGGAACCAAGACCGGTTGCAGGTTCGGAAGGGTTGCGACCGGTGACGTGGTCGCCCGTGGTCGAGCAATGGGGGGCGGTTCAGTTGCAGAGCCGGTTCGCCGATCAAACAGGACGACCGATGAGGTCAATCGACTACTCGGCATGGGCTGCGTTTCGGTCATTGGGCGAGGCCGTGACCCGAACACAATCTGGCGATCCTGCTGTTCTGCGGGAATACATTCTGTCGGATAGATTTGAATTGGCGGGTTTCAAGGGCCGGGCGATGAACTTTCGTGCCTGGAATGGCCAGTTGCGCCAACCAATCCCTTTGGTGACAGAACGGGCTGTCGTGGCCCTCGCACCGCTCGAGGGTTTCCTGCATCAACGAACGGAACTGGATACGCTTGGCATTGATGAGCCCGAAAGCCAGTGCACGGCCTTTAAGGAGGAATGAAGATGAAGGTAGCCACCCTTTTGGCTGCAACAGCATTTTGCGCTCCGGCAGCCGCAGATGAAATCTGGGTAAGCAACGAAAAAGACGACACGCTCAGTGTGATCGACATCGAAACGTTTGAAGTGATCCGCACCCTTGAAACCGGTGAACGGCCACGAGGGATCACGTTTTCCAAGGACTACTCCGTTCTTTACATCTGTGCGTCAGACAGCGATTCGGTGCAGGTAATGGACCCCGAAACCGGAGAAATCCTTCATGATCTGCCGTCGGGCGAAGACCCTGAACAGTTCGTTTTGCATCCCAATGATCAGCATCTGTACATAGCCAACGAAGATGACGCGATCACAACTGTCGTCGATACGGTGTCGCGGAGCGTGATTGCCCAGATTGACGTGGGCATCGAACCTGAAGGAATGGCGGTTTCACCCGATGGAAAGATCGCCATCACCACGTCCGAAACCACCAATATGGCTCATTGGATTGATACCGAAACACAGGAGTTGTTCGCCAACACTCTGGTCGACTCACGCCCTCGCCACGCTGAATTCGTCAAAGATGGAACCGAGCTTTGGGTCAGCTCTGAAATCGGCGGTACAATCACTGTTTTTGATGTGGCGACACAGGCCGAGAAGGCCAAAATCGAGTTCAAGGTGGATGGTGTCCACCCTGATCGGGTCCAGCCAGTGGGCTTTGAATTATCGAACGGGGATGAAACCGCCTTTGTTGCTCTGGGTCCGTCGAACCACGTGGCTGCCGTTAACGCGGAAACTTTCGAGGTCGAAGATTACGTCCTGGTCGGGCGCCGCGTCTGGCACATGGAATTCAACGCGGACAAGTCGCTTTTGTTCACCACAAACGGCGTGTCCGGGGATGTCACCGTTATAGACGTCGCCAAACGTGAACCCATCAAAACGATCAAGGTCGGGCGCTTCCCTTGGGGTGCAGCTTTCCGCCCGACGAATTAAGCACTTTCAGGAGACCCGAAAACGAATCATTTTGCCCGCTCAATTGCCGTGCTGGCCGTGGCGCTACCCAATTTGGCGCTGGCCCAGGATGACAAAGGCTTTGGTCTTGCTGGCATTCTCTCAGCTAGAAACAAAGAAGACTTATCGCCAATTACTCTTTCTGCCGGTGTGCCTCTGGCTGATGCCCCTTGGGAATTGAAGTCCGGCACGTATTACGAATTCGAGATTCACGGTGACGGTAGTCAGGAGTTGGCGATCACCGGCTCCGAATTCTTCCGCGCGATCTGGATCGACGAAATCGTCGTCGAAGGTCTGGAGATCCGTCCTCTGGGACTTGATTCCATTGAGTTCGACGAAGCAGGCGAGATGGAAATAGGCTTTGTCGCGCTTAAGCCAGGCAGTTACCATCTGAAGGTGCCGGGAAGTGCCGGGGAAACACAGCGACTCGAAATAACCATTAAGTGACAGGGCTTTCAGTCCGAAACGTCAGTTACACCTTTGGTGGAAAACGCGCTTGAAGACGTAAGTATTCACGTCCCACAAGGCGGGTTTGCGCGCTGTAGGGGCCTAACGGTGCAGGTAAGGCGACACGGTTTTCCATCCTCACGCGGCTGTTTACTACAACGCAGGGATCTATCGAAATCGCTGGCTTTGACATCACATAGCAGCCGAGGCTGGCGCTGGTCAGGATCGCGGCCGCCTTCCTCAGCAGACGCCTGTGAAGAGGTCAAAAAAGGAATGCCGTTGCAGCAAGGGGTCCTGTTGAAAATCGGTGCGCCGACACGAAGGCCAGATTGATCGCACTACGCGCTATCCTCATTCGCGAAGCTTTGTGCGTTCATCCGGTATCAAACAGCTTGAAAACTTCGCGGGTGTGATGAACTTCCTCATCTTGCCGATGTTCTGTCTGTCTTCCGCGGTTAATCTGTCATCCGCGATTAATGCACTTTGGAAAATGTCAGAAAGTTCAGTTTTATCGCGCGATATTTGCGCGTTCTATCCCTTCACCCATGCTGTCGAGCCGCCCTTACGGGCAATTCAATGCATAGGCGTTTTAAGGGGCGATCTTTGCCGGAGTAGTTTTTCTTTGGTGGTCACTGTGGGGATACGACCCGTCACGCGGGATCAAGCGCTCAAAGGATTATCGCGTCTACGACCATCGCAGGCGTGAATTTCCGAACCCGGTCGGCTATTGTGGTGGCCAGATGGAGGGTTTGATCATGTTCCGCACCGCCACTGTTGCACTGCTTTTGTCCACAGCCGTCTCAGCCCAGACGGTTGAGGACGAATACGGCACGCTTAATCCGCAAGACACCGGGTGGGGCAAAGTCATGAGCAATATCGAAAACGGCGTCACCGATATGACAACCTGTGCGTCAGGCTATTACATGACGAAGTCCGGCCGTCATGATATGGCACGTACCCTGTTCAGAACCTGTGCTGAGGCAGGTTATACCGGCGCAATGACGTGGATGGGTCAGTTGGACAATAACGGGCTGGGTGGTCCCTACGACCCTGACGCGGCCGCGGCATGGGACAAACGCGCGGCTGACCTGGGGGACCCGGTGGGCAAGTTCAACTTCGGTCTCAATCTGCTGCGTGGACATGGCGTTGTGAAAGACGAAAGGCTCGGGCGCGCCTATGTCGACGCGGCTGCTCGGGACGGATTGAAAATCGCCAAACGCTTGCAGGACTCGGGCTACGACCCGAACGAAGTAACCCCTGATGCGGATGAGTGGAAATACGCGCCTCTATTCTGAATCCTCGTTTTTGTCAGATTTCTACGACCAAAGGATAAGGCTCGGCGGCGAATTTCTTGATGTGAGTCAAGCCGCCCAATGATGTGCGGCATGTATCCTTGCACAAATGTCGGAGGATCACATGAAACACATCATCCTTTCCCTCGGTTTGGCCGCATTTGCAGTCTCACCATATCCTGTTTTTGCCGAAAGCACTTTTGATAAGGTCAAGGTCGAAGCCGGAGAAACGCTGTTTTACTCAGAATGCAGACGCTGCCACGCCCCTGATTCCACTGACCCCAGCTATGGGCCTCCACTGGACAATATCTTGGGTCGGGCCGCCGGAACCGTCGAAGGGTATGAGTATTCCGAAGCACTGGCCGGGTCCGGGATCGTCTGGACGCCCGCAGCGTTGCGGGCATGGATGGAAGATAACGACGGGTTCATGCCTGGCACAAAAATGCGCCATGTCGGGATCGAAGATCGCACGGTTCAGGACTTTATTTTGGCGTATCTGGGCAGTATCTCGGCTCGGTAGAGCTATTCGATGACAAGCCTCGGCAGCCAGTGGCTGTCCGGTTCGGCTTGGTGAATGTCCTTGTCTGTGACCGGCCTCAGTTCACCCTCAGCCGGCGGGACCGCCAGCAGACCCATATCCATTTCGTGCAACTCTCCGACCAGTCGATCACCATCGATCCGGAGCTGATAGTAAACGCCGTTCCACATATTGATGCCGTATTCGGTTGCACCTTTGTGGATGAACAAAAGGTCGTATTCCAGATCGGTCAGATCACCTACAGAAACCTTACGTTGCAGAGCGTAGGGATAAGGGACATGGCACCAGTGTTTGTCCGATCCTTCCAGGCATCGAAACGGACGCATGGACAGGAAGTGTTCGGTGAACGGTCCAATGGTAAGGTCGATTTTGTAAGCAGAAAAGGTACCTTCCGGGCTAAAGCTGATGTTCCCGACAAGGGTTTTGCCCGCCCCATTGCCGATCAGAAATACCTGCTTTTTTCCGCTTAGTGGGTCAGCGCTGGCCGGCAGACAGGCGGACCACCCCAATACGATAAGCCCTGCAAGAACTTTCTGCATCGTTTCCTCCGAGCACCAAAAACACGCACCACACTAGTTGAAATCCGTGACTCCCTCCCTACGACCATTGTGCAATTTCGCCGAAAGACCCCCTTGCGAATAATACTCACGCCCACAGCTCCGACCTGTCGGGGATTCGGCGTGGAGGGAAGACACAAGTCTAGGGAGGACACCGATGAACCGGTTTATAATGGTGACGGTCGCAAGCGTGATTGCAGCGGGCGTGGCCCATGCAGAAGTTACTGAGGACGATCTGGCCAACGACCAGACTATTACGACCCAGGTCGTAACAAACGGCATGGGGCGCCACTTGCAGCGCTATAGCCCGCTGGACATGCTGAACAAGGACAACGTCAAGAACCTGTTGCCTGCCTGGGCATTCAGCCTTGGTGGTGAAAAGCAGCGTGGGCAGGAAACCCAGCCGCTGATCTATGACGGCATGATGTATATCACCGGTTCGTATTCGCGCCTGTATGCGATTGATCTCGAGACCGGCAAAGAGGTTTGGCAATACGATGCGCGTTTGCCCGAAGGCATTCTCCCGTGCTGCGACGTGGTGAATCGCGGTGCCGCTATTTACGGTGACAAGGTGATATTCGGGACGCTTGATGCCCGGATTGTGGCCCTGAACAAAGACACCGGTGACGTTGTGTGGCGCGACAAAATCGCTGACTACAAGGCGGGGTACTCTTACACAGCTGCTCCGATGATCGTCGACGGGCTGGTGATTACCGGAAATTCCGGTGGTGAATTCGGCATCGTTGGCACCGTGCAGGCCCGTGACGTGGACACCGGCGATCTGGTGTGGGAACGCCCGGTCATCGAAGGCCATATGGGTACGCTGAACGGTGAAGAAAGCACCATGACAGGCGAGCTAAACGCAACATGGCCCGGCGACATGTGGAAAACCGGCGGTGGCGCGACCTGGCTGGGCGGTTCCTATGACGCGGACACGGATACGCTTGTTTTCGGGGCCGGAAACCCGGCACCGTGGAACTCGTGGCTGCGTAACGCGGGTACGCCGACGGAAGGAAATACCGGAGACAACCTTTATGCGGCCAGCCGCATTGGAATCGATCCGAAAACCGGCGACATCAAGTGGCACTTCCAAACGACGCCACGCGAAGGTTGGGACTATGACGGTGTAAATGAGGTCGTGGCCTATACCGACCGTGAAGGAAACAAGCGTTTCGCCACCGCTGATCGCAACGGGTATTTCTATGTTCTGAACCGCGAAGATGGCGCCTTTGTTTCAGCCAATCCTTTTGTCAAGGATATCACATGGTCGTCCGGCATTGATGAGACCGGCCGCCCGATCTTTGTCGAAGACAACCGCCCCGGCGATCCGGCGTCAGCGGCTGATGGCAAGAAGGGTGAAGTGATCTTTGCGTCGCCTTCTTTCCTTGGCGGCAAAAACTGGATGCCGATGGCCTTCTCGCAGCGTACCGGTAACTTCTATGTGCCATCGAACGAATGGGGCATGGATATCTGGAATGAGCCGATCTCCTACAAAAAGGGTGCCGCCTATCTGGGCGCAGGCTTTACAATCAAGCCAAACTACGAAGATCACATCGGCTCGCTCAAGGCGATTGATCCGGATACCGGGGAATGGAAATGGGAATACAAGAACGATGCGCCGCTGTGGTCAGGTGTGATGACGACGGCTGGCGGGCTGGTGTTCTTCGGCACGCCCGAAGGTGAGTTCATCGCGCTGGATGACGAAACCGGTGAAAAACTGTGGTCGTTCCAGACCGGCTCGGGCATCGTCGGCCAACCCGTTACGTGGGAACAGGACGGCGAACAGTATGTCTCGATCATTTCCGGCTGGGGCGGCGCGGTTCCGCTCTGGGGTGGTGAGGTGGCCAAAAAGGTCAACTACCTGAACCAGGGTGGCACCTTGTGGACCTTCCGCCTGCCGAAGGAACTGGCTTCGGCTAACTGACCCAGGACGATACAAAGCTCTGACGCGCGCCCCTGATCCGGGCGCGCGTTTTTATACGACCTTCCGCCAGTATGCGTGGATTTCTTTCGTTGCTAGGATTGGTTAGGCTGGAGACCATTTGAATGCAAAAGGCTATACCCAATGCTTGCTGAATCCGCCGCAAGAAACGATTTCGAAAAAGTGCTGATCGTTGATGACCATCCTTTGTTTTGCGACGCCTTGTCGATGACTTTGCAAAGTGTGGCACAGATTGGAGAAATCCACACGGCAGACCGGCTGGAGGGCGCGATGGATCTGCTGGCAAGTGGGCTGAAACCTGACGCCGTTATGCTGGATCTCAACCTGCCGGATGTGGACGGGCTGGATGGCCTTATCCGCTTGAAGGCGGCAGCAAATGCTCCGGTAATTGTCGTGTCATCGCTGACCGACAGCCGCGTCGTCAGTCAGGTGATACAGGCCGGTGCATCAGGCTATGTCCCCAAGCACAGTCAGCGCGACGTGTTCCGCACTGCATTCGAGACAGTACATTCCGGCGATGTCTTTGTGCCTGAAGGCTGCGTTTTGATTGACGGGACGGAAGAGGACGAACACAGCGACGCGGTAAATCGCCTAGCAACGCTGACAAATCAACAGGCGCGCATCCTGCAACTGATCTGCGAAGGCAAACTGAACAAGCAAATCGCTTATGACCTGTCGATTGCTGAAACCACGGTCAAGGCACATGTGACCGCAATAATGCGAAAACTGGGTGTACAAAGCCGCACACAGGCGGTTCTGATCGCTAAGAAGGCGTCCTTTGCCAGTGTCTTGCAAGACCAAGGCTAAGCGTCATACTCTTATGTCATCGTCGCGCTTTTAGGGAGGAGGCACGATGGACCAAGCAGTCGGGTGGGCGACAGCCCAAGCCCGTGCGCCAGGCATCGTTAAAACGGCTTTTGCACAACACGACACCAGGCAGTCAATCGAGACGCTTGAACGCCAGCTGGGGGATGATCCGCTTGCGCTTGTCATACTTTTTGTAAGCCCAAACGCAGATGCATCCGCCGTGATTGTGGAAGCCGCGCACGCCTTTGCTCCAACCCCGGTAGTTGGTTGCACCACCGCAGGAGAGTTGGCGGATAGTGGTTACTGTGAAGATCAGATCGTCGCGATCGGCCTGCCACGATCCCATTTCGAAATATGCACGGTTCTTGTTCCGGACCTGAACAAGTTCGACGCCGACAGCATCATCAAAGAGATGATCCACAACAGAAACGCGATGATGGAAAACGCGCCGGAGTGGGATCATGAATTCACCTTCCTGATGATCGACGGGTTGTCGACAAAAGAAGATGAGCTGACGTCGGAATTGGCGGTAGGGCTTGGGCCGGTACCATTGTTCGGTGGATCGGCGGGGGATGGAACCCAATTCGGGCGCACCTATGTTCTGCATCAAGGGCAGGCACGGAGTAATGCCGCCATACTGACCCAGGTTCGCACGCGGTGTCCGATAAAGGTGTTCAAAACCGATCACCTCGTCCCCACCGCCCGCCGCATGGTGGTGACCAAGGCGGACCCGGCCAAACGCATCGTTCAGGAAATCAATGCCGAACCCGCTGCGCGCGAATATGCCCGTATTCTCGGCAAAGACCCGGAACAATTGACGACATTTACCTTTGCGGCCCATCCTGTCGTTGTGCAGATCGGTGGAAAACACCATGTTCGCGCAATTCAGCAGGTGGCGGGTAACGGGGATCTCGTCTTTTTCTCGGCTATTGACGAGGGGCTGGTTCTGACTCTGGCAGAACCCCGAGACATGGTCGAACACCTGCAGGAAGAAATCGGGCTACTGACCGACAAACAGCAACCCGACACCATTCTGGGCTGTGACTGCATTCTTCGTCGGCTGGAGGCTCAGGAAAAGCAGAAGACGCACGAGATCTCGAACATCCTGTCCCGCAATCACGTGGTCGGTTTCTCGACCTACGGAGAACAATACAATTCGATCCATGTGAACCAGACCCTGACCGGCGTCGCAATTTACCCGCCCAAGAAAGAGTAAGGCATGATCGAGCATCTCACAGATCCCTCGGATACGCTTGATCGTCAGAACGAAAAGCTGAGGAAAATCGTCGAGGCCCTCATGCGGCGTGTCGAGGAATCCACCGACGCCTCGGGCGCGGCTTATGCACAGTTTCAGCGCGCAGCGGTTCTGGAGCAAGAAGTTCGCGCCCGAACGGATGAGCTTGAACGCGCGCTTGAGCTTCTGAATGACTCCAACGCCAGGTTGGCGCAGGCCAACAAGGAAACCGAAGCGGCGCGGGCGGATTTGGCGAACGCGATCGAAACGGTGCAGGAAGGGTTTGCTCTGTTCAATCGCAACGAAGAACTGGTGCTGTGCAACAGCCGGTTTGGGCTGCATATGCCTGACATTCAGGAACAGCTGAGCCCCGGCTTGCGGTTTACCGAGTATGTAGAATTGGTCAGCCAATCCGGGTTCCTGTCCCTGCCAGAGACAATGACCTCCCAGGACTGGGCCAAAAGCCGCTTGGATCGCCACGCAGATGACCACGTGGTGTTCAATGTTCGTCTTGCCGGCAATCGATGGTCTCAAGTGTCCGAACACCGCACGCCAGACGGTGGTACTGTGATCCTGCAAACCGACGTAACAGACATCATGCGGATCGAGCGGCAGGAAAGGGTTCGCATTCTTGACGACAAGGCAAGGCTGATCCGCGCAACGCTTGAGCATATCGATCAGGGCGTCTGCATATTTGACAACAAGCACCGCATGATCGGATGGAACACCCGCGCAAGCGAGCTTTTGGCCATACCGATCACGCAGTTTCAGATGGGCACACGGTTTGAAACCCTGTCCAATCGCCTCAGCGACAACATCAGCTTTGAGAAAGGGATTACCGAGGCGGATCTGCTGGATTGGGTCAGCCGGCAGACTTCTCGCCGCCCTCTTCAATTCCAGATGCATCGGGGGCGATCAAAAATACTGTCTGTTTTTGCCCAGGAAATGCCTGACCGGGGATTTGTGATCTCCTTTACTGATGTGACTGCAGAACGAAAGTCTGCTGAGGCTTTGTACGAAGCCAAGGAAATGCTGGAACAGCGTGTGGCGTCGCGCACAATGGAACTTGCGGATGCGCTGAATGAGGCCGAGCGGGCGAATGCATCAAAATCGCGCTTTGTGGCAGCCGCCAGCCACGACCTGCTGCAACCTCTGTCTGCGGCAAAACTCTATGTTGCGTCACTGGGCAGCGGCCTGGACAAAGACTCCGCTCGGAGCGTTGCAGCAAAAGCCGAAAGTGCACTGAACAGTGTCGAACACATTCTGGAAGCCTTGCTGGATATATCTAAGCTGGATTCCGGTCGAGCCACGGCGCATCTGTCTACGGTGTCGGTGGGCGAGCTTTTTTCACAAATGGAGGACGCTTTTCGGCCCGTCGCCCAAGCCAAAGGTCTGAAATTGCGTTTTGTCGACACGAAGGCTTTGGTCACAAGCGATGCCAGTTATCTTCGGCGGATATTGCAGAACCTGTTGTCAAACGCGATCCGGTACACCGAGACCGGAAAAGTTCTTGTCGGTGTCAGGCATCGCAAAAACGCAATTGCCCTGGAGGTCTGGGACACGGGCATCGGCATAGCATCAGATCAAAGAGATATTGTGTTTCAGGAATTTCAGCGCCTGCATTCGGATGCCAGCGCTGCCGAAGGCATGGGGTTGGGTCTTGCGATTGTTGAGCGGGCCTGTGGGTTGCTACAGCACCCCATCCATCTTCATTCCGAAGTCGGAAAAGGGACGGGCTTTTCGGTCGAGATACCTTTGACGAAAGCGAAGCCAGAGATTTCCCTCGGCTCTTCAGCGATACAAAAACCAAGTTTCAATGTGCCCGGCAACGCCATCGCTTTGTTGATCGAAAACGATGAAAATCTGCGCAACGCTTTAACTATGACCATCGAATCCTGGGGCGTCGAAGTTCTTGAATGCGAAAGCGAAAACGAAGCAATCAGTCTTCTGCGCGAGATAGGCATCCTTCCAGACTTTGTCGTCGCAGATTATCAATTGAACAACGGGAAAACAGGGACGGACGCCATGCGCGCCCTGACAGATGAATTTGGGCATCTGCCTGGCTGTATTATTACAGCCAATCGATCACCTGAGCTTGTCGAGCAATGCAAGCAAGCAAAGTTGCCCCTTCTATACAAGCCAATCGATCCACAACTGCTCAAATCAACTCTGGAAGCCTCCATGGTACGCGACGCGTGAGTTTTTCCAGTTGTCGGTTGAGTTGCAGGTCAGCCACGTTTCTTTCAGATATCTTCTGTCCGCGGATTGGCCTTGGTTTGAACCAGCATAGACACAACTTCCGCCTTCCAGCCCGCCTTTATTTTCAGCGCCAACTGTGAAGGGGGGCGATGATCCGGCGTAAGGATCGCATATTCATATCTGAGCGGGTCCTTGAAAGGCAGGAAAACGACACGGCCATTTGAGATGTTTAGATTTCGTTCTGTCGCAACGGTCAAAGGATCGACTATAGTGCAGCATTGTCCCGATCCGACAAAGGGTATGAGTGGCAGAAAATACTGGCATGTCACGCTTGGTTTGTAAGACGCAGAAACCATCTGAAAAGCACGCTGCACTTTCTTTTGAAAAGGGTGTGTGTCGTACAGCCCACCCATTGGCACGCTATCGAGGTCTGAAATCGTCAGGGTCTTTTTTTGAGCCAGCGGATTGTCTCGATCCATTGCGCAAAAGCAATCTCCACTTATGATTTCTGCCGTGAATTGTGGTTTCTTTCCGACCGGGTGCTCGAAATCGGCAAACCCGAAATCGATGTTCTGGGTACCAGCAAGTTCCATTATTTGGGGCGAACTGCGGGTCGACAGCGTAACCCGGATGTCCGGGTTCCCGCCAACCGAGCGGCTGATGAAATTCGGAAAGGCAAAAATGGACGGTCCCGGCATGGCAGCAATATTCAGATTGCCTGAGCTTCCTTTAAGAAGCCCGTGCATCGTGCTGGAAACCGTTGATAATCTGTCCAGTATCCCAGTGGTTTCCGCCAACAGGTAGTGCGCCTCGGGCACCGGGATCAAACGCCGACCTTTTCGTTCGAACAAGGTCAGTCCAAGGCTTCTTTCCAGGTTCTTGATTGCCAGGCTGATCGCGGGTTGTGTCCGGTTCAGCTTCTTTGCGGTCTGAGAGATGGACCCGGTTTCCATCACCTCACGAAAAACTGTCAATTGAGCAAGGTTCATGCTCAATACATAAGATAAACTTTCGTTTTGTTAAATATAACAAATTTGTATTTATGATAAAACTCCATAGGCTGATTGGATCAGAGTTCGGACAAACCGAATCCAATGATCCAAAACTGGGAGCTTACGATGAGATTTTTGAAATGCCTGACGGGTTTGGCTTTGGCTGGCGCACTGGCTGCACCAGCGTTTGCACAGGACCCAACTTTTTTCCGCATCGGCACCGGTGGTGCAGGCGGCACTTATTTCCCGATCGGCGGGACCATCGCCAACGGGATTTCGGCCCCTCCGGGCTCACGCCCCTGTGAAGAGGGCGGCCAATGCGGCGTGCCCGGGTTGATCGCGATCGCACAGTCAACAACCGCATCAGTCTTCAACAATGCCGCCGTGCAAAACGGCGAGCTTGAGGCCGGCCTGGCCGCGGCTGACGTAACCCGTTCGATGTATCTGGGTGAGGGAAAGTTTGAAGGCAAACCCCACCCGAAACTGCGCATCGTCGCAAACCTGTTCCCCGAAGACCTGCACCTGGTTCTTCCCGCGGGTCAGATCATCAACGATCTGAGTGATCTCAAAGGCAAGCGCGTCGGTATCGCGCAAGCTGGTTCGGGAACGCAGGTCGCTGTGTTGCAAATGCTGGAAGCCTGGGGCGTCAACCGTGACAACATGGATGAGGCCGAGTTGAACAACAGTCAGAGTGCCGAACGTCTGGCCGATGGCCAACTGGACGCCTATTTCTACGCGGCGGGCTGGCCGGTTGCCGCAATGGTGCAGCTGTCTTCGACCAAGGGCATGAACCTGCATTCTTTCACCGATGAAGATTTGGCAAAGATTAACGAGATTATCCCTGCCTATATCCCCTCGGCCATTCCGGGTGGCGTCTATGAGGGTATTGACACTGAAACCAAAACCCCAGCGGTCAGCGCTATGCTGGTTGTGTCATCGGACCTGTCCGAAGATCTGGTTTATCAGCTGACCAAAGCCATGTGGAACGATAATACCCGCAAGCTGCTGGACAACGGCCACGCAAAGGGCAAGCAGATCACGCCTGATACTGCCCTCGATGGCGTCGAGGCACTGGGTGTTCCGCTGCATCCGGGTGCTGAGAAATTCTATAAAGAAGCCGGTCTTCTTCAATAGCCACACCTGACTGAAACCTGTCGTCGGTGCCCCGGTCGGGGCACCGCACTCTGGAATTATGCGAAATCGGGGGGCCATCATGTCCGAGACCCAGAAACTTGATGACCACGAACTGACGGCCGAGGAACTTGCGGCAATCGAAGAACAGTTCGACGAGGGTGCCGCTGTCCGGCAGGTCACGCCCACCGCAGGCAAGGTGCTGCGCGTGGTCGCCCTGATTTTTGCGTTCTACGAATTCTTCACGGCTGGGTTCGGTTTGCCTGCCGACCATTGGCATATGGGCATCTATCTGGCCCTGCTGTTCATTCTGGTCTACGCCACAATCCCGATTATCGGGGTGAAAAGCCTCTATGCGCTCAAAATCAGCCGATTCCGCGTCGGCAATATCCCTCTCTATGATCTGGTATTCATGATGCTTGGCATCATCGCCGCACTATACGTGGGCTTCGCTTGGCGCGGCATTCCGTTTCTTGGGATCGAGGAGCAGACCTTCCGCATGGGCAACCCGAACAACTATGATGTGATTCTGGGGGTCGTGATCATCCTGCTGGTACTGGACATTGCACGCCGCACGTTGGGCTGGGTCCTGCCTCTGATCATCTGCGTATTCATCTCTTACGCATTGCTGGGCCCCTATTTTCCCGGGCTGTTGCAGCACCCGGGTGTGAACTTCAAAACCTTCGTATCATCGATGTATTTTCCGCAGGAAGGTATCTATGGTGTAACGCTTTGGGTCGTATCGACCATCGTGTTCCATTTTGTCCTGTTCGGCGTGATCGCCCAGCGAACTGGGCTGGGGCAATTATTCATCGACAACGCTACAATTTTGGCGGGTCGCTATACGGGCGGTCCGGCCAAGGTGTCGGTGGTATCCTCGGCCTTCTTCGGCACGATCTCGGGCTCTTCGGTGGCCAACACCGTTTCGACCGGCGCGTTGACCATTCCCAACATGAAGCGCCTTGGATACCCCGGCCATTTTGCGGGCGGCGTCGAGGCCGCGTCCTCGGCTGGCGGCCAGATCACACCACCCATCATGGGGGCTGCGGCCTTCATCATGGCTGAGTTTCTCGAGGTGCCTTATACCACCATCGTGATCGCTGCGATATTTCCGGCACTTCTGCATTACGTGGGTGTTTTCGCCGTAGTGCATCTGATGGCGCGCAAGCTGAACCTTCAGGGCCTGGCGAAAGAACAGTTGCCGCAGCTCAAGGCTGTCTGGACTGAAGGCTGGGCCAACATCGTGCCGTTGATCGGCCTGCTGGTGGTCCTTTTCACCGGCTACACGCCATTTATGTCGGCCTTCTGTGGCATTTCGCTTGCTGTCATCGCAGGCATGTCGCGGATCAAGCAACCTCCGACACTGATCTATGCAGCAGCCTTCCTTGGGTTCGTCCTGTGGAAGTTCTCGGATGGAGGCTTTGACCTGACCATGACGGCAATCCTGTGTGGGCTGTCGGTGATCGCCACGCTTAACCCTCAGAAACGTATCGAAGTGCCCGAGATGCTGCAGGCGGTTGAACTGGGTGTGAAATACTCTCTGGCTGTGGGCGCTGCGGCGGCTGCGGTGGGTATCGTTGTAGGGGTGATCAACACCACCGGTATCGGTTTCCGCATCGGATTCATGGTGACACAAGGTGCGGGGAACCTGGCGGCAGATCTCTATAACATGATCTCATTCGGCAGTTTCCAACTGTTTGCGATGGAAGACTTGCAACTGTTTATCTCGCTGGTTTTCATTGCCATCGTCTGCATTCTGATGGGCGCCGGCATTCCAACCACGGCGCTGTACATCATGCTCGTTTCGGTCGCGCAGCCTGCGTTGGCCCAGCTTGGCGTTCCGCCCATCGCAAGCCATCTGTTCGTACTGTATTACGGCGTGGTGTCCGAGATCACACCTCCGGTCTGTACGTCGGCCTATGCGGCGGCAGCGATTGCGAATTCCAACCCGTTCCGCACCGGGCTGTCCGCCTTTACGCTTGGTCTGGGTAAAGTAATCGCGCCAATGGCGTTCGTCTATGCGCCGGTTTTGCTGTTCGTGTCTTCCACCGGGTTTGATCTTTGGGAATTCACCTATACCGCAGCCAGCTGTATTGCCGGTGTCATCGCGCTTTCGGCAGCGGTCGTGGGGTATTGGTTGCAGCCACTCGGTCTCGTGTCGCGCATCCTGATGGTCGTTGCCGGGATTATCTTCGTGGCGCCCACTCTGACGGCTGACTTGATCGCATTGGCGGTGGCGTCTCCTGTCATTGTCACACAGTTGATCGCCCGTAGCCGAACTCAAGCAACGGTCTGACATGCCTGAACAAGTGACCATCATCGGCGCGGGGATCGTCGGCCTATGTTGTGCGCTCTCCTTGCAGGAGCGCGGTATTGCCGTGCGGCTGATCGACCGTGGAGAACCGGGGCAGGAGACATCGTTCGGCAATGCCGGTGTCGTCTCACCGTGGTCGGTGATCCCGCAGGCCACGCCCGGCATCTGGAAAACGATCCCTCGGATGCTGTTGGACCCGAAAAGCGCTTTGACCGTCAGGCTCTCGTTCTGGCCCAGGATGATACCCTGGGGCCTGAGATTCCTGAAGAGTTCAAGCGTGAAATCCGTACGCAACATTTCGGACGCAATGGAGGTGCTGTGCCGTCCATCGATAGATCTGTACCGAAGACATCTGCAAAATACCGGGCACGAAGACCTTATTGTTGATTCCAACTATATCCACGCGTTTCGCAACCCGGATCAGGCTGACCTGAAAGATCTGGGATATCTGATCCGGCAGGAAAAAGGCGGACATCTTGAGCGGATCGACGGACCAGAATTGCGCCGGATCGAACCCGCGCTTTCCAGAGATTTCAACGCTGCGATCCTGATCAAGGGACAGGCGCGGGTTACGTCTCCCGGCCGGGTCGGTGCGGTTTTGGCCGACAAGGTCCGTCAACAAGGCGCCGAGTTCGTGCGGACAGAAGTCAAAGGAATAAAGCGCACGGAAGACGGACAATGGCATTTGACCTCGCCGGCCGGCACGATCCACGCCGATACTGTCGTGCTGGCCGCCGGGGTTTGGTCTGCCGAGTTGCTGAAACCCTTGGGTTTGCCCGTGCCACTGGTGGCCGAGCGTGGATACCATGTCCAATTTCCGACCCCCTCTGCCAGCCTGGAAAACTCGGTGATGGACGTGGACGCCAAGGTGGTTGCCAGTTCGATGCAGGACGGTTTGCGTGTGGCCGGTACGGCCGAATTCGGCGGCGTCGACGCGCCGCCAGATCCACGCAAACAGTCGCTTCTGACCGCTCAGGCCAGCGCAATGATGCCGGATCTGAACACCTCGGATACGCAGTTCTGGATGGGCCGACGCCCGTCTTTTCCTGACAGTTTGCCTGCGATCGGTCCGGTAGAGGGGCACAAGGGCCTGTTCACCGCTTTTGGTCATTCCCATTACGGTTTGATGATGGCCCCAAAAACCGGTGAGTTGGTGGCCGACTTGGTGTCAGGGCAACGCCTCAACATCCCGTTGGATTCATTCGCCTTGTCACGCTTTTAACTCGCGCCAGCCACCGTTTCGAAGAAGGATTACCCCATCATGCCGATCTACCAGGGTGGACAGAATATCTGCGGAGCCACAATCGGGGTTTTGTGTCTGGAAAGCTATTTCCCCAAACCACCTGGGCATATCAAGAACCCTTCCAGCCTGCCGTTCCCGGTGCTGTACGAAATGATAGATGGCGTTACGGTGCCAACGCTGCTGAACAATCCGACGCCTGATTTGCTGAACCCCTTCATAAAAGGCGCGCAACGGCTTGAGGCTGAAGGCGTGCGCGCCATTACCGGAAGTTGCGGGTTTCTCGCCCTGTTCCAAAAAGAGTTGGCCGAGGCCGTATCGGTGCCTGTCTTCGCTTCGAGCCTGATACAGGTGCCGTTGGCCTTTCACATGTCCGGGGCCAGCGCGCCGGTCGGGGTGATTACAGCGGATTCATCGGCACTGACACAACGCCATTTCGAAGGCGTTGGGGCGGGGGGCGTTCCTGTTGCCGTGCAGGGCTTGCAGCACACCAGCGAGTTTGCCGAGGTCATCCTGCGCAACACGTGCACCCGCATGGACACAGATTTGATCGAGGCCGAAGTGTTGGATGCTGCGCATAGGCTGAAGCGCGATACGCCTGAAATACGCTCCGTGGTATTAGAATGCACGGATCTTCCCCCTTATGCAAAACGCATTCAGGAAGAACTGAGACTGCCTGTTTTTGACCTGACGACGCTAGCGCAAATGGCGCATACAGTAAGCGCGCGTACCGGGTACTGCGGGTTGATGCCTTGGAGTTGAGGCCGTCACACGCTGGTAGTGTCCAAGAAATGCCAATTAGCCGCAAAAACAGTGGCTACCTGCTGATACCTTTCGACGGACCGGTACAAGGGACTTTCCCTTGCTGAAGCGGCTGGTTAAGAAGCCACTCCACTGCCGTTTCAGGAGGCCCCTTTGGACCGTATCGCCCGCACCATAGCCACCGAGATCAAAGCGCGTCCCGATCAGGTCGGTGCTGCGATCAATCTATTGGATGACGGTGCGACGGTTCCCTTTGTCGCCCGCTATCGGAAGGAAGCAACCGGTGGGTTGGACGATACCCAATTGCGTCTTCTGTCCGAGCGTTTGACCTATCTGCGTGAACTCGAAGCACGGCGCAAAACCATCCTGAATTCTATCAAAGATCAAGGGAAGCTGACCGAAGATCTGAGCAAATCTATAGCTCGGGCCGAAACCAAGGCACAGCTGGAAGACATCTATCTGCCTTACAAACCCAAACGGCGTACCAAGGCGATGATCGCGCGGGAAAACGGGCTGGAACCCCTGGTCGAAGCCATTCTGGCCGATCGCGATGCGGACCCGGACACACTGGCCAAGGCATACCTGAGCGAAGCCGTTGCCACCCCTCGAGACGCGCTGAACGGCGCGCGCGACATTCTGACCGAACGATTGACGGAAAATGCGACACTGCTGGGTGAATTGCGTATGTTCATGCAGCGCGAAGCGCAGCTCAGTGCCAGGGTTATCGACGGGAAGGAAAAGGAAGGCGCCAAGTTCAGCGATTACTTTGACCATTCCGAGCGTTGGGCGGATGTTCCATCGCACAGGGCGCTGGCAATGCTGCGGGCTTCAAAAGAGGGCATTGTTTCGCTTGATATCGCGCCGGAACCGGAATTTGGGGCTGCACGGGCCGAGACCATTGTTGCCGCACATTTGCAGACACGCGGCAATGGACCGGGTGATGCCTGGTTGCGCAAAGTTGCCGGGTGGACGTGGCGGGTCAAGCTTTCGCTGTCCATGATGGTCGAATTGATGGCCGATCTACGCAGCCGGGCGCAGGACGAGGCAATTCAGGTCTTTTCGCGCAACCTCAAGGATTTGCTGTTTGCCGCGCCTGCAGGTGCCAGGGCTACTTTGGGTCTTGATCCCGGCATCCGCACTGGCGTGAAGGCGGCAGTGGTTGACGCAACGGGTAAGGTCGTCGCCACTGATACATTCTATCCATTTCAACCAAAAAACGATCTGCGCGGGGCGCAGGCGACCATCCTCAATCTGATCTCGGCCCACCAGATCGAGCTGATCGCCATCGGGAACGGAACCGCGAGCCGAGAAACTGAACGGTTGGTTGCAGACACACTGAATCTGCTCCCCAAGACGGTAAAAGCACCAACTAAGGTGGTTGTGTCCGAAGCCGGGGCCTCGGTCTATTCCGCGTCGGAACTGGCAGCACGAGAGTTCCCCGATCTGGATGTCTCGCTGCGCGGGGCGGTGTCCATCGCCCGGCGATTGCAAGATCCTTTGGCAGAACTGGTCAAAATCGAACCGAAATCCATCGGCGTGGGGCAATACCAGCATGACGTTGACCAGCACCGCCTGTCGCAATCCCTGGATTCTGCGATTGAGGATGTCGTGAACGCGGTCGGGGTTGACCTGAACACAGCCTCTGCACCTTTGCTTGCGTGTGTGTCGGGACTGGGCCCCGCGCAAGCCGAAGCCATCGTCGCCCATCGCGATCTGAACGGACCGTTCCAATCGCGCAAAGACCTGTTGTCCGTCGCAGGCTTGGGTCCGCGGGCCTTTGAACAGTGCGCCGGGTTTCTTCGCATAAGGGACGGCGCTGAACCGCTTGATGCGTCGTCGGTGCACCCCGAAGCCTATGAAGTCGCCCGCCGCGTCGTGTCGGAATGCGGGCGGGATATCAGGCACATCATGGGCCATGAAGAGTCCTTGAAAGGGTTGCGGGCACAACAATTCGTAACCGAAGATTTCGGCCTGCCCACGGTTCTGGATATCTTTGCCGAGCTTGAGAAACCCGGACGGGATCCCCGGCCCAGTTTTGTCACGGCCAGTTTCGCGGATGGCATCGAAGAGATAACCGATCTGAAGCCCGGAATGGTTCTTGAGGGCACCGTGACAAACGTGGCGGCCTTTGGGGCCTTTGTGGATGTGGGCGTTCATCAGGACGGGCTGGTTCATGTCAGCCAGCTGGCGGACCGCTTCGTCAAGGACCCGCATGAGGTCGTCAAGGCCGGGCAAGTTGTGAAAGTGCGCGTTGTCGAGGTGGATGTGCCCAGAAAGCGTATCGGTCTTTCGATGCGCAAACAGGGCGGCGGCGGAAAGCAGCGCGCCTGATCTGCAATCTGCACATTATCCGGGTGTAACGACATGAAGGCGTTACCCACCGGAAATAGCGTGCAGACCGATACGGGCAGCCAGTATGCATTGTTTTCATTGAGCGCTGACCTGGGTATCAGCAAGAGAGTTCACAGCGCCGCCAAACGGATCGAAACAGAAACTATAGTTCATGCAGTACCACAACAAGCCTTACAACAAGCTTCAGGTCGGCGATACCGCCGAGTTGGTCCGCACTTGCTCGGTCGACGATTTCTATGTGTTCGCCAACAATTCGGGCAATCACAATCCTCTCCATCTAGCCAGCGAAGACGGCGACGGCGACCACACCAAAGAAGCGGTTGCACCTGCAATGTTCGTGGGAGCCCTGATCTCGGCAGTCTTGGGGAACGTTCTGCCGGGGGCAGGGACGCTTTACAAATCGCAGCGGTTTGACTTTGTTGGAAGGGCGCATGCAGGTGATGAGCTGGTATCCAAAGTCACCGTTTTGGAAAAGCGACCAAACCGGGAAGTTGTCTTTGACACGGTCGTTACGCGCCCATCGGACGGAGCCGTGATCGTCAGCGGGCAGGCCGTCGTGATCGCGCCGGAGAAAGAGATGGTGTTTGCCGAATTGGATTTGCCTGGGCTGGTGGTGAAACGTCATCGTCATTTTGATGCCATGCTGGAAAAGGTACGCCCGCTGCCGCCTATGCCTACTGCTGTTGTGGCTCCGGAAGAGCCCAATGCCCTGAGTGGAGCCCTGTTGGCCGCGCATGAGACGATCATCACCCCCATTCTGATCGGTGACCCGGACAAAATCGCCAACGCTGCCGCCGAAATCGGAGCGTCGTTGGAAGGGATTGAAATCATACCGCAAAGTGATCATTTCAGCGCGGCCAACACGGCGGTCGATCTTGTTGCGGAAGGTCGAGCAAAGGCGCTGATGAAAGGGCATCTGCATACGGACGAACTGTTAAGAGCCGCGCTCAGGCGCGAGAATGGCCTGCGCACCGGTCGCCGCTTTACCCATGTCTTTGTCATGGATGTGCCCGGACAACCCAGACCACTCTTGGTGACAGACGCGGCGATCAATATCGAACCGGATCTGGAAACCAAGATTGACATTGTCCAGAACGCAATCGACTTGGCCTTGTCGCTGGGGATCGAAAGTCCCAGGGCAGGTATTCTTTCTGCAATCGAAACCGTCAATCCGGCGATCCGATCTTCCGTCGATGCGGCCCTGCTGTCGAAAATGGCGGAACGCGGCCAGATTACGGGTGGGTTGGTCGACGGCCCTCTGGCCATGGACAATGCGGTCAGCCTTGCTGCTGCCCGGTCCAAGGGGATCGTGTCTGATGTTGCCGGCAAAACGGATATTCTGGTGGTGCCCAATCTGGACGCCGGGAACATGATGGCCAAGCAACTGACCTATATCGCCAATGCAGAAGGCGCCGGTGTGGTCATGGGGGCCAAAGCGCCCATCATTTTGACCAGCCGTGCCGATGACGACAAGGCTCGACTTGCATCCTGCGCCGTGGCAGCCCTGCACGACTCCTTCTCACTTTCACGCACCGGAGCACCCACATGACACATGTCGTGACACTGAACGCTGGATCGTCTTCGATGAAATTTGGCTTGTTTGAACTAACCGAAGACGATCCAATCATGGTTTGCACCGGTGCGGTCGAGAACATTGGTGAACAGGAACCGCTTGTTAAAGCAAAGTCTTCCGACGGAAGTGTCCTTGCCAGCGGCACCGCCGGAGAAATCAGTGATCACGCCTCGGCCCTGGACTGGGTTTTGAACCTGCTGGCCCGCTCTTTTCCTAACTGCGACGTAACTGCGGTAGGGCATCGTGTTGTCCACGGTGGACCTGACATTGACGCACCTGTGCCGCTGACCAAGGCTTCCATTCAAACGCTGGACAAGTTGTCTCCGTTTGCGCCTTTGCATCAGCCGCACAATCTGGCCGGGGTCAGGGCGGCGATGGAACGTTTTCCAAACGCGGTTCAGATTGCCTGTTTCGATACGGCCTTTCACCGAAATCACCCTTGGGAGAACGACGTTTTCGCCTTGCCGCGCGAGTATTACGACAAAGGTGTTCGACGCTATGGCTTTCACGGGCTCAGCTATGAATACATATCGGATCACATGGCAAAAACAGCGCCGCTTCTGCACGAAGGACGCGTGGTCGTGGCCCATCTGGGCAATGGTGCATCAATGTGTGCGATGATCGGAGGGCGATCAGTGGGCTCGACCATGGGGTTTTCAGCCCTCGACGGGCTGCCGATGGGTACACGCTGTGGTCAACTGGATCCCGGAGTGGTCCTGTATCTGATGGACCAGGAAGGGCTGACCGCTGACGAAATCTCAGACCTATTGTTCCGGAAGTCCGGGTTGTTGGGCCTGTCCGGGTTGTCCAACGATATGCGCACCCTGGAAAAGGCGGACACACGCGAAAGCCGTCAGGCGATCAGCTATTTCACTTTCCGTATTCGGCGCGAGCTTGGGGCAATGGCGGCCATTCTCGGCGGAATCGATGCCTTGGTATTCACCGGTGGGATCGGGGAAAACTCGCGTCTGGTGCGTGACCGGGTTTGCTCGGGGATGGGATGGCTGGGCATCGAGCTGAATCCTGACGCAAATGCGGACAATGACCGGATCATTTCAACTGACCTGTCACGCGTCGTGGTCATGACAATCCCGACCAATGAAGAACTGGTTATTGCCCGTGCAGCGGCAGATCTGTTGGCCAAACGTCCTCGGCTCAGAACTGCCTAGCGACCTACGTTTCGGTGTACGTCCAGCGATAGGCAGGCGGAGTCGGTCCCTTGTTCCGGCCTCCCTGCTGCATCTGTTCCCACGCATGGGCCAGAATGCCAACAGATCGGGACAGGCAGAAGAGACCGCGCGCCAGCGGCGGTGCAAAGCCAAGCTCGGCGTAGATAACCGCTGTGGCCCCATCAATGTTCATCGGAACGGGTTTCCCCTTGCGCCGTGCCAGTTCAGCCTCAATATCTTGCCCGATCCGCATAAAGTGACCATTACAAGCCCCGTTTTTCACGGCCTCTGAAACCAATACCATCAGGCGCGGTGCACGGGGATCAGTCGGGGTGTGGAACCGGTGGCCAAAGCCAGGCAAAATCTTTCCTTCGCTCTCTATCCACTCATCCAGCGCCTGCTCCAAACGGCCAGGATGTTGCGCCACGAAATGGTACAGGGCAACGGCCTGCTCGCCAGCGCCACCATGAATATCCCCCAACATGTTCACGGCACTGGCCATCGCGTTGTTGAGAGGCAGCCCACAGGTCACGGCCATGCGCGCCGTCGCGATGGAAGGCGCCTGAGGTCCATGGTCCACGGCGGCGACCAACGCGGCCTCGAACAACTGGGCCTGCGCGCCAGATGGTCGGTCGCCCTGTACCATGAACCAGATCATTTCCGCGAAGCTGAGATGCCCTATCAGATTCTGGATCGGCTCCCCTCGCAGGTCGATCCGACCCGGTTCCATATCGATGATGGAAGTCGTCCACCAATCGGACACATCGCTCATATGATGCCTTCCTTGCTCAAGGCGTCAATTTCCGCGCAGGATAGCCCAATTTCAGACCAGATCGTACTATTGTCCGCCCCGAGCTGTGGTGGTGCGGTGCGCGGCATTTGCCGTAATCCATTCAATACAACAGGGCTTCCCGCAAGTTTCATGTCTTCGCCCTGCACCTGCAAAGACCCGATCAGGCCGCGACCAGCAAGTTGTTCGTCATCAAGCGCCTCGGGCACGGTCAATACCTGCCCCGCTGGCACTCCAATTGCGTTGAGTTCGCTTGCCCAGTCCGATGCCGCTCTGGTCCGCAGAGTTTCCTCCAGCGCCTCACGCAGGGCGTGGCGATTGCGCTTACGGTCTTCGCGTGTTTCGTAGTCCGGGTGATCCAGCAGGTCTTTGCGGTCCAAATTACGGGCCAGTGCCTGCCACTGCTCGTCGCGGTTGGCGGCAATGTTGATGAGGCCATCAGAGGTTTCAAATGTTCCTGACGGCGCTGACGTGGTGTTTTCGTTGCCATGAGCTTCCGGAGTGACACCACCCACCAGATAGTTCGATACGACCCAACCCATTGTCGAAATCACAGCCTCGGACATCGCCACATCCAGATAGGCTCCCCGAGGATCAGCGTTCAGGGCAGCAGAAACCGCGAACGCGGCCGTCATCCCCCCGACCGTATCCGCCAATGGATAACCAACGCGATAGGGCGCAGTGTCTGGTCCTCCGGTGACGGACATCACGCCACTGATACCCTGCACGATCTGGTCATATGCCGGATCGCCTCGGCGGGGACCATCCTGTCCGAACCCGCTTATGGCGCAGTAAATCAGGTTGGGGTTCACATCGCGCAAGACGCCATATCCAAGTCCAAGCCGATCCATCACACCGGGGCGAAAGTTCTCCACCAAAACATCCGCGGTCTGGACAAGCCGCTTCAGCAGCACTTTGCCCTCTTCTGTTTTCATGTTGAGCGTGATGGACTTTTTTTCAGCATTTTGCGCCAGAAAACTGACGCCCATACCGGCCTTGTTTCTGGCAGGATCAGCTCCCAGGACGCGGGCAAGGTCGCCGCCATCAGGGCGCTCGACCTTGATCACTTCAGCGCCCATAAGCGCCAGTTGATAACAGCAATACGGACCCGCGAGGACATTCGTCAGATCGAGAACCCGTATTCCTGCCAGCGGCTCAGTCACCTTCGGCAACCCCTGCTGCCCGAGCCCGTGCGCGGCGCGCGCGGTAGCTGGGAAGAAGCACCAATAGCGCTGCGATAACCAGAAGACCCAGCGTCATTGGACGCTCCCAGATGAAGGCGATGCCGTCATAAAGCTGCATCGACCGGGCGAAGTTATCTTCCATCATGCCACCAAGGATGAAGCCAATCAGCAGCGGTGCAAGCGGGTAGTCAGCAAACTTCAACGCCGTGGCGCAAATACCGAAGCCGACGAGTATCAAAAGTTCAGTCGCGTTATTCTGCCCGATATAGGCCCCCATCAGGGTGAAGAAAAGAATGAAGGGGATCAGGTAAGTGCGCGGAACCGAGAGAACCTTGGCAATATATGGGATCAGCGGCAGGTTCAGGATCAGCAGGACAAGGTTGCCGATGAACATTGACATGATCACGGCCCAGAAAATCTGTGGCTCGTCCAGCATCAGGCGTGGGCCAGGTGTCACGTTCAAGGCAATCAAAGCGCCAAGCAGAATCGCGGTGGTGCCAGACCCGGGAATGCCCAGCGTCAGCAGCGGCACGAAAGAACCGGTACATGCCGCATTGTTGGCCGTTTCGGGCGCTGCCAGACCCTTTATTGACCCTTTGCCGAATTCTTCCTGTTCCTCTTTAGGGGCAATGTTGCGCTCGACCGCGTAGCCGAGGAAGCTGGCAATCGTTGCGCCTGCGCCGGGAAGAACCCCGATGAAGAACCCCTGTACCGATTGACGGCCGATCACAGGCGCGATGGCCTTGGCTTCACTGCCTGTGATGCGCAGGTCTTTGATCTCGCCGTCATCTCCCTGAAGATCCTTTGGTTTGAGCACCAGAAACAGCGCTTCGGGCAAGGCGAACATGGCCATGGCAAGCGTGATGAAGCCAAAGCCCGATTGCAGGTCCATGATACCCATGGTGAAACGCGGCAAGTTGAACAATGCGCCTTCACCAACTGTTGCCATGATCAACCCAACAAGCGTCATGATGACCGCCTTGGCCACTTGACCAGTACCTGCGAAGGCTGCGATTGCGGACAGGCCCACGACCATGAGCGCGAAATACTCGGCCGAGTGGAACAACAGCGCCACCGAAGACAGAGCGGGGGCAAAGACCATCAACAAAATGGCCCCGATCGTACCGCCGGCAAAACTTGCAATAGCAGCAATTGTCAACGCCTTGCCTGCTTTGCCCTGGCGGGCCATTGGGTAGCCGTCAAAGCTGGAAGCCACGGTCCCCGCGACCCCCGGCGCATTAAGAAGGATAGAAGACGTCGAACCGCCAAAGATGGCGCCGTAATACACACCGGCCAGCAAGATCAGCGCTGCGGACGGGTCGCCCATGGAAATCGCGACCGGGATCATGATGGCGATGATCGACATCGGCCCAAGACCCGGAAGCATGCCGATGAAAGTACCGATCAGGCACCCTGCGATGACCATCAGCAGGTTCTGAATTGAGAAGGCCGTTTGCAGGCCGATCAGTAGTCCTTCGAGCATGTCAGCCTCCGAAAATGCCCGGCAATGGGCGCATGTAGATGCCAAGAACTTCCTGAACCAGATACCAGACCGAGCCGGTGGCGATCAGCGCGACGAGCAGCATGACGTGCCATTTCCGCTCACCCAGAATGAAAGACCCGAGGATCAGAAAGGCCGAAGTCGAGATCAGAAACCCGACGGGGCGCAGGCAAAGCGCATAGACGACCATCAAGGCCAGTAGCATAAGCGCCTGATCAAGATGGTATTCTCCCAACCGCCGATAATCGATATCGGCTTCCTTTGGTTCCGTCTTTTCAAAGCCCAGCAAAATGATCGTGGTGGTGATGATACCCAGAACCGATAGCACTTTGGGGAACGTACTGGGCCAAATTGGGTTTCTCTGCATGAAAGGGGGCAGACCGCCATCCATCGTGAACCAAGCGGCGTAGCCATATGTCAAACACACACCCAGAAGAATGAGTGCGATCCAGCGATCCAGCGCCATGAGACCCCCTCCCTGCTCTTGTTCGTGAGGAGGCAGAGCGGTCTACCCGCTCTGCCTGAATAAGGGCTTAGAGGAAACCCAGCTTTTTCATCAGATCGCCGATCTGCTGTTCCTGCTGCTCCAGGAACGACTGGAAGTCAGCGCCCGAGTTGTGGATGTTGACCCAACCATTGCGTGCACGAACCTCTTCCCATTCCGGGGTGTCATACATCTTGGCAATCGCTTCCTGGTAGGCAGCCAGCTTGTCTTCGGGCAGACCGGGGGCCGCGAAAAAGCCGCGCCAATTCACAAACGTGGTATCAATACCCTGTTCCTTCATCGTCATCGCGTCAGGAGCCGCATCAACGCGTTCCTCGGACGTCACGCCGATAATCTTGACTTCACCCGCGTTTGCCAGATCGACCGCTTCCGAAAAACCGGTGGACAGGGCTGCGATCTCACCCGACAGCAGGGCCGCCATGGCTTTGCCGCCCGCATCATAGGGGATGTACTTCACGCCAAGCGCATCTTTACCCGCTGCTTCCATCACCATGGCGGCAACCAGATGGTCCATGCCGCCGGGAACAGAGCCGCCACCGATCGCAGTGCCGCTTGGGTCGGCATCAAAAGCGGCAAGCAAGTCTTCCATCGAATTGATTGGACTGTCTTTGCCCACGACGATCGCGGCATAGTCACCGATAGTGCCCGAAACCAGCGTCAGATCGCGGAAGTTGTGAGGGAATACACCGGTCAATGAACGGATCACGATTGGCGTGGAGTTCACCATCAGCGTGCCATGGTTGCTGTCGGCATTTTCGATCAGGAACCCAATGGCTTTGCCGCCGCCGCCACCCGACATGTTTTCGTATGACGCCGTGCCTACGAGACCCGCTTTTGTCAGCGCTTCGCCCGTGCCGCGCGCGGTACCGTCCCAGCCGCCACCGGCACCACCGGGGATCAGAAAGTGGATGCTGTCCACGACCTGTTCTTCAGCCAGAGATGGCCCGGCCAGACCAAAAGCAGCCACAGCTGCGATCAGGGCGCGACGGCCCAGTGTGAATGTCGTCATTATGTCCTCCCATTTGACAACCGGCCGCATAGCGGCACAGATTGGGTAGAACAAAAACACATCAACCTGACATCAACCTGTCACGAGCGAAAAAATAGCAAAAACCCCATGAAATTCCTGCTTGTGGAAGACAATATTGATCTGGCAAATGCCATCTGTTCCCGCATGAGGTTGGACGGCCATGTGGTTGATCACGCGTCTAAACTGGATGAGGCGACCGCTTTTGCAGAAACACAGGAATACGACCTTATCCTGCTGGATATCATGTTACCGGATGGGGACGGCCGCGACTTTCTGAAACGGCATCGTGCAGGCCATCTGGACACCCCTGTGATCATTTTGACGGCACGCAGCCAGGTCTCGGATCGAATCGGCTCTCTGGATCTGGGGGCCGACGATTACGTCACCAAGCCTTTCGATCATGCCGAGCTTGAGGCTCGCTGCCGCGCCGTCCTGCGCCGCAAATCCGGGAATGCCAGGACTACGATAGAAGTGGGTGGCATAGTCTTTGACCCTTTGGCAGGTCATCTAACTGTCGGAGATGAAACTGTTTCGTTGCGCAACCGTGAACTGCGCCTTCTGGAACTGTTCATCAGTGCGCCGGGACAGGTGTTTTCGAAACAAAAGCTCACGGACCGGCTTTTTTCTTATGATGACGACGTCTCGGACAATGCCATCGAGGTTTACGTTGGCCGCCTTCGCAAACATCTTGAACCTTCGGACCTGAAGATCACCACGCTCCGCGGTCTTGGATACAGGCTGGATCATGCCTCCTGATCCTCATGTGTCAGGATCGCTTCGGAACAGGTTGGTTCTGACTTTGATTGGTGGTGCCGCGATCCTTGCGTTTCTTCTGTTTGTTGCGGTTCGCAACTATGCCGCACAGGTCGCGCAACAAGGACAAGACAACATCCTCGGGGCGTCGGTCACGTCAATTCTGGACGCGGCCGCCTTGCGCGACGGTCAGTTGGAGGTTGATATTCCCTACGCAGCCTTCGCAATGCTAAGCACGCCATCCGATGACCGGGTTTTCTATGCGATTTTTCAGGATGGCGTGTTTCTTTCCGGATACGAAGATCTGCCGCCGATCACTGGGCAATTCGACAGCAAGTGGAGCTTTCGATCCAGTCAGATACGGGGTGAAACTATCCGTCAAGTCAGCGCGCGGCGGACCCTTGTGGGCCTGAACAAACAATCCGTCATCGAGGTCGCATTGGGCCAAACACAGGATGCGCTTGCGGAAACCCTGGACCAGATTTCACGCAACGCAGCGGTATTGGGCATCAGTTTTTTTGCCCTTGCCGCAGCACTGTCGTTTTGGGCAACTTCATCTACTATCGGCCAATTGAACAGGCTTACGACTTCTGTCACGCGGCGCGGCCCGCAGGACCTGAGCCCGTTTAAAAAACCCGTACCCCGCGAAATGGCTCCGTTGGTGGCGTCGTTGAACTCATTGATGGGGCGACTGGATCAGTCGCTGAGCCAATCGGAAGACTTTATCGCCGAGGCTGCTCATCGGGTACGTACCCCTCTGGCAACAGTCCGATCTTACGCCGATGCCACCTTGCAGAGGGTCGAAAAGGAAGAAAACCGAGAAGCTTTGCGCTCGATGGTGCGGGCCATTGATGAAAGTTCGCGCGCGGCAGGGCAATTGCTGGACCACGCGATGATCACGTTCCGTGCCGATCATCTGGAGCGCGAAGACATTGATCTCAACGCTTTGGTCCATGATCTGGTGCAACGCCTGACGCCAATAGCCGAGATGAAGGACTTGTCACTTTCCCTGAGCGGCGATCCAAAGGTTTCCTATTCAGGTGACCCCATCCTTATTCAAAACGCTGTGCGAAACATGATCGACAATGCTCTGAAATATGCTCCTGCGGACAGTTTTGTCCGCATAGAGGTTGTTTCAGAACCACACATTCAGATAATCGTCAAAGACCGTGGGTCGGGGTTTCACCCAAACGAAATCGATACGCTGACACGCCGCTTTGAACGCGGGCAGAACGCAAGCGGTACCATCGGATCGGGATTGGGCCTTACTATCGTTCAGGACGTCGCAACTGCCCATGGCGGCACACTGGAACTGGCCAATCGGCAAGGGGGCGGCGCTTGCGTAGTTTTATCGCTTTGATCTTCTTCAGTCTTCCTGTCGTTGCTGTCGCCCAGATCTGGGAGGACAGGCAGGTATTCAACGCCTCGACGGATGAGGTGCGTCTTCGCGTCATCTCAAGCACGGACACCTTTCTGTTCAAGCCATTGATCGCCGATTTTATCGAAGAAAACCCCGGTATCTCTGTTGAATACATGGTGACAGGCACCGCGGATATTGACCGAATAGTCCGTGCCGCGCCCGAAGATTTTGATGTCGTAATCTCCAGTGCGATGGATCTGCAACTGAAGCTGGCAAACGACGGATTTGGGCGCATCATTGACGACATATCACTGCCATCCTGGGCGCAATGGCATCAAAGCCTTTTCGCTTTCACCTCTGAACCCGCGACCATAATGGTCAACCGGGCGGCCTTTGCCGGTGGCCATATCCCAGAGACCCGGCAACAACTGATTGAAATCCTTCGTATGCACCCCGATGATTTTCGGGGCCGAGTAGGTACCTATGATATCCGTCAATCCGGTCTGGGTTACCTGTTCGCAACACAGGATGCCCGTGCGTCTGAGACCTATTGGCGGCTCATGGAGGTAATGGGTGGATTGGACGTGCGCCTGTACTGTTGTTCGGCAGATATGATTGATGACCTCGTCAATGGAGAGATTGCGGTGGCTTACAATGTTCTGGGCAGCTATGCCGAAGCCCGCGCCGGAAGCAAGGACACCGTGGAAATCATCCTGCCATCAGATTTTCAGACAACCATGATGCGTACAGCGATGGTATTGAATGGCACCCCTCAACCGGACGCTGCCACGTCTTTTCTCAAACACCTGATTTCCAACCAAACCGAGCGGGTAGGCGACCGCGTTACCTTGCCACCCTTGGCAACACACGAGACTGGCACTGACCGCGAAACGATTGGGCTGGACCCGGCCCTCATGACATTTCTGGACAAGCTGAAACGCCGCCGTTTTCTGGCTGAATGGGAAAACGCGGTTATCCAGCGATAACCGCGTCCGCATCATTCGCGAAACGCGCGATTGAAGTAGTCCGCCATTGGTTTCACAAGGTAGGACAACGGTGTGCGTTCATCGGTCTTGATCAGTGTCTCAACCGGCATGCCCGGCAATAGTTCCTGACCATTGAGCCGGTCGATCTCACCGTCATTCAGCACTACTTCGGCGCGGTAAAAGGTGAAACCAGACTGTTCATCCGTGAATGTGTCCGCTGAGACGTTGTTGACCTGTCCCTCAAGTTCGGGCGTTTCGCGTTGATTGAACGCCGGGAACCGCAGGGCAACGGGTTGCCCAACATGCAATTGATCCACATGGATTGCATCGACCCGCGCAGCAACCAGTAGCGGCGTGTCCTGCGGAACCACATACATCATAGGTTCGCCCGGCTGAATGACGGATTGCAATGCAAAGACCTGACTGCCGTAGACAGTTCCACTGACAGGCGCACGGATTTCCAGCCTGGTCAAACGTTCTGCCAAGGACAGGCGTCGCTCCCACAGTTCCGCTACCTGTGCCTGAGCGTCCCGCAAAGTGGTAATTGCTTCTTCCCGTCGGGTCGCGGTCAGTTCGACAATCTGAATCTCGGTAGACGCAATCTGTCCCTTCAGTCGCGCGACAGCCGCTTCCAACTTGCCGATTTCACCTGTAAGGCTGGCCTCTTCCCGTTGCAGCGCCAGAACCCGGCTGTTCTGCGTCAAACCCCTGCTCAACAGGCTTTGCTGATCTTCCAACTCCGCCTCAATCAACTCGGTCTGGCGGCGCAATGAGACCAACTGAGCCTGTGTGCCTTCAATCTCGCTTTCGATCTGAACCAGCTGTTTGCGCAGCTGCTCATCCTGCTTGGACAGAGTTTCCAGGCGGGCGTCAAACAGGTTCTGTTGTCCCTCAATCAGGTCGGGATCAATGTTGTTTTCTTTTTGAACCTCGGCCAGGCGTGCCGCCAAGTCTTCGGATGTCAAACCGTCCCGTTCGGCCTCAAGCCGGGCACGGCGGGCCAGCAGATCAAAGAGTTGAGACTCTACAATAGTCTGTTCCGACGACATAAACGTGTCATCCAACCGCAAAAGCAAATCGCCCGAAGCGACTCCATCACCGTCGCGCACGAAAATCTCGCCAACCACGCCGCCGTCTGGATGTTCAACGACCTGACGATTGCTCTGCACTTCGATTACACCCGGAGAAACAATTGCTCCGGCCAGCCGCGTTTTCACGGCCCAAAGCCCCAATCCGCCAACCAGAATGCCAAGGGCAAGAAATCCTACAAACGCAGGAGTTTTGATGCCCCAGACTGGCAGCGGCTTTTTAGTAGATTTTTTCGCCATTATTCACCTACGGGGCTGAGCTTGCGCTTAATCGCGCCCGCATTCTGGACCATTGCGTTCAGAACCTCATCGCGACTGCCGAACCTGACCACTTGGCCTTTTTCGACGACTGCCAGATCGTCACATTCCGAAATGGCCTGCGGGCGGTGCGTCATGATGATGGCGCCTTTTCCTGCCGCCTTGAGGCCACGCACGGCCGCATTTAAGGCTTCGGTGCCGTCTGCGTCCAGGGCCGAGTTCGGCTCGTCAAGAATGAGCAAGACCGGATCGCCATATAGCGCGCGGGCTAACGCTATGCGCTGTTTCTGACCGCCCGACAACTGACTGTCATTGCCCTCAAGGAATGTGCCATAGCCTTTTTCCAATGACAGGATCAGTTCGTGTGCATTGGCCTTTTTGGCCGCCGCAACCACCGCCTCGGAATCCGGGTTTTCCGACATCCGCGCAATGTTCTCAGCAACGGTTCCGTTAAACAGAGTGACCTGCTGCGGCAAGTACCCGATATGGCTGCCCAGATCGTTTGGATCGTATTGGTCCAAAGTGGCGCCGCCCAACCGGATCTCGCCGGCTGCGGGCCTCCAAAGCCCAAGCAATGCCTTGGCTAGGGTCGTCTTGCCCGATCCGCTTTTTCCGATGACACCAAGCGCCTTTCCCGGTTCCAGTTTCAAGTTCACATTCCGCAACGTTGGCGCAGAAGCGCCCGGAGGGATTACTGTCAGGGATTTGGCTTCCAGTTGCGACTTGGGGATCGGCAAACGTATCCGCTGTTCTTCCGGCGGTGTCTGGTCCAGAAACCGGGTCAGAGAGATCCAGGACGTGCGTGCCCGTTCGATCAATCCCCATTGGCCGACAGCCTGCTCGACCGGTGCCAAGGCACGCCCCAAAAGGATCGAGCCTGCAATCATCGCACCCGGAGTCATTTCGTTTTGCAGAACCAGCCACGCGCCCAGAGCCAGCATAGCCGATTGAAGAAATAGCCGAAGCGATTTAGTCAGCGACGTGAAGCTACCGGTCCAGTCACTGGCAGAAATGCTTTGACGCAAAGCATCCGTTCGCTGGTTCAACCACCGCTTGGTGACGTCCGCCTGCATTCCCTGAGAACGCACAACTTCCGCCGCTTGCCTCGCCTGCTCAGAGAAAGCGTTCGCTCGTGCCGCTGCAGATTGCGCAGCGGCCACCTTTCGGCTGGTCAGGGCCTGGTTAAGCAGTGCAATCATTACCAGTAGCAAGCCGCTTGCAACTGCCAACCAGCCAAGAAGTGGATGAAACAGGAAAATTGCCCCGAGGAAAACGGGCGTCCACGGAATATCCATCACTGCAAGCAATACGGGCGAAGAACACAAGGTACGAATGGCCTCCAGATCTCGCAGTGCGGTCGCCGGAGCTGATCGCACCTGAGGCACCAGGGATCGGCGCAATGTGGCTTCGAAAACGCGTTCATCCAGTTGCGACTGGAACCGGGCGCCAAAGCGGGCAACGATGCGACCACGCGCATAATCGAGCATAGCCATCAGCGCATAAAGCAATGCGACGAGCAAAAACAGTGCGGTCAGAGTTTCAACCGCTCGCGAGCCAAGAACCCGGTCATATACCTGCAACATGAACAGGGGACCTGTGAGCATGAGCAGGTTAACGAAGATGCTGAACAAAAACGCCAAGGCCAGAAAGGCGATGCCCTGATTGCGCACTTTGCGCAATTCATGGCGAGGGGCCGCTGATACGCGGTGTTGAGGTTTCACAGTTTTAAATCCACATCATTCCGGAAGGCAACGCCGCATTTAGAAAGTTAGTTCAGCGTTGCCAAGTTTGCACATGTTTTTTTGAGCAAGAAACCGCAGACCATGCACAGGAAAGGGCACTTTTTGGCCAATGCCAAAAAGAATGTCATAACATTTGTGTTTTGCGCCACTATCGCATCAAAGCTCTGGGGTCGATGCCTAAAGGACCTGACTATTTCCGCGGATTGGACCAACGCAAGATTAGGTTGGCGGCGATGGGTGCGCCGATGATGACCAGCACGATCCGTGTCAGGTGATGAGTGATGACAAAGCTTAGATCAGCGCCCGAAACAATTGCCAGAACCGTCATCTCGGCCTGCCCCCCCCGGAGCGAAAGCAAGAAAAGCTTCGACGGGGCTTCCCAACTCAAGAGTTGTAACTACGGCAGTGAATCCTGCGGCCAGAATGGCCAGCACAACAACATAGGCAACGATCCGGCGCAATTCACCCCAAGTCACGCCGACATACTTTACTCCAATAGCGCAATTTTTCTCCACCTTTCCAGCCAATAAGTGCCGCCAGAACCATCAGCAGCAGCTCATGAACTGGTAACTCATGCGCTGGCTGCCCAATAGGGTTGGTGAGGTCGGCACCGTAGTAAACCGTCAGGAACAATGGTACCAAAGTGACGATGATCAACACGCGCGTACCATGGATCAAAGACAGGGTTCTCGGCTCGGCTCCAGCCTCGGTGCCAAAAAAGGTTTATGTCCTGCAATCCGCCCGGCATCGCCGCGTAAAAAGCGGTTTTTCGTCAAACCCCCAGACTTTGCGAAAAACGGCACACCAATAAGAGCGATCAGGACAATGAAGGCGGGGACCGACATGATCGATGCGGCCATCTTGGGCAAATTGACGAATAGCGCTGGCGTGATCGATGCACCAACTGCAACGCCCAAGACCGTCCTGACTGCGACGGAAACCTGCCCAAACCCGTTCATCGGCGCCTGGGCCAGTGCGGCGATCAGGCAAGCGGCCATGGGGCCGAACAAGAACGGTAGCGGAAGACCCAATATCCAAAAGACTGCTGTGCCAAGCACTGCAATTCCAAAAATCACCTACCTTTTCACAAGGCGGGAAAGGGGTTCTTTGAAACGGGAAAAACTTGAATTCCGTTGCCATTGACCCATAATGTATTCTGTTGTATTCGACTGGATGCAAAATGCAAGTATGAGCATGATGATCTACCAGGACGACGCGAAACAGCCGGGCCCACAAGGCAATACCGTGTATCAGCGGCTGCTGGATGAGATTCGCGAAGGCGCGCTTTTGCCCAGCGATCGCTTGAGAGAAATAGACCTGTCTGAACGGCTGGGCGTCAGCCGAACTCCTGTTCGCGAAGCGATCCGACAGCTTGAGGCTGATGGGCTTGTCACGCATGTGCCGAGACAGGGCGCATCGGTCCGAAGCCTGAGTTATGCCGAAGTGATGGAGCTCTATGAGATGCGCGCCGTGCTCGAAGGTACTGCGGCCCGCCTGGCGGCCCGAGCTGCGTCAGATGTCGAATTGGACGAGCTGGAGGTTCTGAACGACCGACTTGCCAAAGCAGGTACCGGGCCGGAAGCTGCCCGGATCAACCGGGTGTTTCACGCCACGCTGTTGGATGCGGCCAAAAACCGGTTTCTGACGAAATCCATGCTTTCATTGCAAAAGGCGCTGCTGTTTCTTGGACCGTCACAACTGTTGGACAATGAGCGGGCGGATGCCGCAGTCGCTGAACATCGGTGCATTATGACAGCCCTCAAATCTCGCGACAGCGCAGCGGCCGAGATGGAAATGCGAGCACATATTGAGGCTGCCCAGAGGATGCGCATTCGCGCCCTTCAAAAACGCGACCGCACAACCGATCAAGGTCAATAGGACAAACGTAAAAAATACCTCCTCACAAAGATGCTTAGAACATCACTGTGATCGGTGGTGGCAATTCTCATCACACCCGACATTTTCACTGCATTCATTCAAGCCTCTCGGACCTTTTGATCGGGACATACGGCGAAGTCGAACACATGCCTAAGCCGCAAGCCGCCATTCTGCGAATTTTCTCAGTGGACTTGCGTAACCTTCACTTGTCTGGGGCTCGAGGTCGTCGAAACAGCGCAATGTTCGCCCGCAAACGGCGAAACAAGAAACCTTTGGCGACGCCGGGGAAATCATGGCCGGTTCGATCTTGGGGCAGGGCACGATGAGGGATGCAGTTGCCAATGCGGTGCTGATTTGGCTGCGACCCTAGCCGACCCGAACAACTGCCAAATTGGCAATCTTCGAATACATCAATGGCGTCTACAACCCACGTCGACGGCACTCAGCAATAGGTTGGAAAAGCCCAGCCGCCTTCGAACGGAAAGTGGTCTAACCAAGCACTTGGGGCCGCACTAACATGCGACACGTCCACTTTGAACTACGCCGGAAACGGCACCGTCAGTCTAACCGAACGGGCCGCTTCCAGCGCCAAAGTTTTTCTAAACCCAAAAGCTGTCTTCGTCCAAAAGGGGCATAAGTGTCGGACTGGTCTCGTCGTCCTCGATGTCCATGTTTCCACTCGACAAGGCGGCCAAGGGGTCTTCGGAAACAGGGAGCACCGTATCCTGAGCCTGATGCAAGCTTACCAGCGTGTAGTCGTCTTCTGCGTCTTCGTGACCGCCAAGATCGGCGACGAACTTCAGATAATCGACCGTTTCATCCCAATCAGACATTCCCAAATTTTCTTCACCCGTCGGTGTGTTCTGATCGGCTGCCGTAACTCGAGCGAGTTTGGGCAGTCCGTTTCCGACTGTCCCACTGCCGTCGATATCAAAGCCATAGAAGGTTTCGACTGCCGCCACGTCAGCGATGGTGTTGGAACCGACATATACACCATTGGAATCCGTGACCCATTCCCCATAGGACCCATCCGAATTCTTCCACAACACCCTGTAGCCGCCGCCCGAAGCTTCGGCCTGAATGGCCTGCCAGCCAGGGAAACTGTTCGGCCCGACAGTGGCGTTGTTGAATGTCAAAGTCGTGGTGCCGTCAATCAGATATTCACCCTGGGTTGACGCCCCCAGCGTTGTCCCGCCGTTGGATTCAATGTTGATCGTTCCATGACCCGTCAGCCCGTCATTGTTCAGGTCAACGCCATAGAAGACCTCGACATCCGCAACATTGTTGATTGTTGCACTGCTCTGGAATTCACCAGCCGCGTTCGTAGTCCATTCTCCGTAAGACCCGTCGGAATTCTTCCACAACACCCGATAACCGCCGCCAGAAGCCTCGGCCTGAAGCGCATGCCAGCCGGGGAAGCTGCCAGGACCGGCAATAACCTGGTTGAGCTTCAAGTCGATGTTGCCGCCAATTACATATGCGCCATTGGTTGACCATCCCAGCGTCGTGGAACCGTTGGACTCGATGCTGGTCGTGATATGGCCGATTTGTGCATCATTGTTCAGGTTGGCGCCATAGAAGACCTCGACATCTCGAACGTCGTCTATGGTGCTGCTGCTGACAAAACGGCCACTGGCATCGGCCACCCATTCCCCAAACGTACCGTCCGAATTCTTCCATAGCACCCTGTAGCCGCCGCCAGAAGCCTCAGCCTGAATGGCCTGCCAGCCGGGGAAGCTGCCCGGGCCGGCCTTGGCACCGTTGAGCGTCAGTTCAATGGTGCCGTTAATAAAATACGAACCCAGACTTGACGAAACGAGTGTCGTGGAGCCATTGGATTCAAGCGTGACCGTACCGTGACCCGTCAGCCCGTCATTGTTCAAATCAGCGCCATAGAAGGCCTCAACATCTGCCACATTGCCGATGCTGCTGCTGCTGAGGAACTGACCATTGGAGTTGACGGTCCATTCCCCATATGTCCCATCCACGTTTTTCCACAACACTTTGTAACCGCCGCCCGAAGCCTCGGCCTGAATGGCCTGCCAGCCGGCAATCGTGTTTTGACCAACAGCCTGACCATTAAAAATCAGCGTCACGTTCGAGCTGCCTGCATCCAGTACGTAAATGCCCTGAGTTGCGTGTTTCAATGTCGTGCCGGCTGTCTCGATATCCGAGAGTTGCATGGCCGTTTCGATGTTCGAACGGCTATACGCCTGTGATCCATTCAGGAATTGAATGGCCTCGACATCATCTTCCACCGTAAAGGTGATACGCGACACGGCATCGATAAATTCGTATTTCGTGCCGTTTTTGATGAACAGATAGCTGCTGATGGCGCTGACAAATCGGACTGTGTCAGTACCGCTTCCTCCGGAAAACGAGCCGGCATTGTTGGTAACAATGGCCCAATCATCGCCCTGGCCACCGGAAACCTGGTCAGCGCCGGAACCGTTCGCCAGATAAATGGTGTCGTTCCCCAAGCCGCCATAAACGGTATTGTTGTTGGTTCCGTCGGACACTGAATAGATCTTGTCGTGACCATGGTTGCCATTCAGAACGTTCTGAGCGGTATTCCCGACGATCACGTCGTCACCGGTCCCACCGATCGCGTTTTCAATCACAACGCCATGAGCGATTGTAAAGCCGCCCTTTATGCCCTCTGCGTAAGACACTACGCCGCCGCCGGTCTCGGAATAGTCCAGTGTTGCGGCCCGCAGGTCGATCCGCGCCTTCGAACTGCCAACATGCTGGATGGTATCGTTTCCACCAGTATCCCAAATAGACTGATAGCCGGTACCCGCAACGTTTGCCCAAGGAAGCGTGTAGGTATTGTTGGCAGAGTTGTGGCTGGTATTGGCGCCATACATCGCCTGCAACGCAGCAATGTCCAGAGCGCCGAACCCAGTTGAACCACCATAAGTTGCGTTGACAGAGAGAATTCCGTTCTGTTGGGTCCAGCCGTCATTATACGACATCACCGTGTAGACACCCTGATTCAGGTTACCGGTCCCGAATGAATTGAATGGCGATGTGACGCCATTCATCACGGTTGTTCCTAGGAAAGAATCGTGCGGGTGAGCCAACCCCAGAGCATGCCCCAGTTCATGAACCAATGTAGTAAAGAAGTAACCACCCGGATCGCCGTTGCCACCTAGACCAGAATTAGCGGTCCAAAAAGCGGTATTGAAAGCCCCTTCGGAGGGACGACTTGATGGCGTGTAGTGGTAGCCAAGCGTTCTGGGATCTGTAAAAAAACTTGTGGGCGCAATAGCTTCCACCAAGTCGGCTGAAGCACTGCCGGACTCGACAAAGCTCACATTTGCCACGGCCTCGATAGCAGAGAGAGCCGCTCGGAATTCCGCCTTGTATTCTGCACTCCACGCTTGTGTGCCCACGTATTGTTCGAAGTGATAGGAAATTACGGTGGTGTTCGAAGGATTGCCGTCACCGTAGGCAACAAAACCTTGTATCGAGCTGAGCGGAGAAGAAGCGGAAGGTCTTGGAATTATAGTCGTAGTAGCCATTGCACAGCCCTGTACGTCGGAAGATTAGATTGCACTCGGATGCACGCTTAAATTGTTCTTTTTATGACAAGCTATTACGCACCGATCCTTTTGAAACAGTAGGTGACACCATGTTTCAAATGACACTTTCTTTCAACGGTAGAATCGTCTCATGAGTGCACAGAATATCGCGAGCACTACCTGTACGGCGACACCTGCGGCCGATTGCGGTGGGGTGCTCGACCCAATTTCCGCCTCAGCTTGCGGAACTCCTCTTGACGCTTTTGATCCGGAGGGTAGGTTTTTCCTTATCCCCGCAAAGACTTGCCTTGCAGGCTCTGTCGGGGGGGGATTTCCAGTGTTTTTGTATCAGTCAGGATCGCCGAAGGTGGTATCCACACGTCTTTCGCCTGATTACGCGTTCCATTTGCGCTGACATCAGATAAAATTCCAAAAGCCAGAAACCGCGGTGCATGCACACCGATCGAACTGAGCGCCGAGAGCGATTTGCTACGTTGAACCGTTGGCGACATACTCAGCAATGGCGACTCGGCTGCCACGCTGCCATATCAGCGTCAGCCAGCGGGCAAAGGCTTTGGAAAAGTGTGGGCTGATTCCAAAGTCACCGCTGTAGAAACCCTGCTCCAGCCAAAGCTCAGGTTCGGTTTTGGACGCCAGCGCTGTTCTGTTCAGGCTTTCCCACTGGGGGTCATTAGGAGTGATCTCGGAGCCATCTTCACGAACACCCGCACACATCCGGCACCAGAACGCTTCGGCAAGCGCGAGCCCGTGTACAGAAGAACCTGATGCAAGTGCATCGCGCAGCGAAGGCAGCAAGAATCCCGGATGTCGTGCCGATCCGTCGAATGCGACCCTGCGTGTGGTATCAAGAATCGCAGTGTTTGCAAATCGCCTTTCAACCAACTCAAGGTACTCTTGCGCAGTTGTTTCGGGAACGGCTTCGACATGAGGCAGGATTTCTTCAGCTTGCACTTTTCCAAAGAATGCCGCGATGGCCGGATCCTTCATGCAGTCGGCAATCGTCGGAACATTCAGTATTTCTCCGACATTTGCGAGCAGTTGATGACCTCCGTTCAAAATGCGCAACTTCATTTTCTCGTAACTATGAACGTTGTGGGTCAGTGTTACTCCGACCTTTTCGAGAGGCGGGCGCCCGGCACAGAAGGCATCCTCGATTACCCATTGGCGAAAGTTCTCATGCGAGACGGGCGCTTTGTCATCGACGCCAAGGGTAAGGCATTGCGAAACCAATTGGTCAGTCGTTGCTGGCACGATGCAATCCACCATTGAATTCGGGAACGCGCCATTCCTGTCAATCCAGCTGGCCAGTTCCGGGTCGGACATGCGCGCCAATCCGACAATACAGTTTCGCAAAATTGATCCGTTGCCTTGAAGATTATCGCAACTGAGCGCCGTATACGGCTTCAAGCCCTCGGCGCGCCGTTGTCTGAGGGCCGCAACCATCGCACCGAAGGCCGTACGGGGCTGATTGGGGTTATCTGCATCATGACGAATGTCAGTGTGATCAGTATCGAAGGCGCCGTTGTTGGCATCCAGAAAATAACCACCTTCGGTAACGGTCAGCGAAACAATCCGAGTAGCCGGCGCGGCCATCGCCTGGATGAGGGCGGCGTTGTTTTCCTCGATCGGCAGGTAATCGATCATTGGGCCAATCACCTCAGCAGACATTCCTTTTGGACCCAACTCGATCAGCGTTGTAAGGCAGTCCTGTGCAAGCAGTCGCTCTCGCATAGCGGCGTCATAGCTTCGCACACCCGCCCCGACGATCGCCCAGTCATGGGCCTGCCCCTGTTGCATGAGCTGGTGAATATACCAGGCCTGATGCGCGCGATGGAAGTTACCCAATCCAATGTGAACGATGCCCGGCGTCAGATCCGAACGTTCATACTTCGGAGTATTCATGGTTGTTGGCAGATCTGAAAGGCGGTCTTGCCGCAGCAGTGTAGGAGATTTCGCGTTCGCCACAGGGTCCATCAGCTCATCCAGTTTCCGCCGTCGATATTGTAAGTCTGCGCGACGATGTACTTGGCCTCGTAAGAGGCCAGAAAAACCGCCATGCCTGTCAGGTCTTCCGCGCGCCCCATCCGGCCATATGGAACAGCTGCCGCCACTTCACGCTTTTTCTGGCCAAGGGGCTTGCCTTCATGCTTTGCAAAAAAGGCGTCCACGCCGTCCCAATGTTCGCCATCGACGACACCGGGGGCAATCGCGTTTACATTGATCCCATGAGAGATCAGGTTCAGCCCCGCCGATTGGGTAAGGGATATGATCGCCGCCTTGCTGGCGCAGTAGACAGCAACCAAAGGTTCGCCCCTTCGTCCCGCCTGCGAGGCCATATTGATAATTCGGCCTTTGGTTCCGTGCTCGATCATATGTTTGGCAACTGCCTGCATCGTAAACAGCGCACCCCCGACGTTGATGTCAAAAACGCGATTGTAGTCGGCGCGTTCAATCTCAATGATTGGTGCGGCGGTGAAGATAGCTGCGTTGTTGATCAAAATGTCGATCGGGCCGAATTGGGTCGCGGTTTTTGCTACAGCCTGATCAATGCTCAGCTGGTTGGTCACGTCCATCTCGACAGCGAAAGCCGCCGCGCCAATGTCGGCGACTACGTCCTGCGCGCGCTGGAAGTCGATGTCGGCGACGGCGACGCGCGCACCCTCTGCCACATAGGCCCTGGCAAATGCCAATCCAATGCCCCGCGCTGCCCCAGTGATCAGGGCTGTTTTGCCCGTCAGACGTTTCATTCGATCCGCAGGCCGTCTACGTCAAATCGATGGATCACATCGGCGCGTGGTGTCAGGTGTATGCGATCCCCATGACGGAAACCGACCTCACCGTCTGCACGCACGGTAATCGTTTCAGCCAAACCGGTTTCGTGGATATGGAAAAATGTGTCCGAACCAAGGTGTTCCGAGACGCTAACGACCCCGGACCATTCTCCTTCGGTTTCCGAAACTGCAATGTGTTCCGGTCTAATACCTATCGTTTGGGCCCCGTGTTTTGCGGCCTCCGGTCCTGCGATGAAGTTCATCTTGGGTGAACCAATGAACCCCGCTACAAACAGGTTGCGCGGCGTCCGATATAATTCCAGCGGGCTGCCTACTTGTTCGATCACACCGGCTTGCAGTACAACAATCTTATCGGCCATCGTCATGGCTTCTACCTGATCGTGGGTCACGTAGATCATCGTTGTGGCGAGGCGTTCATGCAGTTCGCTGATTTCCAACCGCATGCCGACCCGCAGTGCTGCGTCGAGGTTGGAGAGCGGTTCATCGAACAGGAAAGCAGCGGGTTCACGAACAATGGCCCGACCAATGGCGACGCGCTGACGCTGACCACCGGACAACTGGCCCGGGCGGCGATCCAGGTAGTCGGTCAGGTTCAAGACACTGGCCGCGCCCTCAACCCGCCTGTCGATTTCAGCCTGGTCCAGTTTCGCCATGCGCAGCGGAAATGCGATGTTCTTGCGAACGGTCATATGCGGGTAAAGCGCATAAGACTGGAACACCATAGCCAGTCCTCGTTTGGCGGGCGGCACGTCTGTTGCATCTGCGCCATCGATTTCTATGTGGCCGCTGGTGATATCCTCCAGCCCCGCGATCAGGCGCAGGAGCGTGGACTTGCCACAACCCGATGGGCCGACGAAAACGGTGAATTCGCCATCTTCAATGGTCAGGTCCAAGGGTGGAATAACCTCAACGTCGCCAAATTTCTTGGTCACAGACTTGAGTTGTATACGTCCCATGAGTCGTGTTCCTTATTTCACAGCGCCGAAGGTCAGGCCGCGGACAAGTTGTTTCTGGCTGAACCAGCCGAGGATCAGAATAGGTGCAATCGCCATGGTCGACGCCGCGCTGAGCTTGGCAAAGAACAAACCTTCCGGGCTGGAATAGCTGGCGATGAAGGCCGTAAGCGGTGCAGCATCAACGGCAGTCAGGTTGAGCGTCCAGAATGCCTCGTTCCAGGCCAGAATGAAGTTCAACAGAACGGTTGATGCGATGCCGGGAATGGCCATTGGGGTCAGGACGTAGAGGATTTCCTCTTTCAAAGTCGCGCCGTCCATGCGCGCCGCTTCCAAGATCTCTCCGGGAATTTCGCGGAAATAGGTGTAGAGCATCCAGACGATGATCGGCAAGTTGATCAGCATCAGCACCACGACCAGCCCACCGCGACTGTCCAGCAAACCCAGCTGAATGAACAGCAAGTAAATCGGGTACAGAACACCAACTGCAGGCAACATCTTTGTGGACAGCATCCACAACAGAATGTCCTTGGTGCGTTTGGACGGAACAAACGCCATCGCCCAGGCTGCGGGTATCGCCACGATCACACCCAGAACGGTCGATCCGCCTGCGATGATGACCGAATTCCACAGGAACCGCATGTAGTCCGAGCGCTCTTGCACGATGGCGTAATTTTCGAGCGTCCAGTCGAAGTTGAGGAAGATCGGTGGGCTTGCAATTGCCTGCGCCTCGGTCTTGAAGCTGGTCAGGATCGTCCAGAGGATTGGGAAGAAGATCAGCAGACCTACGGCCCAGGCAAAGGCAGTGTTTAGTGTTTTGCGTTGTGTCGTGACGGTGCGGGCCATGGTTTTGTCTCCTCACGCGTCCAGGTTTTTGCCGACAATGCGCATCAGGAAGATGGCAACGATATTGGCAAGGATGATTGCATAGACACCACCGGCAGATCCGAGGCCAACGTTCTGGCTTTCCAAAACGCGCTGGAAGATCATGTAGGTCAGTGTACGGGTGCCGAAGGCGCCGCCGGTGGTCACGAAAATCTCGGCGAAGATCGACAATAGAAAAATCGTCTGGATCAGGATCACAATCGTTATGGCGCGACCAAGATGCGGCAGGATGATGTGATAAAAGCGTTTCAGCGGCGGCGCGCCATCCATTTCGGCCGCTTCCAGCTGTTCACTGTCCAGAGATTGGATAGCGGTCAGCAGGATCAGCGTTGCAAAGGGCAGCCATTGCCACGAAACGATCATGACGATCGAAGTCATCGACGCCTCGGACAGCCACGAAATCGGCTCAGCCCCGAAAAAGCGCCACAGATGGGCCAGCAAACCGTTCACCGGGTCCATGAACATGTTTTTCCAGACCAGCGCTGATACGGTCGGCATGACAAAGAATGGCGCAATCACAAGAATGCGGACAACGCCCTGTCCCCACATGGGCTGATCCAGTAGCATGGCCAGCAGAATGCCCAGGACGACCGTAATCACCAGCACGCCGCCAACGATCACCAAAGTCGCCTGAACTGCAGGCCAGAAGGAACTGGAGGATACGAAACGAACGTAGTTGTCGAACCCGACCCAACCCAGATCACCTCCACGCAGCGGCAGGTATTTCTTGAAAGAAAAATACAGCGTCATCGTCAGAGGCACGAGCATCCAGCCAAGCAGCAGGACCACTGCGGGTGCCATCATCAGGCGGGCAACTGATCGGGATTGTTGAGTAGCCATAACGCAAACCCTCTCTGTTCAGGCGTAACTCAGCCTGCGAGAAAAACGCGAATTGTGGAAGGGTTGAACGGGGGGCAGACCTCTGCCCACCCGTTGGGAGGATGCCTCAGTAACCGGCGGCTTCCATTTCTTCAGCTGTGAAAGCCTGCGCTTTGGCAAGTGCTTCCTCAACCGTTTGCTGTCCGGCATATACCGCCGAGAACTCCTGGCTCACCTGTGTGGCAATGCCTGCGAATTCCGGGATCGCGGCAAACTGGATGCCAACATACGGGACAGGTTTTACCGTCGGGCTGTTCGGATCAGCTGACAGGATTGAGTCCAGTGTCATCTTGGCGAACGGAACCTTTTGGTATTCCGGGTTTTCGTACAGAGACGTACGTGCACCCGGGGGAACGTTTGCCCATCCTTCGCTTTCGGCCACTAACTCAATGTAGTCCTTTGAGGTCGCCCATTCGATGAATTGCTTGGCAGCATCTTCTTGCTGTGTGCCAGCAGGAATAGCCAGTGCCCACGCCCAAAGCCAGTTGGACCGCTTGCCCAATCCAGTGTCGGGTGCCAGCGCAAATCCTACGTGATCTGCGACCGTAGAGTCGTTAGGGTTGGTCACGAAAGACGCCGCAACTGTCGCGTCGATCCACATGCCGCATTTGCCTTGCTGGAACAGCGACAGGTTTTCGTTGAACCCATTGGTGGCATAGCCGGCAGGACCGGATTCGTTCATCATTTCAACGTAGAAATTCAGCGTGTCTGCCCACTCCGGCTGATCGAACTGGGGCTTCCATTCTTCGTCGAACCAGCGGGCGCCGAATGAATTGGACATCGCAGTGATAAAGGCTCCGCCTTCACCCCAACCGGCTTTGCCGCGAAGGCAGATGCCGTTGATCTCGGCGTCGCGGTCGGTCATCGCGGCGGCGGCCTCTTTGATGAACTGCCAGGTCGGCGCATCCGGCATTTCCATGCCCGCCTTTTCCATAAGGTCAGTGCGGTACATGATCATCGAGCTTTCACCATAAAACGGTGCCGCGAAAAGCGTTCCGTCATGGCTCAACCCACCTGCCATCGCTGGCAGAATGTCACCAACGTCGTATTCTTCGGACAGGCCATCCAGCGGCACCAGCCAGCCGTTCGCGCCCCAGATCGGCGTCTCATACATGCCGATTGTCATGATGTCGAACGTACCGCCTTTGGTCGTGATGTCGGTCGTTACGCGCTGACGCAGCACGTTTTCTTCCAACGTCACCCATTCGACGTCAATTCCGGTCGCCTCGGTGAATTTATCGGTATAGCCCTGCATCCGGATCATGTCGCCGTTGTTCACGGTCGCTATTGTTAAGGTATCCGCATGAGCTGCTGCCGTCGCGACGAGTGTCATTGCAGTCGCCGCACGAAGTGCGTTTCTCAAATACATCCCTGTCCTCCCTGAGCTTGGATGTCGTGCAGAGAACGTAATGCAAAAATTGTCGCGGCGTCAATAAAAACTTTACGCGCGTTAATTTTTAAGATTACGCGGAATCCCTCAAAACCAGTCTTGCAGGGAACAACGTTTCAGATCTCGTTTTGAATTTCCCTCCACTTTCAATGAGTTGGAACAGTGTTTTCACACTGCGGTCGGCGACATTGTCGTAGTCATGCGCAGCCGTTGTCAGGGATGGGCAAGTAAACTGCGCGAAAGGGTGGTCATCATTTGACGCCACACGCAACTTGCAATCGTCATTCCGACCGACTCGAATCCCCTGTTTGTAGCAAGCTGCAAGAAAGCCGATGGCCAGGCGATCATTGCTGCACAACACCGAGTTGGTTCGCAATCCACGTTCCCCCAGAACGTTCAGTGCGCCTCTTTGGCCGATTTCTTCAAACGCCCAACCTTTGCCGTCGACTTTGATTATATGCGGTTCAAATCCGAGGCGCTCCATCACTTCGATGTAGGCTTTCCTTCGTTTGTTGGCATTTGGGTTCGCAGGAGTGCGCATTTCGAAGAACGAGGGCGGTTCACCGGTACGGGTCATGTATTCAACGGTTTGTGAGACAAAGCTGAAGTTGTCGGAACCTACGAATGCGGCCCCTAAACCATCCAAGTTACTGTCGAACAAAACTGTGGGTACGTTGGCGCAGAATTTCTCTATTGCTGATCTGTCCGAGATGCGCCCCAAAGGTGCCAAAAGAACCCCGGCTGGCTTCATGGATTGCAAGCCGTCCAGAATTTCGGTTTCCAGTTTTTGCTCACCATGAGAGCTGAACAGGAACGGGCGATATCCAGCTGCGATACAGCTTTGTTCCAAATAGCGCGCGATTTCGGCAAAGAACGGATCAGCCAGATAGGGCACGACGATTCCGATATTCTTGGTCAGCTTCCGGTTCTGGTTGACCGCATAAATGTTGGGGCGATAGTCAAACCGCTCCAACGCTTCTTCGATACGACTCCGCGTTGTGGGGCGAACACTGTCGGGATCGTGGAAATATTTAGAAACCGTGGGTCGCGAGATGCCGCTGAGGGCCGCAAACTCTTCCATATTCTTTATCTTGGTCATGCCAGTCTGCCTGCTGGTTTTGTTCGCCATGAACTTATCATAGTTTTACATATTCTTTGCGCGCGCAAAAAAATCAATAGCCAGAGCAACCTCACGCAACCGACACGTCGCAAAGAGTTCAACAGAATCTCGGGATCGATGCCGCAACATCGGTGGTCGAACTTGCCTATGCAGATAACGATCGAATACGTGCAAATCCTCAATGAGTTTCACATCGCCCAACCGAAAGTTGGCCACATCGCAGGCGCATTCCCGGTCGGACCAAACTGCACCTAAGATCACAAGGTTTTTCCCGTTTTGGCTCCGACAGATGTATTCGAAAATCTCATATCATCTGCCAAGGGATTAAAACGGCTTGAGACCACTTGGTGCGTTAACAAACATGGGTCAAGTCTTGGGGGACCACGGGTTCAGTTCTTAGCGAGAATCGACAATCTTGAGGCTGCAAGGGACAAATACCTCGTGCCATCAGAAGCCTATGCTGTCCTGCCGACGTCTATGAACCGGTCCGACAGACACATGGAGCAGGAAAATCCGTTGAGGCCATTTTGGCGCGTACAGCTGGGACCCGCGGTCTATACCCATGGACCAAAGATGCAGGCTTGGATGGATTGAGAAAAAGACTAGAATAATATGATCGAACAATGAGCCAGAGTTCTCGGCAGTCTTATCTAAGCGATTGGTTTTAAACAATGGATGCAATTGCCCAACTGACCAATTGGATGATTGCAGAAGGGCGTCGCTCAGGTGACCCCGAAAAGGTAGTGTCACATTTTTGCTCGTCTTTGATCGAGGCCGGTGTGCCACTCTGGCGGGTCAATATCGGTCAGCGCTTCGCCAATCCGTTGCTCATCGCATGGGGGATCGTTTGGACACCTGATGGGACCGAAAGTTACGATGTGACACATGAGACGATGTTGACGGATGGGTATGTCGGGAGCTCGTTCGAATACATTCTGGAGCACAGGAAGCCACTTCACAAAGGTCTGCGGCAACTGGATCCCAAAACCGAGCACTCTTCTTATCTTGATTTCGCTGAGCTGGGTGGCACCGATTACTATGCTACGCTGCTATACTACGGAGATGGATCGCTGCACGGCTGCACTTTTGTCACCCAGTCGTCAGAAGGGTTTTCGCCCCGGCATCTGAAAATGATTGAAGATGCACTGCCCGGCCTGTCTTCTGCTCTGGAACCTGTCACCATGCGCAAGTCGTCCAAGGGTCTTCTAAGAACATATCTTGGCGATGGGCCTTCTGATGCTGTATGGGACGGGCGGATCAAGCGAGGGGAACGCACGACCCTTGATGCAGTTGTCATGTTCTCTGACCTGCGAGGTTTCACCGCTCTTTCAGATAAAGCATCCGAAGAAGACGTTTTTGACACGTTGAGTGAGTATTTCGATCTGGTCGTGCAGTCTGTGGAAGAAAATGGCGGCGATATTCTCAAGTTCATGGGAGACGGCATTCTGTCGATCTTCACCATCGCAACCCAGGAAGATTTGAATGACCAATGCAAGAAGGCAGCACGGGCCGCTCAAAGCGTATTGACCGGCTTGACCGCGCTCAACCATCGCCGCGATGAGGCTCAGAAGCCGCCATTGGACGTAGGCATTGGGATCAATGTTGGGCAGGTAAGCTATGGCAACATCGGAAGTCCCGGCAGGCTGGATTTCACTGTTCTGGGTAGAGCAGTCAACCTCGCAAGCCGTATTGAGGGTTTGACGAAATCCTTAGGTCGCAGAGTTCTGGCGACATCAGCCGTTGCCGCTGCTTCGCCCGAACTGTTCTCTGCTTGTGGATTTCACGAAGTTAGAGGACTTGCCGGATCCATCGCGTTGTTTTCTCTCGTCGAGAAGGAGCATTAAGGCGGTCCCACCTCAGATCGGCGTATCGATCCGGACAACACAGATTGAGAGCCGTAAGCTTCTACTTTGTCCGGAATGGCTGATTGCGATTTGGGTTGCGGGCAACCAGGTATTCTCACTGCAAAGGTCGGCAGCGCGCAGACCGGTTCATGAGATCGGGCCACGCACTGCGCTGAGTATGGTGCCGTCGCAGGCGGCCTTTGACGAGACGTATTCGAGCTCAAGGGCCTGGGCGAAACTGAGACTGTTTCCGCGGAAACACCCGGCCTTTTCGCGTCAAAAAGCAATCCGGGCCGCGTTCATGGCTTTTCCGTAGCCACCCGCCATGAGGCCCGTGATTGCGCCATTCTCGATGTCCAGATCGACTTTTATCAGGCTCGTGCTTGCCGGGTTTATAAACACCCCTTGTTCGATTTCAAATGATCGCCGAGACGCGCCGCCGAAATCATGCAACACGCATGCAAGTGGCCCGGCCGCCATTCCCGTAGCGGCTTCTTCATCTATCGCGTATCTGGGTGCGAACATGCGGGTTGTGGCGTCCCGGTTTGTTGCTGAGGGGTCTATTGTGAAGACATAATAGCCAATCAGATCCAGTTGCTCGCTGATTTGCGCTATTTTGGCGAAATCTGGTGTGACTTTGGCAAGACTTTCGGCATCAGAGAGGCCGACAACGATGAAGCTGTTTCCGGTATTGGCCAGAACTGGAGGGAACCTCCGGTCAAGTTGTGTATCGTCGATCCCAAGGGAGTTCAGTACATCGTCGAGTTTCACGCCCTTTTCGATCCATTCCTGAGCTCCCGAATAGCGTGGGGCCAATTGTTCCATATAGGCGGCGCCGTCTTTCATGAGTATGCGCCTGGGGCCATCAACTGTTTCCTTGGACGTATCGGGCTTGGGGATCCGGCCTAGCGCATCGAGGTGAGAGAAGGCGGCGATTGTTGCATGACCGCAATGAGCGATGCGCCGGTTTGGTGTGAAGAAATCCAGTTTGAAGCCTTCAGTCTCAGACCGGGAGACAAACGCCGTCTCGGACAATCCAACCCTTGCCGCCACGGTTTGCATATCTTGCTCGCTCAATTCATCAGCGTCCAGGACGACGCCTGCGGGATTTCCTCCGGTGCCACCGTCGACAAACCCATGCACTTTTTCAACCGTTACTTCCTTGGCAGTTTTTGATTGCGTGCTCATTGATCGTCTCCAAACATGAGGCCGCGCCTTTGATCGAGGCGCGGCCAGTTGCGCATCAGTTACCTGCGGCGGTTATACGGTTCAGGAATGCAGTCATCTGTTCCGCAATCTCGGGCCCATATTCTTCCAGCGCGAAGTGTCCCGTATCAAGCAGGTGAAACTCAAGAGCTTTTAGATCACGTTGATAGGGCAGGGCGCCTTCGATGGGAAAGATGTGATCATTCTTACCCCACATTAGCAGCGCAGGTGGTTGATGCTCGCGAAACAACGCCTGCCATTTTGGGTACTCGGCAACGTTGGTGCCGTAGTCCAGGAAAAGTTCAAGCTGAACCTCCTGATTGCCTTCGCGGTCAAGCAGGTATTGGACGTGCCAATAGTTATCCGGGCTGATCAGTTCCGGCTTCTGTACACCGTGGGTGAACTGCCACTTGGTGGCATCCAGAGTAAGAAAACCACGAAGCTGGTCGCCATTCTCTTTCGAAGGGTCGGCCCAATAGGCCTTGATTGGGTCCCAGAATTCGCGCAGCCCTTCCTCATACGCATTGCCGTTCTGAATGACGAAGCCGGTGACCCGTTCGGGCTGTTCCGCAAACATCCGGAATCCAACCGGGGCACCGTAGTCCATCAGATAGACTGCGTATTGATCGACACCCTTCTTATCCAGCAGAGACGTCATGATTTCGGCGATATTCGCAAAGGAATACTCGAAATTCTCGGCTTTCGGCATGTCCGACGCCCCAAATCCGGGAAAGTCGGGCGCGATCACGTGATAGTGCTTGGCCAGTTCAGGGATAAGGTTACGGAACATATGTGAGGAGGTCGGAAAACCGTGAAGCAACAGGACGGTGGGCCTGCTCGGGTCTCCGGCCTCACGATAGGCGATATTGACCTCGCCGATTTTTTCTGTGCGGAAGTTGACGGCTTGTGTAACTTCAACTCCGGTCTCCTTGGCGATTGCAGGGGCCGGTGCGAATGGCATCGCGACGGAAAGCGCGAGAATACTGGCGCTCAGGATGGATTTCAGATTGCGCGACATGGGTATTTCCTTTCTTGGGGTTCCGGGGCGCGTCTGAACGCGCGGGGTTCAGCATCAGTCAGCTTTACTGACCGGGCTTTCCTTCGTGCTCTGCGTTTTGAGCCTTCAGTGCTGTCAGTTCATTGCGAAGCGGTGCCAGATGCTCTTCAAGTTCTTCCAGGGTCAGGCGTTGGGGAATGTGCTGCGGGCAGTTCCAGTCCATCGCTTCAAGCTTGATCACAATGGCCCGCTCCGGGTGGCCTCTGTAATTCGGCACACTCAAACGCTGCATCAGGGCCGGATCATCCGCGCCATCAACAAGTTTCGCCCGGCCCCAGATCTTGAGGCGTCTCCGGTTGGGATAGTCCATCAGGATCAGTGAGATGCGGTCGTTGCACTCCAGGTTCCCCGTGCTGAGATATTGCCGGTTGCCGCGAAAATCTGCGTAGGCAAGCGTCCGTTCATCCAGCACTTTCAGAAAGCCTGCCGGTCCGCCGCGGAATTGAACATAAGGCCAGCCGGTTTCAGAGACGGTCGCCTGATAGAAGCCGTCCCTTTGTGCGATGAAGCTGGCCTCGACCGGGCTGATGAGGTCTTCCTGAACGGAGCCTGCCAGAAACGTCGCATATCCGTCAGCCGATCCGTTTTTGGCCTGCGCTGCACGTACGGAAGGCGTAAAACTGATTTCTGCAAAAGGACGTGACATTGAATTCTCCATCTCGGTCGGGGCGATGCCCTGGGGCTGGGATGAAGCTAGTCAATGCATTTACGTTGCGGAATGCGGATACTTGGCAATATATTATTCCAAAAAGTGGAATAGTTATTTGGACCGATTTCATGCATTAGGCGTTTTCGTGAAGGTAGCCGAGCTGAATGGCTTCTCCGCCGCTGCACGCCACCTCAATATGTCGCCACCAACAGTAACCCGGCTGGTATCCATGCTGGAGGACAGCCTGGGGCTTCGTCTTTTTGTGCGTACCACGCGCTCGGTTATGCTGACTGATGGCGGGCGAAGATTCTTTGAAGATGCCAGACGCATTCTGATGGAGCTTGAAGAGGCAGAGCGTGCTGCCGTTGGATCTTATGCCGAACCAACCGGAGAACTCAGTGTGACCTCATCGGTGTTGTTTGGCCGTATGTTCGTCACTCCGATTCTGGGCGAATTTCTGGATCTGTATCCAAAGCTCTCCTCGCGCACGCTTTATGTGGACCGCGTGGTCAATCTGATTGATGAGGGCCTCGACGTCGGCATCAGAATTGGAAACCTTGCAGATTCAAGTCTGATGGCCGTGAGATGCGGCGCGGTGAGGCAGGTCGTGTGTGCGGCTCCATCATATCTCGACTTGCACGGCGAACCCGACACACTCGACGACCTGGCCAATCACGCCATCATTAATTCAACTGCCCTGCACGCATCGGCCCAATGGTATTTTCGAAAGGGCGAAACGGTCGTGACAAAACGCGTAAGCCCGCGCATCAGTATGAACACCAATGACGCGGTGATTGAGCTGGCCCTGAAAGGGCATGGCATCGGGCGGCTCTTGTCCTATCAGGTGGCACCCTACATTGCGGACGGGCGGCTCAAGACCGTTCTGAATTCGTTTGAACCTCCCGAGGTCCCCATCCATCTTGTGCATCAAGAAGGCCGCACCGTGTCTGCAAAGGTGCGCGCCTTTGTTGACTTTGCGGCCAAGCGTCTCAAGTCCGACCCCTTTTTGGATGGGTTCAAACTCAGGCCTGAAAGCTAGACCTAAGATCCGCGGAGCCATGCTACTCGGTCGTTGCCGGACCCGCGTTGCGGTCCTGACCGATACATGACTCTGGGTACACCCTTTAGGATGCGTCCGTACGGGGAGGGCGGAAGCCTGCCAATAAACGGACATGCGCAACAAAGCTTGCCACCCACCGGATTTGTCAGCGCGAAATTGAAATTTCACATCCTGGGTACACACGCTTTTCGAAGCGATGGGGCCAGCATTGAGCATGCAATCACGTTTGGATTGCGGCTCAGTCTGTTTTGTTCCAAGCATCGTGCGCGATCAGCGCGGCCTAGACCCGGGCTCAGGCGTGGAGCTTGGACAGAAAAGCTCTCGCGGCTCCGCATTTAGTGCAGGGCTCGCTCAAAGCTGCTCTGGGCAATCAGCACCTCGGCCACAGAGCTGTTCTCGGAGGAACCGCGACTCCTTGAGACTGTTCTTTGTGATTTGTCACTCTGGCAGTGCAATGGACAGGCGTTCAACCAAAGCTCGCTGCACGATGGCAAACCTCGGAGTGTGGGCTATTTCGTCAAGTGTTGCTACCCAAAGTGGAACATCAAGGCCGGGATCAATTTCTGTCGACCGATGGAGCCGAGGATCCGCATTGCCAATAAATGAGGGTAGAAAGGCTTTGCCCACCCCGGATACCGCCATCTGCTGAAGCACTAAGAAGCTATCTGCTCCATTGGTCATTTCATTCGCGCTGACATGTTCGGCCAACCATTTGGCCGGGAGCGAGCGGCTCAACGCCCCATCAAGCCTCATCCATTTTTTGTTGGGGGAACCGTCGTCAAAAACGCCAAATGACAGTGTTCCTGCACGTTCACTGACAAGCCCGTCTTCAAGTTTGATCGAGGGTCGCACGGCGATGTCCGCGGTCAATCTCGACAGATCATGATGGCTGTTGCCGCTTAATAAAGTCAGCTCCAAGCCGGGATACATTTGTGATATCTCATTTAGTATTTGGGGCAATACAAGCTGACAAAGACTGTCAGTGGACGCAATGCGAACATGACCCGCAGGGGACCGGTTCGCACCCACAATTGCCCGCTCCACGGACAGCACGGCCTCTTCAACGCTTTCCATTGCCGAAAGAATTGTTCTGGCTTCGGGCAACGCAGAATACCCTGATGGGCTTTTCTGAAAAATCACGCATCCAAAACGGTCTTCAAGTGCAGCAACTCTGCGCAACACCGTAGCATGAGTGACACCCAAGGCCCCAGCGGCCGCATTCAATGACCCGTATTTTCTTACGGCGAGCGCGTATCGAAAATCATCCCAGTTCTGGTTGTTCATAATTTAACAAGGAACGCTGAACATCAAACAATTACAAGAAAAAATGTTCAGTCTAGTATTCGACGCATTGAACAGGGAGACGCACAATGATGAAGAAGTTCTCGGCCGTTGCGGCTGGTTTGTTGTCGGTGGCGGTTATTGGATCAGCCATCGCCCAGGAAAGCGAAAATCCGGCGGTCAAGGCTCGGACCTCGATCATGAAGCTTTATGCCTTCAATCTTGGCACTCTGGGTGGCATGGCCAAGGGAGAGATGGAATACGATGCCGATGCGGCAACACGGGCAGCGAACAACCTGGTTGTTCTGACGCAGATCGATCAATCCGCGATGTGGCCTGCCGGATCCGACAATGCGTCCGACCCGTCCACCCGAGCGTTGCCAGCCATCTGGGAAAACTTCCCGGATGTAAGTGCGAAGGGTCAGGCCATGGCCGAAGCCGCTGTTGCGATGCAGGCAGCGGCAGGCCAAGATGTCGATGCTCTGAAGGCGGCGATGGGTGATCTGGGCGGATCGTGCTCGGCATGTCACAAAGCTTACAGGGCGCCAAAAGACTAAAGGAGCGCTGGCCATGCGGCGTTTATTCATTTTCGCCGCAGTTATTGCAGTTCTGGTCGGGCTGTTCGGTCTGGTGCTGACCCGCCCGAAAAGAGTTGATCAGACCCTACTGGACAGTGTTACACCTGATCCCGAAAGAGGTGAGGTGGTGTTTTACGCGGCGGGATGTGCGTCCTGCCACTCTGCGCCGAACGCCGCTGGCGAGGAAATGCTCGAACTCGCTGGTGGTCGTCGGTTTGAGACGGAATTCGGCACGTTCATAGCCCCGAACATTTCCAGTGATCCGGTTGCAGGTATCGGGTCCTGGTCCGCATTGGATCTGGCCAATGCACTTTTTCATGGGACCGGACCCGAAGGACAGCACTATTTTCCGGCTTTTCCTTATACATCTTACTCAAATATGACAACAGAAGACGTCGCATCGCTCCACGCATTCCTTGCCACCCTACCGGCAGTTGCCACTGAAAGCTTCCCGCATGAAGTTGGTTTCCCGTTTAACATTCGACGGGGGCTGGGCGGATGGAAACTGTGGTATCTGGAGCCGGGCTGGGTTGTAGAAGGCGACCTGACTGACCAGCAAATTCAAGGTCGATATCTGGTAGAGGCGCTGGGACATTGCGCCGAATGCCACACGCCAAGAAACGGGTTGGGTGGTTTGAAACGTGACCTCTGGCTGACAGGCGCGCCCAATCCTGGCGGGAAAGGCCGCATACCCGGCCTCACGGCAGATCAGCTCGATTGGTCGGAAGCTGACATCGCGGAGTATCTGAAGTCGGGCTTTACACCGGATTATGACAGCGCCGGGGGTGAAATGGTTGAAGTGATCGAGAACACTTCCCGATTGAGCGATGATGAGCGCTTGGCGATTGCCGCCTATCTCAAAGCCGTTCCTGTGCCGCCGATTGAGCCCTCATCAGAGTGACCGGTGATTGAGGCTGTAATGCGGATACCCAGATGATTTTGGGCAGAAAACCCAACGCTTCTCTTCCCTTTGTCTCCGTCACCTGTTTTAGGTCTTGAGCACGAAAACTCACTTGTCGCCCGAGTTTTCGTTGACGTTTGATCGAGGGTCTTGGCCAAATGACACAGAAATTCGCTCTTTGGTCCATCCCGATCTCCATAGCCGTATTGGCCCTGAAATTACTGGCTTGGTGGCTGACAGGTTCAGTGGCTCTGCTGTCGGACGCGATGGAATCCACAGTGAACGTAGTCGCAGCGCTGCTTGCGTTTTTCGCCGTGCGGGTTGCAAGCAAGCCACCGGACGAAAACCACCCCTTTGGTCACAAGAAAGCCGAGTATCTTTCCGCCGTCGTTGAGGGCGTGTTGATTGTGCTCGCCGCCTTTTTGATCATCAGAGAGGCAGTGTTGGCGCTGCCTGACCCACATCTTGAAGATGCGCCGCTGCTTGGAATTGTCATCAACATCATCGCAACCGGCGTGAATGGTGTATGGGCTTACTTGTTGCTCAAGATCGGAAGGCGCGAGGGGTCGCCTGCATTGCAGGCAAGTTCCCGACACATCTTTACCGACGTGATAACATCAATTGGCGTTGTCGTTGGGCTTTTGCTTGCGCTTGTCACTGGCTGGCTGATCCTTGATCCGATCCTTGCAATTCTCGTCGCGCTGAACATTCTGTGGGAAGGATGGAAAGTTATTCGTGCGTCCGTTGATGGCCTGATGGATGTAAGCCTTTCCGACCATGACTTGCAGGTAGTTTCCAGCACCATTGAAAACAATATGGGGGCCGCTCTGGAGTGTCACGACCTAAAGGGACGCAGATCCGCAAATATCATCTTTGTTGAGTTCCACCTCGTTGTGGACGGCGCAATGTCGGTCAGCGCGGCGCATGACATATGCAATGAAGTCGAACTGGCATTGGAACGCGTTTATCCTGGTTCTGTCTTTGTTATTCATCTGGAACCCGATGACGAGTTGAAAGGCAACGGAGCAAAACCGAGCCAAGTTTCTTAAACCACTCGGTGCAATCGAATACGACGGACGTCGTGGTTTTGGCTTGGACGTTCGGCCTGCAATTCATCAGACCTAAGCCCGGTGTCGGGAAGCAAAGCCCTGGGTAATCTGTCACTGGCACCATGAGATGGGTCGAACAGAACTGGAGGCGAAAAAATGAAACTTCAAGGAAAACTGGGCCAGCTTCTTAGCACCGCAGCACTGGCTTCGTTGATTGTTGCGACGCCTTACGTACCGAAGTTTGACGCGGAAGGTCGCCTGCAACTTGAACCAGCCTATGCCTTTGCCAAAAGTGGCAGCGGAAAAGACGGGGATGGTGGCGATGACGATCGGGGGATGATCGTGGGGGCGAACGGGACGACAACTCGGGGTCGGGCAACAGTGGTAGCGGTGGTGACCGTGACGACGATGACGATGACGATGATGACGACGACTCGAAGCGTTCGAACCGAGGCAGCGGCAAAAAGAATCAGTCCCGGGCAGGGGGCGGGTCATCACGGTCAGCCAGGATAACAAAGGTTGAGACCAACGCGAACGGCATCGAAGTGCGCTACGCCGATGGAACCAAGGAAGAAATCGAAAACGGTCGATATGAAAGAAAGAATGCTCAGAATCGCACTGTGGAAGAAAGGCCAGCTACAGGCGCTGATGTCTCAAGGCTCCGGTCATTGGCAGATGGTATCTCAATCGACAACGTGCGCTCGTCCGGCCAAGGAGGTGCTGCGGGAAGTCGCCCGACGAAAGTTGAACGTCAGGGGAACAACATTGAAGTAAACTATGCCAATGGCTGGAAGGAAGAGATCGAGTTTGGCCGCTACGAACTGAAGGACCCGTTCAACCGTACTGTTGTTGAGAGAAATGCAACCGCCGCTGATCGACGGAGACTGCAGTCGGTAGCCAACTAGGCAACAACGTCAGGTCGAAAGTCACAAGGCAGCTTTTCATCGTCAGAAGCCACCTTTTCTTATCGCCATTGTCACCGGCTATTGACACGCTGCATTGCGATCAATGGCCTCTTGCCCAAGGTGTTGACGCCAGATCCCGTCAAACACGAAAGGCACTGGCACAACTGTCGCAACCGGCCATGACCCGATGTCTCATGTATTTCCTGCCCCTTTCACGCTTGGATGACCAGTCATCCACTGGCTGTGAACGTGTTCCTAACGTTCACCGCGCCGATAGGGTGCCATCAGCGCAGCAGGCACCTCGGCCCTGCGGGCGACAAGGACGAGCGCGACTATGGAAAGCACATAGGGCGCCATCAGGAAAAGCTGATATGGTACGCCTTCAATCGCTGTTTGCAGCCGCAATTGGTATGCATCAAAAAACGCAAACAACACGGCACCGATCAGCGCCTTACCGGGCCGCCAACTTGCGAAGACTACAAGCGCTATGCAGATCCAACCGCGCCCCTGAACCATGCCCGGGAAGAAGCTGTTGAACGCCGTTGTCGTCAGGAAGGCGCCTCCCACTGCCATCAAGGCTGATCCGACAACGACTGCACCGATGCGGATGCGAATGGGGTTCAACCCCTGCGCCTCAACCGCATGCGGGTTTTCACCAGTCATGCGAATGGCCAGTCCCAACGGGGTCCGAGCAAGGACATAGGCCATCACAGCCACCGCCAAGAGCGCCAGATAAGTCGGCAGAGCCTGGGAAAACAGGATCGGTCCCAAAATGGGGATATCGGAAAGACCCGGAAGATCGAGTGGCTGGAATGGTTCTATTGTCGGGGGCAGATCACCCACTTCAACAAGTAACCTGTAGAGGTAATAGGCCAGCGCGGATGCAAACAGCGTGATGCCGAGCCCCGACACGTGTTGCGACAACCCAAGCGGAACCGTCAGCATGGCGTGCAGCAATCCCATCACCGCGCCGCAAATCGCGGCAATCATCAGGCCCACCAGCAAAGGTGCGCCCATGTAAACGGCAAGCCAACCGCTCATCGCACCCATGGTCATGATCCCCTCGATCCCCAAATTGAGCACACCTGAACGTTCACAGAGCAACGCACCAAGGACGCCAAATATGAGCGGCGTTGCGATACGCAGCACGGACGCCCAGAGACTGGTATTCAGCAGCAGATCAATTGCTTCATTCATCGGCGCACCCGGTAGGTTGTGAAAAGAAGGGCCACGATCATGGTGAGCAGACAGAGCGCCACGATCACATCGGCAATGAAACTGGGAACGCCCGTCGCGCGGCTCATGGCGTCGGCCCCGACAAAAACAGTGGCGACGAACACGGCGGCGGCGACCACGCCGGCCGGATGCAACGCGGCGAGCATCGCGACAACAATGCCGGCATAGCCGAATCCCGGGCTCATCGTTGTGGTGACGCCCGCTGTAACACCCAAGACTTCGACGGAACCTGCCAGCCCCGCCAAAGCGCCCGAAAGCAGAGCCACACCCATAATCGTTCGGGGCAGAGAAATTCCGGCAAAGGCAGCAGCACTGGCGTTAAAACCTGCGGCGCGTGTTTCAGCCCCGAAAACAGTACGCGCCAGGATCAGCCAAACGGCACCGGCCGCTGCGATGGCAAAAAGCAGCCCTATATGCAGACGCGTGCGGGGGATCAGATCAGGCAATCGGAAATCACCATCTACGGGTACGGAAGAGGGCCAGCCAAAAGCCAACGGATCGCGCATCGGGCCTTCGATCATGAGGCCGACGAAAAGGATTACTATGAAATTGAGCAGCAGGGTTGTTACCACCTCATCCACCCCGAAACGCAGGCGCAAAAACGCGGGGCCTGCCAACAGGGCCGCGCCCGCTGCCATGCCTGCCAGCATCAAAATCGGAATACCAATCCATCCGGGAACCCCGAGTGAATGCCCGATCCACGCGGTAATCAGCGCGCCGACAAAGAACTGCCCCTCGCCGCCGATGTTCCAAAGCCGCGCACGAAAAGCGACAGCAGCGGCAAGCCCGGTGAAGATCAGCGGCGTGGCGCGGGTCAGCATCTCGGTAATCGCAAGGCGTGAGCCAAGTGCGCCAGTCAGCATTTCACTATAAGCCGTAAGCGGGTTTACCCCCGCAGCCGCGATGAGGCCCGCAGCCAAAAGCAATGCGGTAAAGATCGCGGCCAGCGGCGCGATAACCACAAGGTGCAGCGGCACTTGTGTGCGTCGTTCAAGCCGCATCGTCATCTTCCTTCCAGACACCTGCCATCATCAGGCCAAGGCGTTGTGGGTCAGCCTCATCAGCGGATATCGGTTTCGACAAACGACCTTTGACGATCGCCTGTATCCGGTCTGAAAGAGCTACGGCTTCTTCCAGTTCTTCTGAAATGAGAAGGATCGCAGCACCCTCGGCCCGTGCGGCCAGAAGCTCGGCATGAACTGCGGCAATTGCCCCTTCATCAAGGCCTCTCGTCGGCTGGTTGGCGAGCACAAATCGCGGCCCGTTGGTCAGGACCCGTCCCAGGATCAGCTTTTGCATGTTTCCGCCAGACAGCAGCCTTGTTCGCGTGTCCGGGCTGGCACCCCGGATGTCAAAACGTTCGATCAACCCTGAGGTGTATTCTCGGGCGGCGCGTTGTCGGACAAAGCCGCGGTACGAAAACTCGGGTGTGCGCAGTCGTTCAAGAACTGCATTTTCCCACAGGCTCAACTCACCCACGACACCTTCTGCATGACGGTCTTCGGGCACCCTGCCAGCGCCAGCCTGGATCATGCCACGCGGACCCAGATGGCCGATATCCTTGTTCAGGAGTGTCAACTGCCCGGCGCTTGGGTGAATCAATCCGGACAACAGACCGCCAAGGGAAGCCTGCCCATTACCTGAAACACCGACGATTCCAAGGATCTCACCAGCGTGGACGGTGAATGACGCGTCATCCAGCCGCAACTCACCGTCTTCTTCCACGCGCACATCGTTTGCGATCAAAACTGGCGCGCCGATCTCGTGGTCTTGACGTACGGGGCGTTGCACTTTTCGGCCGACCATCAGTTCCGCCAGCTCACCGGGGTTGGTCTCAGAGGTTTTCCGTTCCGCCACCATCTTGCCGCCACGAAGGACGGCCACACGATCAGAAGCCGCCATAACCTCATGCAGTTTGTGGCTGATGAAGATAAGCGAGAGACCTTCTTTCGTCATGTCGCGCAGCGTCTCGAACAGGCGCATTGCCTCGGGCCGGGCCAGAACGGCAGTAGGTTCATCCAGGATCAGTATACGAGCGTCACGGTAGAGCGCTTTCAGAATTTCGACCCGTTGGCGCTCACCCACGGACAGCGACCGAACCTTGGCATCGGGGTTCACGGGCAGACCGAACCGATCAGCGATCTGCAACAATTTCTTGCGGGCGGCGGCCCGAGCGGATCGTGCGCGCGTCATGGGTTCAGAACCAAGAATGACGTTTTCCAGAACCGTGAGGTTTCCGGCAAGCGTGAAGTGTTGGTGTACCATCCCCACACCCACTTCGATTGCAGCGCGCGGCAGGCCGGGTGGCAGCTCTTTGCCGAACACCCTGACAGTGCCTTCATCGGCTGCGTAATGACCGAACAGGATGTTCATCAGCGTCGTTTTACCTGCGCCATTTTCACCCAACAGCGCAAGGATTTCACCCTCGGCCAGTGTAAGGGTCACTTCATCATTGGCGTCAAGTGTTCCAAAACGCTTGGTAATGTTGTGTAGCTCCAGAACCTTGGTCATGCGGGCAGGCCTGCGATTGGGGACGGAAAGGAAAGTTCGGGCGCGCGGGTCTCGATCAATTTGCCGAGTTTCAGCAGCGCAAAATCCGCGCCGGGCGGTCCGATTAGTTGCACACCGAGTGGAAGGCCATTTGCCATGCCAAAAGGCAACGCCAAAGCTGGCAAGCCCGCTACATTGGCAAGTGCTGCGTTTGGGGCAAAAGCCTCCAGCCGCGCCATGTGTTCATCAGGAGAAGCGCCAGACAGGTCCAAAGTACCGACAATGGGCGGTGCAGACGAGAGGACCGGCATTAGGATGGCATCAGCGGAACTGAAGAGCTGGCAAGAACGATGTGTCAGCCGCGCCAGCTGTCGCACGGCCGCAAAAAGCACGGTGGCAGGTGTCGCACGGCCCTCGGCAGCCATGGCGGCGGCAAGCGGGGGCACCTGATCATCAGAGATCCCCAGTGCAGTGAGCCACTCAGCCAAGGAAACAGCCAATATGGTTCGGGCAATTTCATGGGCCTCAACCCCGAGCCGGTCGGGAGAACGGATGACACGCACCTCACAGCCAGCATCGCGCAGCGCGTCGGCGGCATCTTTCGCGGCCTTGCTTTGGTCCGCTTCACAACGATCCGGCAATGCCACCGCGACACGGGGGCGTTCTGGCAGATGCACCGGGGCCATTGGCTGGACTACGGCACCAAGGGCGGTTGTCACGTCACGGACCGACCGTGCCAACACCAGTTCAGAGGCTATCCCCATCAGGTGATTGGCAAAATCAGGACCTCCGGGCACCGCACCACGAGACGGCTTAAGCCCGGTCAAACCGCAGCACGCGGCAGGTACTCTGATGGACCCGGCCGCATCCGTAGCATGGGCAATGGCAACGATACCACCTGCGACCGCTGCCGCAGCGCCGCCGGATGAACCACCGGGCGTCAACGCGGGGTTCCATGGATTGCTAGTAGCAGCGATGCCATCTGGTTCGCATGTCAGGGAAAGACCGAAAGGAGGGGTCGCGGTCAAGCCGAAGGATATCAGGCCAGTCTGGCGTAGATCCCCCAATAGGTGACTGTCTCTATCGGGTTTTCGACCTCGCGCCCGGATAGCCGCGGATCCCGCAGCGGCTGGCAGCCCCTTTGCAGATCCGCCGAGGTCTTTGACCAAAAAAGGAACCCCATGAAAGGGCCCGCGCTGGTCAGGTGGCAAGACGTCCGCTGCCCTTGCCCCCGCGCGGGCCATGTCTTCATCCAAAAAAACCACGGCCCCCAAATCTGCCTGTGCGTGGCAAGCGGAAAGGCTTGCCTCCATCACCTCGCTGGCAGAGATCTGCCTCGCCATGATGGAAGCCGCAAGGGCCGTGGCATCGGTCACGTCAACGCCCTCAGAATCAGGAGGGCTCACTTTCGTCGATCGGAACGTCCCATTCACCGGATTGGATCGCAGCCTGTTTGGCCTCCATCGCCGGGATGGCATCAGCAGGCACTTCGTCGGCGACATAGATCAGCTCATTGCCACCATGGGCCATGAAGGAATACTCCGTGTAGTTGCGCCCGGTGGGATTGCCCGCCTGAACGTCCGCCACGATGGCTTCGATAGTTGGCCCATAGTTCCATATCGCGTTGGCAAAGACCGTACCGGGATAGCGCGGTGTGTAATCGATAAGTGAACCGATGGCTTTCACACCACGCGCCTGAGCCGCATCCGCCGTACCGATCCGTTCACCAAACAGGATATCCGCACCCGCATCGATCTGGGCAATTGCTGCTTCCTGCGCGCGGGCCGGATCAAACCATGCGCCGATAAAACCGTTCAGGAAGGTGGCGTCAGGGTTCACTTCACTGACGCCCATCCGGAAAGCATTGATCAGCAGGTTCACCTCGGGGATCGGATAACCGCCGACGGAACCGAAAACATTGCTTTCCGACATTTGGCCGGCAAGCATTCCGGCCAAATAGGCCGCCTCGTGGTTGCGGGTGCCAAAGACGCCGAAATTGTCCCCGTCCGGTCCGCCGGAAGAGCCCATGAGGAAGGCGGTATCGGGATAATCGCCTGCCACTTCTCGTGCTTCGCGTTCCACGGCGTAGGATTCGCCCCAGATTATCTGCGCACCACCTTCTGCATACTCGCGCATCGCGCGGGGATAGTCGGTTGGTGCCACGCCTTCAGAGAACTCATACTCGATCAGGCCAGCATCGGAGGCCTCCTGCATTGCCACGTGGATACGGCTGTTCCAGGCATTTTCGACCGGAGACATATGCACGCCGGCAACGCGGGTCGCAGATTGTGCATTCGCGCGGCGGACGTAAGCCGGCAGGGCCAGCGTGGCCGCAGCGCCGACCATCAGTTGACGACGTGTTGTGGTGAGTTTCATTGGAGTATCCTCTTCTGTTGGTGGCAGTTATTCTTGTTTTTGAGCTTCCTGAGTTTTGGGCCTGGGCGCGTAATCGGCGGGATCCAGGGTCGTGGGGCGGCCGGGCAACGAAAGCGCGGCCATTCGTGGTTCCGTGCGGGCCAGCACCTTTCCGTTTTTGATGACGGCAAGGCGTGTGGCTTTCATGCGAACAGCTTCAATCGGGTCACGTGCTTGCAGTACAACCATGTTGGCAGGGCCACCTTCGCGAATTGTGGGGTCAGGCAGACCCATGGTCTTGGCACCGTTCTGGGTAACGGATGAAAAAGCCCACTCTATCGCTTCGCGGGATGTCATCGGCACCGCATGCACGCCCATATGGGCCACTTCCAGCATGTCGGCGGATCCAAGCGAGTACCATGGATCCATGGTGCAATCCTGCCCGAAGGAAACGTTCACACCCGCCGCACGCAATTCTGGCACGCGGGTCAGGCCACGGCGGCGCGGATAGGTGTCTGAGCGACCTTGCAGCGTGATATTGATAAGCGGGTTCGGTACAACATTCATGCCGCTTTCCGCGATCAGCGGAATGAGCTTCGAGGCATAGTAATTGTCGTATGAATGCATCGCGGTGACGTGGCTTGCAGTCACACGACCGCCGAGCCCGAGGCGCGTGGTCTCAAAGGCCAGCGTTTCTACGTAGCGAGACATCGGATCATCGCTTTCATCACAGTGCAGGTCCAGCATCAGGCCGCGGTCCGCCGCGATCTCGGCCAGCCTTGTGACCGATCGGGCACCTTCCGACATCGTGCGTTCAAAATGCGGAATCCCGCCCACGACATCGACGCCCATATCGAGCGCCCGGATCAGGTTTCTCTCTGCGTCTCTCGATCGGAAAAGGCCATCTTGCGGGAATGCCACCAATTGCAGGTCAATATAGGGGGCAACCAGCTTGCGCACTTCCAACAGAGCTTCAACACCCACCAACGGGGTTGATGAAACATCCACATGCGAACGGATGGCCAGCAATCCCTGCGACACGGCCAGGTCGCAATATCGCATGGCCCGTTCGATCACCGCCTCGGGTGTCAGCAGGGGCTTCAATTCACCCCAAAGCGCGATGCCCTCCAGAAGCGTGCCCGAGACGTTCATACGTGGCAACCCGAGGCTCAGGGTGGCGTCCATATGGAAGTGCGGGTCGACAAAAGGAGGCGAAACCAAGTGGCCCGCTGCGTCGATTTCTTCGCGCACCTCACCCTTGATGTCAGTGGCAATTTCCGCAATGCGGTCGCCCTTGATTGCAATATCCACCGGTTCGTGGCCATCCGGCAAGCTGGCCTGTCTGATGATGATGTCGAACATTCATCTGCCCCCTAATTTGACCACATGGTAAAAGTATTCAAGAAAATTGCCATTTATTTTTACGGTGTTTTTTGAACTGGTGACTGCGCCGGCCTCGCGGCCGCTTACGATGGAAGCCCGTCGATTGGATTTCCATCTGTAGATATGTACGCACCTGCGAGACATCTTCTTTAAGCTCCAACTTGGAGAAGAAGGATGTAATTGATGACAGAGGACAAGCGAGGTGTTGCAACCAAGTAGAAATGTCACTGGTTGTGCAAAGTAGAAATGTTCTAGTTGCCGCGATACCTATGATCAGTTCGAGCGACACATCCTCAACATCGCCAGACTCGCGCTTCCAATCTGACGGGGCAGTGTTCCAGAACTTCTCAGCAAATCGAGTCTCAAAATAGAAGTCTCATTTTTAAGGGCACTTAACAAATGTGCCCCGCTACACGAGATATTCGCATAAGTATGATTATGGTAAATTATGATGGTGCGGGTGGAGGGACTTGAACCCCCACGCCTTGCGGCGCCAGAACCTAAATCTGGTGCGTCTACCAATTTCGCCACACCCGCAACCGAGCGCACTAGCGCTGGAATGAAGCGCTCAATAACAAAGCTTGCTTAGGAGTGCGAGAGGTAAAATTCGAGGAAAACAAAGTTTGTGACCTGCCAAGCAATATGGCTGAGCACCGCAACCCACTTTCGACCTTGTTGTCATGACAACCAGCGCAGTGGCAGCGAAACGAGCGGCGTCTGAAAACAGAAAAAAATCTATTGCCGGTTTGAAACCCCCAATATGACGTTGCTTCCTGGCGTTTGGCTCACAGGTTGTAGCCTTGCACGATCGAACTGTTTGGAAACGCGCTAACGTTGAATAAACACCAATCTTTCCGGCCAGGCTTTACGCCAAAAAGCTTGCGTGGAGAACCGAGACGCAAAGGTCCAGAATTGCTGCAGTTTGATCCAGAAAACCATCGCACCTTGTATCGCTGGTTTCACTTGGACATTTGATTTTTCTCCTCAGAACCTGAACATCCCACAAAGTTCAAAGCATAAATACCTGATTTTATTCAAAAGTCTGAATCCAACTGGCCATCAGCCTCCAAGTCATTCGAATGCTCTTGAAAAGGCACCCCCTTTAACTCTTTTGGCTCCCACGACTATCACTATATGCAACCTTGCCAATCGCTTCACTATCCAAGGTTGTCGCCCTATTATACCCGCATCGGTTGAGACATTGTTATGAGCGGGTCACCACATTACCGCCACAATTCAACCGCTAAAAAATCTTATTCGCGCCAAAATAACACCGCCTTGAAGGTACTTGTTGTACTCAGGAGTTAATGAGTCTTTTTGCCACTTCGGCGCCGGTACGAGTTTTTTGCTCAACTCCAATACAAGGCTTTCTGCTGTGACCGATCTGAATCCATCCGCTGCCGCCGAGCAAGAAGCTGTCTTCTTTGCTCGTGAGAGCTTCCTTGGTGAGCTCAAGACTCTGAATCGCGACCATCCGAATACAGGCTTTGGTATTTCGCTTCGCACTCATTCCGGTGAACACTATTTGCTGGCGAATGCACGCATGCCGCTGCCCGCCGCAAAATCCGAAGGTTTCCCGACCGGGCGCCGCGTTGCGTGCCTCGAGAATGGAGACAGCTTCAGCTCAATTGAAGTACTGGCCGATTCCAAATCGTACGAGACTATTTCACCTCGGGCCGAAGCCGAAATTCTGGGCAATGCATTGGACCTGATCGCGCGCATCGACACTCTGACAAGCATTCCGGCGGGCCGTGGTTCGCATGTGCCCCAAATTGCTGCAACGGGAACCGGAGGTTAAGCATGGCGCGCAACGATCACCTTTTGTCTGTCGGCAACGAAGCACTGGCACCGATGACGGAAACCATGGCTTCACTGACAGCTCAAATAGATCAACTGACAGAGGTGGCTGATGCGCGCTCTTCGGCACGGCTGGCTACGCTCAAGACCCGGATGGAGAATTTTACCGCCAGCATCACGATGGTGGGCCAGGTAAAGGCCGGAAAATCCTCGATCGTCAATATTCTTGCCGGGCGCCCTGCCCTGCTGCCGTCAGACGTCAATCCGTGGACCTCGGTGGTTACGACCCTGAACATCAACACACGCCCGCCGGGTGATACAAAGGCCAAGTTCACATTTTTCGAGCAGGAAGAATGGGCCAACCTGATGGTCGGCGGCGGTCGTCTTGGTGAATTGGCCAATCGTGCCGGCGCAGATGATGAGATGGAAGACATTCGCCATCAGATTGCTGAGATGAAGGCCAAGTCAGAGGAGCGTCTTGGTAAACACTTTGACCTGATCCTGGGTCAAAGCCATCAGTATGACCATTTCGACGAAGAATTGATTCAACGCTATGTGTGTCTGGGCGATGAAGACGATCCCGATATTGATCCGAAAACGGGCCGGTTTGCTGATGTTACCAAATCAGCCGAGCTGTATATGGACATTCCGCAATACCCCATTGCGCTGAAACTGTGCGACACACCCGGTGTGAACGATACGTTCATGGTGCGTGAGCAAATCACGCTGCGCAGCCTGCGGGGATCCGAAGTCTGTGTTGTGGTGTTGGCAGCAAGCCAGGCCCTGACGACCATGGACATGGCTCTGATGCGCATTATTGCGCAGTTCGAGAACCGGCAGATCATCCTGTTCGTCAACAGGATCGATGAGCTTTCCGATCCTGTAAATCAGGTCCCGGAGATCCGTGACCGCATTCAGGACACGCTCAAACAGAACAATATCGACACTAATACCAGCGTCGTTTTTGGCAGTGCGCTGTGGGCCGAAGCCGCACTGACCGGGAACCCGGATATTTTGACTGAAGAATCGCGCCAGGCCTTGAATACGTTCTACCTGGCCGCTGGATTCGGTGATCAGGCGGCCTCGCTCGATAAAATTTGGGCGCTTTCCGGCTTGCCCGATCTATTGCTGGCCATGAACGAGCGTATTGCGGACGGTGCCGGAGCGCGCCTGATGGACCGCGTTCGCCATCGGGCCCGTAACATTGCCAGTCAGATCCGCGCGACTGCGGTCGCCAAGAACCTGTCCGAAGGTGAAGGCGTTGCGCGGGATCTTGACGGTATTTCGCCTGAAGATGCGATCAATACGGTGTCTGCCGAATACGAAAAGAAAGCGGCCGAGCTGACAAATGCGTTGCGCGACAAAGTACTGGAGCGCCTGAATTCAGCCGAGGCCAATTTCGTCAAGCGCGCAACAGACTCACTGATCGCGCATCTTGAAAAAAATGGCGAACAAGGCACGTGGCAATATGATCCCGCGGGATTAAGGACATTGCAAAAGGCTGCCTATTTCAGTTTCGCCCGTGCCATGCGCAAGGATGCCGGGGCGTTGTACGCAACCGCCGCTGCAGATGTCGAAGCGCTTTATCATAAGATACTTGGCAACCATCTGGGCGAATTCAGCATTGAAGCGCCCATTGTTCCTCGTGTTCCGCCACCTCTTGGCATCGGCCGGACAATCGCACTGGACTTGCAAAGTACCTGGTGGCGACGTTGGTGGCAGCGCCGAAAGGGGTTTGAAGCCTACGCGGCGGATTACACGCGGCTGATCGCGTCCGAGGCGAATTCTATCACCAAGGATATCGAGGAAAACCAGATTGCGGCAGTGCTCGAAAACGTCCGTGCGATCCTGTCAGATTTCCTGCGTGAGCAGAAGGAAACCCTGCTGAGCATCTCGTCTTCTGCCGAAAAGAACCCAGGTCAGACTGCGGCGGCGATGGCGGGCTTGCAGCCTCAGAAATCCAAGGACGAGATTCTGGGCGACATTCTGAAAGATCTTAGCAACGAAGCGGCATAAGTAGAAAAATGGCAAAAGATACACAAACACGCTTTGTTTCTCCGAGGGCATGGGAACGCATCGAGCAGTGGTCCCGCCGCAAACCGGTATTCGCCTTGATGGGCGAATTCAGTGCTGGCAAATCTACGTTGATGAACTTTTTGCTGCGAACGCAGACCTTGCCGACGCAGGTGACGGCAACCCAGTTGCCACCGGTCTGGTTTAGCTGGGGCAATCAAGCGCCCTATATCAAACGCCATGACGGCAGTATTGAACTGATCGAGCTAGATCAGCTTGAAACCGTTGGTGTCAATGACGCACAGTTCATCCGTATCTTCCTTGAGGCCGATATTCTGGAAGCCGTCGACCTGATCGACACCCCCGGCATTTCCGACCCCAAGATCTCGACAGATGTATGGCAACGTGCTGTGGGTCAGGCAAACGGCGTCTTGTGGTGCACCCACGCGACGCAAGCCTGGCGCGAAACCGAACGCGCGACTTGGGTTTCCTTGCCCGAGCGGTTACAGCACAATTCTTTGCTTCTGGTGACGCGGGCAGATGCCTTGAGCCTCAAAGACCGTCAAAAAGTACTGCGCCGCGTAAACCGCGAAGCGGGGCACCTGTTCAACCGGTCCATCCTGTTCTCTGCTCGGGACGCAATCACTGCCCGGGACAAGACAGGCGATGCCGAAATGTGGTCACGCAGCGGCGGCGGCAAGATGATCGACAGTTTCCTGGAGATCACGGAACAGATTATGGACAAACGTGCCGACCAACTGGCTCGGTACCAGATCGACAAAAGCCAAACGGACGCATCCAAAGTTAAGCCCTTGCGCCCTGCCCGCTCGTCAAGCGAACCGAAAGTGCAAAAAGACCAAGACGAAGTCGCACCATTAAGGTTGGTGAACCCGATGGAGGCCGACGGGACGCCAAACACTGAAGGCGCCGCAGTTGTAACCAGTTTCCCGGTTCGACCTGCCCGGGTCGAGCGGCGCGCTGATGAGGCCGAGCGGGTTCGGATCGATGCGGAAGAGGCAGAACGGCTGCGAGCAGAAATGGCGTCAGAGCCAGTACCGCTGCCAGTTGAACCCGATACAAGTGATGAACTGCGTTCCTTCTTTAAAGATACTTCGAACGACCCTCTTGAATTGGCGAATGTCGCGGGCCTACAGGACGACGAAGACGAATTTGATTTGTCACTCGAAGCTGATCTGGACGACGAATTTGATGACGCCCCGAGTGACTTGGACGAGGTTGAAATCAGCCCAGCACCTCTTGTGGCTGTTGACAATTCGGATGACGTGCTCGCCTCGCTGAGCACGTCGATGCAAAATGATCCGATCGAGCGAGACGTAGCAGAAGAAGAACCCGAGCAAAACGATTTGGCTGAAGATCTTGGCATCGAAGTCTCTGTTTCCTCGATTACAGCACTGATGGCCGCTCAAACTGGCAACAATGCCGACGACTATGAGCCGGAACCTGAAACCAACAGTTTGATTGAAGCTGCCACCACCGAACAGGTCGATGCAGTTGACGGAAGCGTTGCCGCGCTGAGTGACCTGCCTGAAATTGCGGTTGAATCGCCGCTCAGCGCGTCAACCATGTGGCAGGAGATTTCGCGGAATGAAGACCTGCCGCAGGACGCGGAGGGACTGAAGAACGTATTCAAAGCATTTCTGGCCGAATTTGATCAGATCGCCATTGAACACAACGAAAAGCAGACCAAGGAGGCACTTCAATCCATTCCGAAAGCCAAGGAAAACAGCAGCGCGGAATGGCATGTATTGTAAGGGATAACGAATCGAGATAGTGAGAAACTAACAAATGAAAACAATGGCTTAGATGTCTATTCGAATTGCACTGAACTCCGCCATGGAAACGATACCCGACTGTATTGCAGCCGGGTATATCGACATGGAAACAGGGATGCTTTTGGGCAGCTCTGTTTCTGATCCTGACTGCGAAGATTCACTGGATACTTTGGCGGTGGCAGTAGCCAATCTTTTTCAGGGGCGCGGGGTTGCTGCGTTTGAAGCACTCTTGCGTCAGGCGGGCAGTGCAGACGAAGAAAACACTGGTTTTGGGGAAATCGCAGTTTTTTCTAAAGACAGGCTGAACATCTTTTTGCGGACCAAGGAATATCCTGATCATGTGGTTTGCTATATCTGTCGCAACAGCGCGAATGTCGGGCTGGCGCTTACTAAATCACATCTCAGTCTGGGGCCGGTCGCGGCTGCGGTTTGAACGGGACCAGAGGGGGTCACGGCATGATGGACACGGACATTCTCGACCTGCTTGAAGATATCGGGCGGACCTCGGTCGCACGGCTGTCTCCGGCTGTGATGATAGCAGGGGAAACTGCAACTGCTCGCCGATCCGCGATATTGCGGGCAATCCGTGGCACGGTTTTACCGCGCCGGTTGGAATTCACCGCCGCAAACGGGGATTGTCTGGCAATTGAGGTGAACAGCTCCCGGATCACGGATGTTTTTAAGGTGCCCGCAGGTCAGATTCCGGACTTTGAAACAGAGCCACGCGCCGAACTGATCGAGAAACTGGCTGGATTGGTATCCGACATCTCCATATCGCCTGCTCCGCTTGAGTTGATGTCGGGCAAACCGGACACAGCGCTTGAAGTGGATGAGGTAGGTATCACCTTCAGCGAAATCGAGAACGCCTGCGCCGCCATTGAGCTTCCGTCCGAACCGATTGTTTCTGTCGTCCCAAATGTTGAGAAACCTTTTGATGACTGTCCGCCTGCCGAGGAAAAACCCGATGCAGCAACAACACTTGCCCAACGTTTTTTTGATGCATCGAGCCGCTTCGCGTCAGGTCGTGTTTTTGTAGACAGTGCGGAAGACACCGCACCCCTTTTGGAAGGTGTGTGCAAGCCATCCGAGCCGATGTATCCCGACCAGGACACGCTGGCCCGTTTTGTTGCTGATCTTGCCGGCTGGGATGGTGATTCACAGCAAGAGATTGAAGACCCGCAGCTGATTGTCATGAGGCCAACGGGCGGAAAAGGGGCCGGTCTGGCCGTTCTGAGTGACCGTGGTCAGATCGCGGTCGCCATCCACGAAGCCCGCAAACTGGGGTCGGTTGTCAATCTGTGGACCTCTTTGCAGGAGGCAGAGAAATGATTGCCTCCATTGGATTCAAATTTTCGACTACTTCTATCTGTTTTTTATTGTAGCCAGGGTAATGAGTAATGAGTGAAACACATCGCCGCGAACTTATTCGCATAGCAGAAGAAATGAACGGGATCAGCAATGATGAAACGCGCCAGTTCATTTCCCGCATCATTGGTGATCTTAGCAATCTGAAACCGTCAATTGCCTTTGTCGGGCAAATCAAGGCTGGTAAGTCGCGTCTGATCAACGGCTTTACCGGTCAGGCAGAGTATTTGCCTTCGGATGTTAACCCTTGGACAACTGTTATTACCGATATGCACTTCGGGCACCCTTCCGGCAGAACGCAAGGTGCCGAATTCCATTTCTTCGACAATTACCAATGGCAATCTTTGATCGCCGAGGGTGAAGAACTGCGCAACATGTTTCCCGATGACGAGGACAGCTACAAGCGCGAGATGATCGAAGAACAGGTCGAGGCCATGAAAGTCCGGGCGCAGCGGCGTCTGGGCGACAGCTATGAACAGCTGTTGGGCCAACAGCACGATCTGGACGAACTGACATCAGATGACCTGGCCAGATATGTCTGTGCCGGGGATGATCCGTCCGAGGATGGGACTTTGGATCCAGGCAGTGATCGTGGGCTTTACAGCGACATCACCCGCAAGGCCGAAGTCTATTTTGATCTGGGCCACTTCCCGTTTCCACTGACGGTTACTGACACGCCCGGCGTGAATGATCCTCTGCTAATCCGCGAAGAGATTTCACGACAGTATCTGAAGGAATCCGATTTCTTTGTGGTGGTCCTGTCCGCGCATCAGGCATTGTCGCGCGCAGATCTGAAACTGTTCCGGTTGATGCAAGCGTTGGAACTTGGACAGATCGTCGTGTTCATCAACCGTGTGGACGAATTGGGCGGGGGAGCAGAAGACGCAACCAAAGTTCGTCTGGACGTTCTGGACGGGCTCGAAAAGGCGCTCGGCAACTCGAACATCGATGTTTTGATGGGCAGCGCACAATGGGCGCACTATGCTCTTACCGGTGATGAAACAGGGGTGAACCACGATCATGTTCTGGCATGGCTGCGCGCCCACCCGGAACAGATGCAGCAATACCTGAACGGTGTGGCCGAGATCAAACAAGGCCCGGGACCGATCAGCCGCGAAGCCGTCCTGCGTTTCGCCGCAATGATCGCGTCTGGCCTGCCCGATCTGCGCCGCCATGTCACTCAAGCTTTGACGGACGGACCAATCAACGAACAGTTACGGATGGCCTGGCAACATCTCGACAGCTTCGCGCGAGGGGAACTTGAGCGATCCCAGGTTCATTTGCGCGCTCTGCAAGAGGAAGACGGCATTGACGCCCGCAATGCCGATGAAAGCGACAAGACTCTTGCCGAATTGCGCAAACTGATTGCCGACAAAACCCAAGAGATCACGCGTGATATGGACGATGTCCTGTCAAATCTGCGCGGTGTCCTGGATGACACGGTTGCTGAATCCGTGTCTGTCGTCGTGCGCGGCCCGGACGGCCAGTCGCCTCTGCTGGCAAAAGGTGGAGAAACCGAGCTTAACTTCACCCCACTGCGCGAACGTATGCGTGAACTGGTGCAGGGGGCCTCGCAAGTCGTGCGGCAGCGAATGCTCAGCGACCTGTATGCGATCGACATGCAATGCAATGCCGCCTTGCGGGCTTTGCCGGGGTGGCAAGAGCAAGTCGACAATCGCATGAACACCAGCGCCGTGCGCTGGTTCCGCCCGGACACCACCGCTCTGACCCGTGGCATTACGGTTGAGTTGCGTGTAAACTGGCTTTCGCGTCTGATCTCGCGAAATAGCGTTGTGGCGCGCGCCGAACGAATGATCGTGCAGGAGTTCGAGTTGATTGGGGATGACCTGATCGACACCACGCGCGACAATCTGTTGGAAAGACTGAGCACTGTGCTTGATCATTATATGGCTCTTCTGGCTGGTCATCTTGAGCACAGATCCAGCTCGGGCGAACTGAACGCCCAGGCCGAAGCGCAAAGCACTTTCGACCGGGCTCGCCGTATTGCAGTTGAGCTGGAAACGGTCTTTGGAACGACCAATGCGGATGAAAGACAAGCAGAGGCTGCGGAATGATTGAATTTCCCGGAACTGAAAAGGAAGTACGCCAACTGGAGCGCTTCCTGACCGCAACTGAAAACCTGACGCCTGACGCGGCGTTGGAGGATATGCGCGCGCGGGCTCTGGCCCATGCCGAACGTCTGTCAAACGCGGTCAATATCGGTTTCGCCGGGGAATTTGGTGCAGGCAAGTCAAGTTTGGCGAACATGCTGGCTGGTGCGGATATTCTTCCAACCGGCCCGCAGCATCTGAAATTGCCGCTCGTGATCGTCGCATACGCGGAAACACCCGAAACGACTGTCGGTTGGTGGGACAAGGAACCAAAGACCTATTCAGGCATCGCGCTGGAAAAAGCGGCCCAGGAAGAGCCTGATTTCATATCGGTTGGCATCAATACACCGGCTCTGAAGGAGATCTCGCTGTTTGATCTTCCCGGGTCGGGAGCTCTTGATGATACATATAAGCCGACTTTGGATCTGCTGAAATTCGTCGATTGTGCCATCTGGTGCACAAATGGAACCAATGCCTGGCGCGAGACCGAGCGCCACTTGTGGTCTCAGGTGCCGCCCGAACTGCGGGCCAACAGCCTGCTGGCCGTTACACATGCGGATCTCCCACCGGTGCAGGGTGCTTTGGACCGCGTCCTTGCACGTCTGAACAAGGAAAAAGAAGGAATGTTCCGCGCTGTTGTGCCTATTGGTACGCCGGTTGCGGTGCGTGCCATGGCTCAGGAGCCCGAACCTGACTTTGCGCTTTGGGAAACCTGCGGCGGACAGAACCTTGCGGAACACGTTCTGGAAGCGGCGTCCAACCGGCGCCGCAGTGATCTCGAGGCTGCACGAAAGGATATGCAGCAGGAATTCCTGCCCTATCTTGAGGCGCTACAGGGACCGGAGCCAGAGGTTGCTTCGAATGACACTGCGTCAATGCAGTCAACGCTGGGTTCTGCCCTGCCCCCGCTGAACAATCCCATTCTCGAGGACTGGCTGGCCGCAATAGCGAGCATCTATGAAGATTTGCGTGAAACATCCGACATCGAACCGGCAGCGTTCTTGCACAGCTGTCAGGAGATCGTCGAAGACTTTGCGGAACGTCTGGAACAAGGTGGCGAGATTGATCCCGAGGCTGATTGGATTCCTGCAGAATTTGAGAAAGCGACAGACTTGCTTTTGCTGCTGCAATTCGAAAGCGGGGACGCGCCGCTGAAGGACGCAATCAGCATTCTGACGCAGTTGGGCGACAACCTTGCTTGGGCTGGCAGCACGGTTGCGGTGGCACAACCAAAGACCGGTACCTGACGCTTTCCCGCCAAGATTGAGCTGCAATGCAGCGATTCGAAGGGCCGAGGAATCGGCCCTTTATTGTTTCGAATTCGTGGACCAACACGCTTGATTTGGGGTTTCAGTTTTCAATCAACCCATATCGAAAATCTATATGTAGTGCCTTCAACCACTAAGTGAGCAATATCTGCTATCTTACGGAAAACGATCCATAGTGAAGCCATCAGGCGGCCCCAATAAAGTCAAATTTGAAACGTCTAACCATTCTCAAGTGTCCTGCGGTTGTTTTTGGTTGTGAGTTCGTGGGCTGTCGGCCCGGTTTTTCTAAGCCGCAAAATGAATAGAACGGGCGGATTGAAATGAGCCACAACCAGGCTGTCGGTGCGACGCACGACGAACCAAAAATTGAGGGATTGCAGCCAGGCGCAAAGCTGTTGCGCGGGCAATATGAAATCCTCCGCTATCTCAGCAACGGTGGATTTGGTATCACCTATCTCGCGCGCGACAGCCTAGAGCGCGACGTTGTGATCAAAGAGTGCTTCCCCGGAGCGCTGTGCCGCCGCAACGGTGATCTGGTCGAACCAAATGACCCGTCCTTCAAGGACGACCTGCGCTCGATCATTGACCTCTTTATTCAAGAAGCGCGCAATCATGCGCGTCTGGTACATCCCAATATCGTAGATGTGCATCAGGTGTTCGAAGACAATGACACCGCATATATCGCAATGGACCTCATCCGTGGGTGCGACCTGCTGGATTATGTGGAAAACCCGGAAAATGACGGCGACCCTGACTTTATCGTTCAGGTCACTGAAAAAATGCTATCCGCGGTATCTTTCATTCACCAGAGCGGCATGTTGCATCGGGACATATCGCCAGACAACATTCTGATTGATGAAAACGGAGACCCCGTCCTGATCGATTTTGGAGCCGCACGAGAGCAAGCAGCGAACAAATCGGCAGCATTGTTGACCCTGCGCGTCATCAAGGATGGATACTCTCCGCACGAATTCTATGTCCGGGGCGCCGAACAAGGACCCAGCAGCGACCTTTATGTTTTGGCCGCTACGCTCTATCACGCGATCAGCGGTGAACGCCCCATCGACGGCCAAAACCGTTTGAATGCATTCAACAACGGCCAGGATGACCCTTATACACCGCTGGCCGGTCGTTTCGAAGGATATCCAGAAGGGTTCCTTGAAGCGATCGACAAGGCGATGGAAGTACACGCCACGGATCGCCTGCAATCCGCATTGGATTGGTTGCGCATGTTCCGCGGTCCTGGTGTCATGTTTGATACATTCGCCTATCGCCCCGTGTCCGTGATTGTTGGCATGGATCGGAAAGACAAAGAGGAAGAAAAGGCCCGGATCAAAGCCGAAAGCGAAAACGCGGAAGCGGTTGTAACAGCCTTGCTGGCCGGAAACTCGGACATTGTTCTTGGCAATGAGGACAAAAAAAATGACGACCTGGCCAAAATCACGGCGAAAGAGGAAACTCCCGTCGCTGTAGATACCGTCGTCCAGAGTGGGTCTGGCGGCAGCGGCAAGCTGATCGCAGGTGCGGCCGTTGTTGCAGTTGCTCTGGCCGCTGGTGGTTTCTTTGTGATGTCGGGCGACACAACAGAAAAACAGGCAGAAACATCCCTCGAGCAGCCCGCAGCGGAAGTACAATCCGCTGGGACAGAGGTGCCTGTGATTGAACCCTCATCCACAGAAGCGCCCGAGCCCGAGCCCGAAGTGGTTGACGCAACCGAGACCAAGCCGGAAGAGCCTGTCGAGCAGGCACAAACAGTACCTGCGGAGCCAGCTGTCACAGAAACAGCCTCCGCAGACACTGAACCTTCTGAAGTACAATTGCAGTCGGAAGAAGCATCGGATGTTGCAGCAGAACCCGAGATTGAAGCGCCCGCAACTGGCGCTGTCGCCAGCGTCGGAGTTCCGGCGGATCAGCAGGTATCGTTCGCGCATTGGGATGTCGATATCCCATTCCAGACATCACGCCGCCGCGGCTCGACCGGTGCCACCATTGCGGTTACCGGGGTGGACGCCAACCAGGACATGAGCGTGATCGGCGACTGGGTGCAACGTGGTGCTGTCATCTATACCCTGAATGGCAAACCGGTTCGTCAGGACGTTCCTTTTGCCGCACAGGTTCTCGACAACCTGAATGTAGATGTCGATGGGTACACAAGGGTTGCTGCCCGCTATCGCCCACTGGGCCAGACCCGTGCACAAAATGGTTTGTTGGCTCTTCCCGCCATGCGGTCAGTTGGGTTGGAAAATGGCTACAGCTTTACCGTTAGCGCTGATGGCAACGGTGGATGGCAAACAAGGGTGAAGGCGGTTCCGGCTGATGTGGCAGGAAGCCTGCAGAAAGACGATATCCTGCTGAATGAAAGCCAATCAGGCACCACGTTTGACGGCTCTGAAAGCCTTGATGAGATGCTGGCGGCTCTCGTTTCGAACGAGCAAACAGATGCAAATCTGACCGTGCTGCGCAATAGGGCCGAGACGGCCGCCGCCATGCAGCTTGCACAGGAGTAATCTGACCGGTTCGCAAGTGATCTGCCAGTGTGTGTTTGCTGAGGGCGGCATCCATGTTTGCCACCCTGGCGGGAACCGGACCGCCGCAGAATGTATCAGTTCCCAAGGGTATCCATTGAGTGGCCCTGCGCTGACGTGCAGGGAAAAGTAGCAGCTTACGACGCGGCATATCTGCGTCAATAACTTGAAGGTGTCGACACCATGTTCAAATACAAAAGCCCTCTGAGCCGGCTTCTCGAAGGTGCCGGCAAATCCAAAGAAGAAGACGTCACCGAGAACACGACCGCCGTAGACGGCCCTGCAAGCGAAGAAGAAAAGCAGGAACCCATTGCGGATTTCAACGCACTGCGCGCCGCATTGGCGGGTGGGAACATGACATCTGAATCCTATGAGGAAACGGATGAGCTGATCCCCGAAGAAAAAATGCCCGAGTTCAACGAGGTCGAGGCGGAAGCAGTGGCAGAACCCGAGGAATCGATCTTCGCCGAGGACAGCTCGGAAGAGGACCACGCTCCGGAGGAGGAGGACGCTCCAACAAACGTTCTGACAGAAGAGCCTGTCGATGAACCGGTTGAGGTCGAGCAGGTTGTCACCTTGCATGTGTCGGAAGCACCCGCAGAGACATCACCAGAGGAACCGACAGCGCAGGTCGTGTCCGAACCCACCGAGCCGGAAGTGGTCGAAGTTGAGGTCGCGGAAGCTCCGGTTGCGGAAGCGAAGCAGGTCGAAGTGACCGTTGAGCCGGTGATTGAGCAAGTTGAACCAGCCCCGGTTGAGGACCGTCGTTCACGGGTCAAGACGACATTTCTGGGCTTTGAGCGCGCCGATACTCATGTACAGGACCTGATCGAAACCTCCGAACCCGTAGCAAAAGCAGAAGCGGTACAAGAGACATTTCCTGTGGCTTGGCTGGTTGTAACATCAGGTCCGGGACGGGGTTCAAGCATCACGCTGACCGAAGGCCTCATGCAAATCGGTCGCAACGATGACCAGGCCATCCAGTTGGACTTCGGTGATACAGGCATCTCGCGCTCGAACCATGCGGTTATCGCCTATGACCCGGAAGATCGAAAGTGCTATCTGGGCCATGGCGGCAAGGCCAATCTTGTGCGCCTGAATGGCAAACCCGTTCTCAGCACCGTGGCGCTGTCCAGTGGAGACCTGATCCGTATCAGCGAAACCTCCATCCGGTTCACGGCCTTCTGTGACGACGGTTTTGATTGGCGGGATTCCTGATTGATGCTGGCAACTCCGGCATATGATGTTGCGCTGATCCTGAATCAGGGTCAGCGGGAAACGCAGGAAGACGCGATTGCGGCCCGCATGTTCGACGCGTCGGACGCGGGGTATGTTGTAATTGCGGATGGCATGGGTGGCCATGAGGCGGGTGAAGTAGCCTCGGAAATGGTAGTCGCCGCCTGGCGCGACGCTCTGGACGCTGAACTTGAGGCAGAAACCCTGAACGAAGGATCGGCGATAGATGCGCTTCCTTTGGCCGCCATGCAAGCCAATGCCGCGATCGCCAACCATAACGAAGCTCAGGGCAAGGGGTTCAACATGGGATCGACCATGTTGGGCGTCCTGTTTCTGGGGCGGCGTGTGTTCTGGATTTCGATCGGCGACAGCCCTCTTTACCTGTTTCGCGATGGAGCGTTGAAGCAGGTTAACGAAGATCATTCGATGGCACCCGTGATCGCTTGGAAAGTCGCTTCGGGCGAGATCACAGAAGCAGAAGCCCAAGAAATGGACCGCAATCAATTGACCTCCGTGGTCATGGGCGGGGCCATTCCAAAAGTGGATTGCCCGGAAGATCCATTGATCGTGTCACCTGCTGATGTCCTGATCCTAGCAAGTGACGGGCTGCAGTACATCAGCGACGCCGAAATTCAAACCATTCTGCGGGATCATCAGCAGGGCCTGGCGCAAGACATAGCCGAAGCATTGCTGAAAGCTGTGCAGGCCAAGGGCGACCCGGATCAGGACAATCTTTCCATCGCAGTCGCGAAACTCACAAGAACCTAAAAAAGGCAAAGCAACAGGACCCATGAGACAGCACTTAATCATATCAAGCCTTGCCCTTGCGGCCGCCACAGGCGCAGCATCGGCGCAGGAAGCGTGTTCAAGTTATGAAATTCAACGCGGCGACAGCTTGAGGGAATTGGCAATCGAAGTGTATGCGACCGAGGATTTTCGCATCATTTTCGATGCAAACCGCAATGTTATCGGTGCCAACCCCAATATCATCCGTGTCGGCGACGTTTTGGAACTGCCCTGTCTGGAAGACGTTGGGCGTGCACCGGTGCTGGCTGATACCGAGGCCGAACGTCTGGCTGCCGAAATGGCAGCAGAGCTGGTAAAGGCCGCAGAAGAACGCGCCGAGAAAGCCGTGGCCGAAGCGGAAGCCCGTGTTGCCGAGGCGGAAGCCGAAGCAAAGAAAGCGAGTGAAGAGGCGGTCGTCGCAGCACGGGCTGCGGCCAAGCAAGAGATTGAAGCCGCCCGTTCCGAAGCTGCCGCTTTGATCAGGAACGCTGGAACGGGTGAACGGCCCGAAATTCGCGATCGTCAGTTGCTGTTGATCACCGGCGGAAACTACGCTCCGTTTACCGATGAATCTCTGCCCAACCGGGGGCTCTATACGCATCTGGTTGAGACCGCGATGTTTCGGGCCGCTCCTGAGCAGGCCTACAAGATTCAATTCGTGAATGACTGGTCATCCCATCTGGACCTGTTGATGCCAACACTCGCGTTTGACGCCACCTTTCCTTGGTCGCGCCCCAATTGTGAGGACGCCGCCGCACTGTCGGAAAATGATCGTAACCGGTGCGAAACCTACAATTTTTCAAATCCGTTCTACGAGGTCGTAGATACATTCTTCGCCCGAGAAGGTTCCGGCTATGAACAGACACTGACTTATGCCGACTTTGCCGGAGCAACGATCTGCCGCCCGGAAGGTTGGTCTTTGTCTCACATGGACGCGGTAAGCCTGTACGAACCGGTCATCAAACTTCTGCGTCCGACGTCACCGGATGATTGCTTCCACGCACTGATGGAAGGCACCGCTGATATCGTAGCCATCGAAGCGCATCTGGCTGTCGAGGCAATAGATCGGCTTGGGTATCAACACCGGATTATCGAAAACCCAAACCTTGCGGCCATCAAGTCGCTTAACGTCATGACCCACAGAGATAATCCTGATGGGGAAGCGATCCTGGAGACGCTGAACCAAGGTCTGGCAATCATGCAGCAATCGGGCGAATGGCGCGACATCGTGTCAACCGCCCTGCGTCATCAAATGGAAAATGGATAAGGCCCCAATCTGGCCTCACAAACTAAAGTCTGGAGGAAGTGGACATGTTTAACGAGAAAATAAAAAAGGTAGCGCTTTCAGCAACCGCGATTACCGCTCTCAGTGCGGGCGCCGCTGCGGCACAGGAAGCTTGTACCAACTATACCGTACAAGACGGCGACACCATGGCGACCATTGCAATCGCAGCCTACGGCACATCGAACTATCAGCCGATCTTCAACGCAAACCGGAACGAAATTACCAACCCCAACGCACTTGAGCCTGGTCTTGTTCTGGCCCTTCCCTGCGAGGACGGCAGCCTGCCAAATGGCCAGAGCGCGCAGGAACTGATCGCAGCCGAAGAAAAGCGTGCTGCAAGCGTCAAGCGTTCAAACGTCTACGCGCCGCCCATCAAGTTGGTTGCTGGCAACGGTTGGGAACCATTTACGACCGAAACGCTCAGCGGCGGCGGTATTATGACTCGCCTCGCAACCACCAGTCTGCAACGCGCCGGAAACAGTCGCGATTATTCTGTCAGCTTCGTCGACGACTGGAGCTCACATCTCGATACCCTGTTGCCGCTTGGTGCGTTTGATGTTTCTATCGCTTGGACGGTCCCGGATTGCACGAACCGCACATATGAATGGTCTGCTGAGACGACGGCGCGCTGCACTCAGTTCGTCGCGTCGGTTCCAGTCTACGATATCGTCGGCGGCTTCTTCACACTGCCGGAAAGCCAGTATGCAAACGCTACCGATTTCAAAGACTTTGAAGGTTCCACCATCTGCCGGATGGCAGGTTGGAGCATGGTAGTTCTGGAAGAAGTCGGTTTGAACCGTGAGAACACAACAGTTGTCCAACCCAACTCGGCGCGTGAATGCCTGGATGCGGTTATGACCGGCACCGCCGATGTCGCCGCTTTTGAAGTTGATCTGTTCGCGTCAACCATGAAGGACATGGGCCTTACGTCAGGTGACATTATCGAAAACCCGTATGTTTCGACATTGTCTTCGATGAGTTTCCTAGCACACCGCACCAACCCGTTCGCGCGTGAGTACATTGCAATGATGAACAAAGGTCTGAACGAAATGCGAGAGTCCGGCGAATGGTATGCGATTATTTCTGAATCTCTGCGCGAGCAGAACGAAAAACTGAACGCAGCTTCGAACTGATCCCTCGGTTCAGCTGAAACTATGGGGCCGGTTCATCAATCGGCCCCCTTTTTGTCAGCGAAAAACGGAAGGTTTTTCAAGATGACAAAATTTGGCCTCTTATCTGCTTCATAACAGCCTCAAATGCGCAGCACCTTCTACCCTTAAGCACGACCATCATTCAATTGATGCCACTGAAAGAGCGTGATTTGCATATGATACAGGGCGCCTTCGATACTCAAAGAATATCTCTGATGCCCGTGACAAGAGCGGACTTGGACATTGCGGTGATTTTGCCTTGCTACAACGAGGCAGTTGCGATTGGCGAAACCGTTCGGCAGTTTCGTGCAGCCCTGCCGGACGCTACCGTTTACGTGTATGACAACAATTCTACTGACGAGTCCGTCAAAGTCGCGCTTGAGGCAGGCGCCCTGGTCTATTCCGAAACATACCAGGGCAAAGGCAACGTGGTCCGTCGAATGTTTGCCGACGTTGACGCGGATGTCTACGTTATGGCTGACGGGGATGCGACCTATGACAGCGCTGCGGCACCGGAATTGATTGACCTGCTCGTTTCGCAGAATTTGGATATGGTCAATGGCGCCCGGGTGAATGAAGAAACCGAAGCCTATCGGCGCGGCCACAAATTCGGGAACGCTTTGTTCAGTTGGCTTGTGAAGTTCTTCTTCAATAGCAAAATCAACGACCTGCTTTCCGGTTACCGTGTTTTTAGCAGGCGCTTTGTCAAAAGTTTTCCTGCGGTATCAAACGGTTTCGAAATTGAAACAGAGTTAACAGTTCATGCGATGCAAATGCGCATGCCGATCGGAGAGGTTCCAACAAGGTACTCTTCACGCCTCCCAGATTCGAACTCCAAGCTGGCAACTTTCTCTGATGGGTGGCGGATTCTCAAAATGATCGGATTGTTGATCAAAGATGAAAAGCCCGTTGCTTTTTTCCTGTCTTTGGCCGTGGTAATGTTTTTGCCTTCGCTATTTGTGTTTGTGTCCGTATTCCGGGAATTTTTGGAAACGGGGCTTGTTGATAGAATTCCATCTGTTGTCGTTGCCGTGTCCGGTTTTGTCGCAACAATGCTGTCCATTGTCTGCGCTCTGATTTTGGAATCTCTGGCTCTTGCCCGAAGGGAAGCGCGCCGTCTTTCGTATTTGCGGCACAAGGGTGTTGCGGCGTCGGCTGTCGAGCAAATCAAACCATCGCTTGTTGAGACCGAAACCCGTCGGTTTGGTTAACAAAACCCATCCTTCAGTTTCCTGCTAGGCAAATGGACGGCCTGTTCGCTCGTGAGCGAACGAACAAGCGGCATTGCTCAAAAATGTAGTAAACCAAAAATGCAAATGGCCAGCACCCCAAATGCTGGCCATTTTTCTGAGTGAGTGATATAGCCCGAAGGCCTCACCAGTGAAATTCTTTGTCTCCAAACACCTAACGCGGACTGAAAATCGGCGCTATTGGGGGAATCCCGTAAATCTTGTATTTTTTCCAAGGATCAGGGTGTTTCGATCTTCGCTAACTGCGCGGCTCTCAGTTTCAGGAAAGCGATCGAAATTTGTGCCCGACGAGCGAGCGGCCAAGCGTTGAAATCCAACGTGTTGCGCAGGTGTCTCCCGGGCACACATTGCGCATGTCGTTCATAGAATGTGACAAGGTTGGTTTTAACGGCGCGCCACAGCAAGTTACAGATGGTCGGGCGCAAGGTTTGGGGCTGTCGCGGTCTTTTGGCAATCCCGCGTTCCATGAAAAGGACCGCACAAAGGCGGTCCTTTCGTGTTCTGATGTCGGACGAAACTCGCCCGTTTGCTCGACAGTGATTAGCCGATGATTGCGTTCAGCGTAGCGCTGACGCGCATCACGGCGGCAGTTTTGAACGGGTCGGTGTGATAGTATCCGCCCAAGTCCACGGCTGGTCCCTGAACAGCGGCCAGTTCCGACAAGATCTGCTCTTCTTTGTCTGCCAGTTCTTTTGCCAGTGGTGCAATTTCAGCTGCCAGTTCTGCATCGTCGGATTGGGCCGCCAAAGCTTCGGCCCAGTACCGCGCGAACCAGTAATGGCTGTCGCGGTTGTCAGGTTGGCCGACTTTCCGACTTGGTGAGCGGTTGTTGTCCAGAATGCCCTGAGTTGCAGCCTCTGCCGCGGCGCCGAGAACACCTGCTTTCACGTTGCCTTTGGTGTCAGCCAGGAAGTTCAGAGACTCCCCAAGCGCGCAGAACTCACCCATCGAATCCCAGCGCAAATGGTTTTCCTCAACCAATTGCTGAACGTGCTTCGGGGCTGAGCCCCCTGCCCCGGTTTCGAACAGACCGCCGCCATTCATCAGCTTGACGATCGACAGCATCTTGGCCGAGGTACCCAGTTCGAGGATCGGGAACAGGTCCGTCAGGTAATCCCGAAGCACGTTGCCAGTGATGGCAATTGTATCTTTCCCGGCTGTTATGGTCTCCAATGACTGGCGGGTTGCCTCGCGCGGAGCCATGATCTGGAACTTGTCGGCAACGCCAGCCGCCTCGAGCGCCGGCTTTACGTATTTGATCAGCTCGGCATCGTGAGCGCGGTTTGCGTCCAACCAGAAGATCGCCTCGGACCCGGTCAGGCGCTGGCGGTCCATCGCCAGTTGAATCCAGTTTTCGATCGGTGCTTTCTTGGCAGTGCAGGCGCGCCAGATGTCACCCTTTTCAACAGCGTGCTCGTGCAGTGTTTTACCATTGGCCAGCACAATGCGGATGGTGCCATCGGCAGGCGCTTGAAAGGTGGTCGGGTGTGAACCGTACTCTTCGGCTTTTTGCGCCATTAGGCCAACATTTGCGACCGCACCGGCAGTGGCCGGATTCAGTGCTCCGTTGGCTTTGAAAAATTTGATGCTTTCATCATAAACAGTTGCATAGCACCGATCGGGGATCACGCAATTTGTGTCACCCTTAGCACCGGTTTCATCCCAACCCTTGCCGCCCGCGCGTATTACCGCTGGCATCGAAGCATCAATGATCACGTCGGAAGGAACGTGCAGGTTGGTGATACCCTTGTCGCTATCCACCATATACATCGACGGGCGATCAGCTTTGATCGCGTCGATCGCGGCTACGATCGCGGCATTGTTTTGAACCCGCTCAAGCAAGTCTCCTAGACCAGAGTTTGGGTTCACACCCAGCGCGTCCAGTTCAGCGCCGAATTTTTCAAAGACCGGAACCAACCAGGCCTTGACCGCATAGCCAAAAATGATCGGGTCAGAGACCTTCATCATCGTGGCTTTCAGGTGCAGCGAGAACATTGTGCCGTCTTTCTTGGTGTCCTCGATGGCCTCTGCTAGGAACGACGACAGAGCTTTGACCGACATGAAAGTCGCATCAGTCACCGTGCCTTCCTCCAACGGCCACGCATCCTTCAGAACAGTCACACTGCCGTCTTTACCGACAAACTCGATCCTTGCATCACCCGCCTGGGCAGCAGTGATGGTCGCCGATTTCTCATTGGCGTAGAAATCGTTGCCAGACATGGACGAGACTTTGGTTTTGCTGTCCAAGGCCCATTCACCCATGGAATGCGGATTTTTCCGGGCATAGTTTTTGACTGCTCGGGCTGCGCGGCGGTCACTGTTGCCTTCTCGCAGAACCGGGTTCACGGCCGAGCCTTTGATGGCATCATAGCGTGCGCGGATCGCCTTTTCTTCGTCGGTCGAGGGTTCTTCCGGGTATGCAGGGATATCATAACCTTGCGATTGCAACTCTTCTATGGCGGCCACCAATTGCGGAACCGAGGCCGATATGTTCGGCAGCTTGATCACATTAGCATCCGGGGTCTTTACCAGTTCACCCAATGCGGCCAGATCGTCTGAGACGCGCTGCTCATCCGTCAGGTTCTCGGGGAAGGCTGCCAGAATGCGCCCGGCCAGTGAAATGTCCTTGGTGCCCACGCTGACGCCAGCAGCCGAAGCGAACTTGCGAATGATGGGCAGGAACGAGGCGCTGGCCAATTCGGGCGCTTCGTCTACAATGGTATACAATATGTCGAAGTTCGATTTATCTGCCATATTCTTTTACCTTTTTAAGCCTTTCGGGGCGTGCGATCCAAGAGTTGAAGCCACTTCAGCGTGGCGCGGGAGGGGCACGATCACGATACCGCCCCTGGGTGACTCTGTTTTGACAGGGCTTCACTTAAATGACGTTGGGCTGGGAATCAATCATCTGTGCCCGCGCGTTTTGCCACGGGCTGGGCGTGTATGACCTTAGATGCTATCTGCTCAACGTTTCGCCCGTCTGTCTTTGGCGTTTCGCTTCAGGTCACGCCACATGTTTTCCATGAAGCTGCGCGGCTGGTCCAACGAAGTTCTTCGAGTTGTGTCCAAGGACTACCGAAACCTCTGTCCTGTCTCGGGATCAAATACCATGGCACGGGCGGGTTGAATTGATATGCCAATCCGATCACCCATTTTGCTACGTTGGTCTTCCCGTTCTTCCACAATCAGTTTGTCGCCATTCGGCGTCAGCAGATATGAGTAGGAAACACCGCCAAGTGCTTCAGTCAGGTCCACGGTGCAGGTATCCTCTGAGCGGTCTATGAAAATGTGTTCGGGACGCATTCCCAACGTCACCTTATCCTTTCCCGCAGGAACGTTTGCCGAAATTGGTAACGGCTGACCTAGGGCGGGATGGGTGACGTGGCCGTCGGCATAATCGCAATCGAGAAAATTCATAGCGGGCGAACCGATGAAGCCCGCAACAAACCGATTGTCAGGATCGCGGTACAGATCCATCGGAGCCCCCACTTGTTCAATCCGGCCATCACGCAGTACGACAATCTTGTCGGCCATCGTCATGGCTTCGACCTGATCATGGGTCACATAGATCATGGTCGCACCGATTTCCTGATGCAGTCGCGCGATCTCGACGCGCATCTCGACCCGCAACTCAGCGTCCAGGTTGGACAAGGGTTCATCAAACAGAAAAACCTCGGGCCCGCGAACAATGGCCCGCCCAATCGCAACCCTCTGCCGTTGCCCCCCCGACAGGGCCTTGGGTTTGCGTTTGAGATAGGGGTCAAGCTTCAGAATGCTCGAAGCCTCCTGCACTTTTCGGTCGATCTCGGCTTTTGGGACACCGTTCATGCGCAAGCCAAATCCCATGTTTTCGGCCACTGACATGTGAGGGTAGAGCGCATAGGTCTGGAACACCATGGCCACGCCGCGCTTAGCCGGGTCCATATGTGTCACCTCGCGCGCCCCGATGTGAATTTCGCCTTCCGAAGTTTCTTCCAACCCCGCAATCATCCGCAATAAAGTTGATTTTCCGCACCCTGAAGGACCAACAAAAACGCAGAATTCGCCATCTTCGATCTGCAGGTCGATCCCATGAATGACCTGAGTCTGACCGTATCGTTTGATTGCCTGGTTCAGAGTTACACCTGTCATGTCACTTGCATCCTGTCGTTTCTGGGGCTTGGGCGCGTTTCAGGGAATCGCCACGCTTGTGCTTCGGTTCCGATTTGTTCGGCCACTCGCCGTACGCGCGGCACCCAGGCCTCGAGTTGGTTGAAATCCATACGTTCGGTAGACCCGGTTATCGAAATCGCACCGAGCATCCGACCGTTCGACGTCAGAACCGGGCATGCGATGCATATGATGCCGGGCTCATGCTCTTCATTATCGATGGCAAATCCCCGGCTGCGAATCCGGTCGAGATCCGCCCTCAACATCTGCTCTGATGTCAGAGTACTGTCAGTGAAGCGGTGATAGCTTTGCTGGGAAATCGCCCTGTTCAGCGCATCTTCATCCAAGAAGGCCAGCATCGCCTTGCCAACCCCCGTACAGTAGGCCGGGCCAACCTTGCCAGCCTGAGAGTACATTTCGATAGGCTGCGCGGCGTTGCGTTTATCTACGTAAAGAACCTGACTTGAATCGAGTTGCGCCAGATGCACGGTCTCACCGGTTTCCCGGCTGAGGGCATCCAGAAAAGGGCGTGCAATCGGCGCCAGAGAGCTTTGCGTCCATGCCGCATGGGCTAACCGTACCAACCGCATCCCGGGGGAATAGGTCTGCCTGTCGCGGTCATAGGACAGCATTCCCTGATTGGTCAGGGTTTGCAGGAATCGGTACAGGGTCGCCTTTGGAAAATCGCTGCTTTCCAAAAGTTCAGCAAACCGAACCGGGCGCTCAAACGACGCCACTTGATCCAGCACATCACATGCTTTGCCTATAGTTCCGTCACCTGACACGGGTCTCCGCTCTCCTCCATTTATCCATCGCCAACGTCACGAGGGTCTTGACAACAGTAACCGAGTCGATGTGTAGTTTTCAATATATAAAACACGGTTTCATTATTTGGAACCTCACATGGGAGCAACAGGGAGGAAACCATGTATTCAACTTTCAAGCGCACGACCGCTGCGCTGGCCCTTGGCGCCGCAATGGCGGCGCCGGCAGCTGCAGAACTCACCGGAGAGCTGAGGATTTTCCTGGACACGTCAAATCCAGCGCCGCGCGCGACAATGGAGGCGATGATCGAGCGTTTTGGGGCGCAGCATCCGGGGTTGGAAATCGAAACCACCGTGATCGATCGCGAGGCCTATAAGACCCAAATCCGCAATTTCCTGACAGCTGACACACCTGACGTCGCCAACTGGTATGCGGCGAATCGTATGAAACCCTATGTCGAAGCAGGCCTGTTCGAGGATGTCTCGGATCTTTGGGAAGAACCCGAGATTGCCGAAAACCTCGCCTCGACAAAAGGCGCGATGACCATCGACGGTAAGCAGTGGGGCGTGCCCTATACCTATTACCAGTGGGGCGTTTACTACCGCAAAGACATCTTTAACGAGCTTGGCCTGTCTGAACCGACCACTTGGGAAGAAGAACTGGCCAACTGCCAGAAGATCGTCGATTCCGGACGCACCTGCTACACGATTGGAACTCGGAATTATTGGACCGCCGGTGGCTGGTTCGACTATTTGAACATGCGCACCAACGGGTTTGATTTCCACAATCAGCTGGCAAATGGCGAAGCAAGCTGGGAAGATGACCGGGTCAAGCAGACCTTCGCGAACTGGAAACAACTCATCGACATGGGCGCGTTCCCCGACGACCACACGGCGCGTAGCTGGCAAGAATCCCTTCCTCTCATAGTTCAGGGCGACGCCGCAGCTATCTTGCTGGGCAACTTTGCCGTGGCACCTCTTCGCGAGGCAGGACTGACCGACGATCAGTTGGACTTTTACCAGTTCGTCGCGATCAACCCGGATGTTGAGTTGGCCGAAGACGCGCCGACCGACACGTTCCACATCCCGGCCAATGCCTCGAACAAAGAAGCTGCTCGCGAATTCTTGCGCCACGTGGTTTCTGCCGAGGAACAGACCGAGATCAACAATGGCGCGAACCTTGGTCAGTTACCGGTGAACGCTCAATCGTCTGTGGATAACGACAAGTTCCTGCAGCAGGGCTTTGAAATGCTGTCCACAAACAGCCCTGGCGGAATTGCGCAGTTCTGGGATCGCGATGCGCCTGCGGAAATGGCCAAAGTCTCAATGGAGGGCTTCCAGGAATTCATGGTCAAACCAGACGAACTGGACCGGATTCTGGCCAAACTTGAACGCGCTCGCGGGCGAATCTACGACAACTGACCCGGCATGGGCCGGGCTTAGGCCCGGCCTGCGTCGCCCTCAACAGTAAGGCGGACGTCGGCCCGCCTTCACCCCACCAAATCCGAGATATCCTATGACCGTTGCCGTTGACTCTCCACAACAGGAAAGTTGGTTCCACAGGAACCAACAACGCATCGCCCCTTGGCTGTTTCTGGCCCCCGGCCTTCTGTTCTTTTCTGTTTATGTGATCATCCCGTTGTTCGAGTCGATAAACCTGTCGCTTTACGAATGGGACGGCCTGGGCGCTGCCGAATACGTTGGCTTTCGTAACTACGAAGACCTTTATTGGGAATGGGTGGACCGGGATGCTTTCTACATCTCGATGAAAAACAACCTGATCTGGCTGATCCTTTACTTGGCTGCGATTCCGGCAGGTTTGTTCATCGCCCTGTTCCTGAATCAGACCGTTTGGGGCATCCGCCTTTATAAGTCCCTGTTTTTCTTTCCTTTCGTGATTTCTCAGGTCGTGGTGGGGCTCGTATTCACCTGGTTCTACGATCCGACCTTCGGGTTGCTGAACGAATTCCTCGGCTTCTTCGGCCTGGGCCCAGTAAACGTGTTGGGCGATGAGCGTTTCGTGACCTATGGCATCATCTTCGCCGGCCTCTGGCCACAAACCGCCTATTGCATGATCCTGTACCTTACCGGCCTGAACGCTGTAGACCCGGAACAGATCGAAGCAGGACGCCTGGACGGGGCCAAGGGTTGGAAGATGCTCTGGCACATCATTATCCCGCAACTGCGGCCTGCAACCTTTATCGCGTTTGTCGTGACCATCATCGGCGCACTGCGATCTTTCGACCTGATCTCGATCATGACACAAGGTGGACCGTTCGGATCCTCCCGAGTGCTGGCCTATTACATGTTCGAGGTCGCCCTGTCCGAATACGGCTTCCGTATGGGTTATGGCGCAGCCATTGCCGTGATCCTTTTCCTGATCATGCTGTGCTTTATCGCCTACTTCCTGTGGTCGATGTACCGTGAAGAGAAGGGGCACTGAGATGTTTCCCAAACCCATCGAAAAACAACCCCGTGCGGCACAGATCACGTATCAAGCCATGCTTCCATTGGCCCTTCTGTTGTGGCTGGGTCCCCTACTGGCGGTTGCCCTCTTCTCGGTGAAACCGGCTGCTGACTTCACCAACGCGAACTACTGGGGAATGCCGTCCAGCTTTGAGGGCGCGTTCAACTATGGACAGGTCTTCTTTAATTCGGACATGCCGCGATACCTGCTGAATTCATTCATGATCACTGTCCCGACAGTGATCGGAGCGGTGGCACTCAGCTGCATGACCGGCTTTGCGCTTGGCATCTACAAGTTCAAGTCAAACCTCTGGATCTTTTTCATGTTCGTGGCCGGAAACTTCGTGCCCTTCCAAATCCTGATGGTGCCGGTTCGTGATCTGACCCTGCAACTTGGGCTTTACAACACAAAGACCGGGCTGGTGCTGTTCCATATCGCCTTCCAAACCGGGTTCTGCACTCTGTTCATGCGCAACTTCATCCGCGCCCTGCCCTTCGAGCTGATCGAGGCCGCCCGGGTCGAGGGCATCAGCGAATGGCGCATCTTCTGGTACGTCGTCCTACCCTTGATGAAGCCTGCGATTGCCGCGCTCAGCGTATTGATCTTCACGTTCATCTGGAATGACTATTTCTGGGCTGTCGTCCTGACACAGGGCGCAGAAAGTCAGCCCGTGACCGCAGGCATCACCAGTTTCAACGCGCAATACCGAGCGGCTTATCAATTGATGAGCGCAGGATCCATCGTTGCGGCTCTGCCACCGGTGGCCATGTTCTTCCTGATGCAGAAACACTTCATTGCGGGCTTGACCCTCGGAGCTGTGAAATGACCAAAATTACCTTTATCGGTGCCGGGTCCACAATTTTCATGCAGAACATCGTTGGGGACGCTCTGTTGACCCCGGCGCTGGCCGACAGTCACTTTGCGCTTATGGATATCGATCCCGAACGCCTGGCGGAAAGCGAAGCAGTTGCGCGTTCCATGATCCGCTCGGTCGGGGCCGGGGCGACCGTCTCGACCCATACCGACCGCCGCGCGGCGCTGGACGGGGCCGACTTCGTCATCACCGCGTTTCAGGTCGGGGGATACAAGCCCTGCACAATCACCGATTTCGAGATCCCCAAGCAGTATGGCTTGCGTCAAACCATCGCTGATACGCTGGGCGTCGGAGGGATCATGCGAGGTTTGCGCACGGTTCCGGTGCTTTGGGATGTCGCAGGGGACATGATGCAACTCTGTCCGAACGCGACGTTGCTGCAATACGTAAATCCGATGGCCATCAACACCTGGGCACTGGCCGAACGCTTCCCGACCCTGAAACATGTGGGCCTTTGCCACTCGGTTCAAAATACGGTCGAGGAATTGGCCCATGATCTGGATCTGCCAAAAGATGAGTTTCGCTACAAAGTCGCGGGCGTCAATCACGTCGCTTTCTTTCTGAAACTGGAACATCAGGGCCGCGACCTGTATCCGGCACTGCGACAGGGCTATCACGCGGGGAAATTCCCCAAGGCGCCGCTGCTGATGCCGCGCTGCCCCAACAAAGTGCGGTATGAGGTGATGGATCACCTGGGTTATTTCTGCACCGAAAGCTCGGAACACCTGGCCGAATACGTGCCGTGGTTCATCAAGGACGGGCGCGAGGATTTGATCCAAGAATTCTCGATCCCGCTGGACGAATACCCCACCCGCTGCGTCGAGCAGGTCGAGACGTGGAAGGAACAGGCCAAGACCCTGACCGACGGGCGCAATATCGATGTCACGCGCAGCCACGAATTCGCCGCGGACCTGATGAACGCGATCGTTACGAACACGCCTTACATGGCCTATGGCAACCTGCCCAATACCGGCCAGATTCCGCAATTGCCCTTGGGAGCAGCGGTCGAAACCCCCTGTCTGGTTGACAGCAACGGTGTGCAGCCTTCTGTCGTCACCGACATCCCGCCGCAGTTGATTGCCCTGATGCGCACGCAGATCAACGTGCAGGAACTGACTGTTCGGGCCCTGACCGAACAAAACCCCGAACACATCTATCACGCTGCCATGATGGACCCGCATACCGCCGCCGAGCTGGATTTGCGGCAAATCCGCAACCTTGTCACGGATCTGCTGACGACCCATACCGAATGGCTGCCTGGTTGGTGCCGCCCCGCCCGCGCAGCCTGATCTACATATTTCTCAAAAACCAAACCCAACCCTGCCAAGAAAAGCTCCTACAAAATGAAAAAACGCCGCTCGCAGCATTGGTACGGAAAACTCGACAAGGATGGCTTTATTCATCGGTCGTGGATGAAGAACCAGGGCTTTCCCGATCACGCGTTCGACGGGCGTCCGATCATCGGCATCTGCAACACCTGGTCCGAGCTGACGCCCTGCAACTCGGGCCTGCGCGATCTGGCCGAAGGCGTGAAGCGAGGTGTGTGGGAGGCCGGGGGCTTCCCGGTGGAATTCCCTGTCATGTCGCTGGGCGAAACCCAGATGAAACCCACCGCCATGCTGTTTCGCAATCTGCTGGCCATGGATGTCGAGGAATCGATCCGCGCCTATGGCATCGACGGCGTGGTGCTGCTGGGCGGCTGCGACAAGACCACGCCGGGCCAACTGATGGGAGCGGCCTCGGTCGATCTGCCTTCAATCGTTGTTAGTTCAGGCCCGATGTTGAACGGTAAATATCGCGGACAGGATATCGGCTCCGGCACTGATGTCTGGAAATTCTCTGAGGCGGTGCGGGCTGGCGAAATGACCCTGCAGGACTTCATGAGCGCCGAATCCGGCATGTCGCGCAGCGCGGGCGTGTGCATGACCATGGGGACTGCCAGCACGATGGCTTCATTGGTCGAGGCGATGGGTATGTCGCTGCCCACCAATGCCGCCTTGCCCGCTGTCGACGCCCGTCGAATGGCGCTGGCGCATCTGACCGGCAAGCGGATCGTCGAGATGGTGGATGAAGACCTCAAACCATCGGACATCCTGACAAAGGAAGCTTTCGAGAACGCCATCCTAGCCAACGCCGCCGTTGGCGGATCGACCAACGCGGTGGTTCACCTGCTGGCACTGGCCGGTCGCGTGGGCGTGAATTTAGCCTTGAAGGACTTCGAAATCGGGTCCGAGATTCCACTTCTGGTCAACTGCATGCCTTCCGGCAAATACCTGATGGAAGACTTCTGCTATGCAGGCGGCGTGCCTGTTGTGCTGAACGAACTCAAACCCTTCCTGCGCCCGGCAAAAACGGTGCTGAACAAGGACATCTCAGCTCATTACGAAGGTGTCGAGTGTTTGAATACGGATGTCATCCGTCCCTTCAACGACCCTGTGAAACCCGCCGCGGGTTTGCGCGTTCTGCGCGGCAACCTTGCGCCGAATGGGGCAATCGTCAAGCCTTCGGCGGCCACTGACGCGCTTCTCGAGACCGAGGGCGAGGCCTTCGTTTTCGGCAACATCGAAGACCTGAAGGCCAATATCGACCGTGAAGACCTGCCGGTCACGCCCGAGAGCATTCTGGTGCTCAAGGGTTGTGGCCCCAAGGGATATCCGGGCATGCCCGAGGTCGGCAACATGCCGATCCCGGCGAAATTGGTGAAAGAGGGTGTGCGAGACATGATCCGCATCTCGGACGCCCGCATGTCGGGAACAGCATATGGCACCGTCATTTTGCATGTCAGCCCCGAAGCGCAGGCGGGTGGCACGCTGGCGCTGGTCACAACCGGAGACCGCATCCGTGTTTCAGCCAGCAGCGGCGAACTGGAACTGCTTGTGGACGAGAACGAACTGAACGCCCGCCGCGCTGCGTGGCAGCCGGATGATCCGCACTACACTCGCGGCTATGCAAAACTTTACATCGACCACGTGTTGCAAGCGGATCAGGGGGCGGATCTTGATTTCCTTGTTGGCAAAGACACCCGCCTCGTGACCAGAGAGAGCCACTGATGACCCAAACAGCTACATTCCACGATCTGAACGGGGCCTCCGTCTATATCACCGGCGGCGGCTCGGGCGTTGGTGCGGCGCTGACAGATGGTTTCATGGCACAGGGGGCCAATGTGGCCTTCATTGGTCGGTCGGATGCAAGCGGGTTTGTCGAAGAGATGCGCGGTAAGCACGGCCGCGCGCCGCTGTTCCTGCAAGGCGACATGACCGACACCGAACTGCTGCACGCGACGATGGCAAAAGCTGCCGAGGCTCATGGCCCTTTGAACGTCTTGGTGAACAATGCTGCCAACGACCAACGTCATACGCTTGAGGAAACCACGACGGAATTCTGGGACTGGATGATCGAGGTGAACCTGAAAGCCTATTATTTCGCGTGTCAGGAAGCCGCCCGGCAAATGAAAGATGGCGGGGCAATCATCAATTTCAGCTCGATCAGTTACATGATGGGCAATGCTGGTTATCCGATCTACACGACCTCGAATGCTGGGATTACGGGGATGACACGGTCATTGGCACGTGAACTGGGGCCGAGAAAAATCCGGGTAAATGCTCTGGCCCCCGGTTGGGTTCTGACGGAAAAACAGTTGGACAAATGGGCCACACCCGAGGATCTGGCGGCACATTTGGACCGGCAATGTCTGAAAGAGCACCTGAAGCCCGAGGATATGATAGCACCAACACTTTTTTTGGCGTCCAGGGCCAGCCATGCGATGACCGGGCAATGTATGGCTGTTGATGGTGGCGTTGTGGTTTCGGGGTGATGTTATGAATACTGAGTGGATCGCCGTCGACTGGGGAACATCTCACTTACGGGCCTGGGCCATGCAGGGTGCGACCGCGCTGGACCATGCGCAATCTGACAAGGGGATGGCGCATGTCGGACCCGACGGGTTTCAAGCCGCCCTACTGGATTTGATCGAAAACTGGTTGCCCGGCGCGCCGGTGGATGTGGTCGCCTGCGGAATGGTCGGCGCACGCCAAGGCTGGGTGGAAGCACCTTATTCGACCGTGCCGTCGGACCCCTTGCCGGATGTCCCGATCCGCGTTCCCGGATCAGACCCGCGTATCCGGGCCTTTGTCATACCCGGCCTGAAACAGACAACCCCGCCGGATGTGATGCGGGGTGAGGAAACCCAAATTGCTGGATTTCTGGGCGCGCGTCAGAATTGGGACGGCGTCATCTGCCTGCCCGGAACCCACACGAAATGGGTTCAGGTAAGCGCTGGCGAGGTTGTAAGCTTTCGTACTTTCATGACGGGTGAGTTGTTCGACCTGCTGTGTGGTCAGTCCGTACTACGACACTCTGTAGGTCCGGGCTGGGACGAAAACGCCTTCGCCGACGCAGTTGCAGATACGTTGTCAAAGCCCGAACAATTGGCTGCCCGTCTTTTTAGCCTGAGAGCCGCGGACTTGTTGCAAGGTCAGGCCAAAGCCACCGCGCGCGCGCGCCTTTCAGGATTGTTGATCGGGGCCGAACTGGCCGCGACACGTCCGTATTGGCTGGGGCAACAGCTGGCCATTATCGGAGCGGAAGGCGTGTCGCGGACATATGCAACAGCCCTGCAACGGCAAGGCGCATTTGTAGAAACTGCAAACGCTACCGAGGCGACACTGGCCGGGCTTGCGTTGGCCCGAAACATGACAAGGCAAACCGCATGAGCCGTCCCATCATCGCCATATTGCGCGGGTTAAAGCCGCAAGAAGCCAAAGCCGTTGGCCGCACCATTATTGATGCCGGCATCGACCGGATCGAAGTGCCACTCAATTCTCCGGACCCGCTCGACAGTATCGGCACTTTGGTTGATGCGTTTGGAAACCAGGCCCTGATCGGCGCGGGCACTGTTTTGAAAGTCGATCAGGTGGACGCTGTGTCGGCTGCTGGTGGTAAATTGATCGTATCGCCCAACTATGATGCAGAGGTTATCAAGCGATCAGTCGCGTTGGGCCTGCAAAGCTGGCCGGGGGTTTACACCCCAACCGAAGCTTTCGCGGCCCTCAAGGCCGGGGCCACCGGGTTGAAGCTGTTCCCGGGGGTGATGGCTGGTCCGGCGGGTTTGGCCGCGTTACGCCCGGTTTTGCCCCAAAGCTCGCTTGTTTTTGCCGTTGGCGGTGCCGGACCCGACAATTTCGGGCAATGGATCAAAGCGGGCGCAGATGGCTTTGGGATAGGCTCTGCACTTTACAAACCCGGTATGGATGTCGCCGAAATCGCAGAGCGCGCCCGGCATATCGTAACGGCCTTTGATGAGGCCGCCGGATGAGCACCATCTTTGACGACCGCCCCTGCGAGTTGGGCGAAGGCCCGTTGTGGCATCCTGAAAGGCGTCAGCTTTTCTGGTTCGATATCATCGGCAAACGTCTGATGACCCGCGAGCGGGGTACGCCAAAAAGCTGGAGCTTCGATGAACACGTCTCGGCTGCGGGCTGGGTGGACCGCGATACACTTCTAATGGCTTCTGAAACCGGTCTTTGGCGTTTTGATTTGCTATCCGGTAAGCGGAATTTGATTGTGTCTCTGGAAGCTGACAACCCCGTCACCCGTTCAAATGATGGCCGCGCTGACCCTTGGGGCGGGTTTTGGATCGGAACAATGGGCAAGCAGGCGGAACCCGGGGCTGGATCAATCTATCGGTTCTGGAAAGGTGAGTTGAGACCATTGGTTCCGGATGTAACAATCTCCAATGCGATCTGTTTTGCCCCCGATTGTTCGGTGGCCTATTTCTGCGACACCGCAACGAAACAAGTCAGGCGCTGGCGTCTGAACGCCGAAACCGGGTGGCCGGAAGACGACAGCGCAGTTTTTCTGGATTTGCGCAAAGAAGGTCTGAACCCGGATGGTGCGGTCATTGATGCCCAGGGGAATATCTGGATCGCACAATGGGGCGCCAGCCGGATCGCGGCGTACACAGCCGACGGCACATTTCTGAAAGCCGTTGCATATGACGCATTACATACGTCATGCCCCGCCTTCGGGGGCGATGAACTAAATACGCTTTTCTGCACAACGGCCCGTCAGGGGTTGAGCGCGGAAGCAATAGAAAACCAACCGACCAACGGCATGACATTTGCCGCGCGAAATGCAGGTCAGGGCCAGGCAGAACACAAGGTCATCTTATGAAGCCGGAACTGGGTGTTTGCTACTATCCTGAGCATTGGCCAGAGGCGATGTGGGCCGACGATGCCGCGAAAATGGTCGAAACAGGCCTGACTTGGGTACGCATTGGCGAGTTCGCGTGGAGTCGCATCGAGCCGCAGTCCGGCGTTTTACAATTCGATTGGCTGGATCGCGCGATCGAGACTCTCGGTGCGGCCGGATTGAAGGTCGTGCTGGGCACGCCAACAGCAACGCCGCCGCGCTGGATGTTGGACAAACACCCGGACATGCTGGCCGCCGATGAAAACGGCAACCCGCGCAAGTTCGGATCCCGGCGGCATTACTGCTTTAGCCATCAAGGCTATATCGCCGAATGTACCCGCATCGCCCGGATATTGGGTGAACGGTACGGTAAGAACCCGCATGTGGTCGCGTGGCAGATTGACAACGAATATGGGTGTCACGACACCACTCTCAGCTACAGCGCAGCTGCCCAACAGGCGTTTCGCCATTGGCTGGCCGAACGGTACGACAGCGTTGAAACGCTGAACCGGGCGTGGGGCAATGTGTTCTGGTCGATGGAATATCGCACCTTCAACGAAATCGACCTGCCCAATCAAACCGTGACCGAGCCGAACCCGGCTCATGTGCTGACATTCCGGCGCTTCAGTTCGGATCAGGTCGCAGCATTCAACAGGGCTCAGGTGGATACGCTGCGCCCGTTGACCGATGCGCCGCTTTTGCACAATTACATGGGACGTGTTCTGGACTTCGACCATTTCAAGGTCGGCGCGGATCTGGATATCGCCACCTGGGACAGTTATCCGATCGGTTTTCTATCGGACCGGCTGGAAGCCGACGAAGCGCACAAGACCGCCTATTTGCAACAGGGCGATCCGGACATGCAGGCGTTTCATCATGATCTTTACCGAGCCATAGGGCGTGGCCGTTGGTGGGTGATGGAACAACAACCCGGTCCGGTGAATTGGGCCCCGTACAACCCGGCACCTCTTCCTGGAATGGTACGCCTGTGGACGCTTGAGGCTGTGGCTCATGGCGCTGAGGTGGTAAGCTATTTCCGCTGGCGACAAGCCCCGTTTGCACAAGAGCAGATGCACGCCGGCTTGCTGACATCGAACAATCACCCTGCACCCGCACTGGCAGAGGCCCGCCAGACCGCAGACAATCTGAAAAAGCTGGGTGCGGTGCAACAGGTACAGGCCAAGGTGGCAATTCTGTTCGATTATGCTTCGGATTGGGCGTGGTCGACGCAACCGCAAGGCGCGGGTTTTGATTATTTTCGATTGGTTTTTTCAGCATATCGTGCGCTGCGTCGTGCCGGTTTGTCTGTCGACTTTGTTTCGGCGAACGACATTTCCGCTCGTTACAGTCTGATCCTTGCTCCCGGTTTGGCTAGAATAGAACCTGAGTTGGAACAACGCCTGGCAAACAGGTGCGATCTTGCGGTTCTGGGGCCACGCAGTGGTGCGATCACCCGTGATTTTCAAATTCCTGACAACGGTCGACCCGGTCTGAGCATGATAAATTGCAACGTCGATCTGGTAGAAACTCTGCCACCTGCAATTCTCCGTAAGGTTCGTGGAGGAGGCGCGGCGCGGCATTGGATCGACCGGCTATCAGGAGAAGCTGAAGATCTGCTGAGATTCGAAGACGGAACATCTGCGCTCAAGGCCGGAGATGGAATGTGGTACTTGGCAGGTTTCCCGGATGAAGACCTTTGGGACCGTGTGATAGCCATGGCTGCGGAAGAAGCCGATTTGACATTGCGCACGATGCCGCAAGGCCTGCGATTGCGTGAGACGGCCAATCATGACTTCCTGATCAACTACAACGCAGGACCGGTGGATTGGAACGGACACAACGTCGAAGGCTGTGACGTCAAAACCCTTAAACGCAACCCGCCCGAACAGACCTGAAGTCAGTCCGGGCGGACGCCAAGGCCATGAACCTGTACAGCTATTCGTCGCTTTGCAGGCTGTTGGGGTCAAACACCCCTCCGAAACCACTGTTACCAGTTGGAGCGGTTTCAGTTTCAGAAGCACCATCTTCGCCTTCGTTTTCATCACCACCCAGAGAATTTGGGGCGAACACATTGCCAAAGCCGCTGTTATTGGATGGTTTTGGCGCGGTTTGTCCGCCACCCTGTTCGGCCTCTTGAGCTTCTTGCTGCTTGCGACGTTCCTCACGCTGTTTGCGCAACTCCTGGATCCGCTGTTCCGCTTCCAACTGCTTTTGCTCACGGATATCGGCGATACACTGCGCAGGATTATAGGTCGCCGCCGTTCCAACCACGGTGATCGTTGCGACGGCAAAAACGACCAGTAGAACAGCAGCCATGTTACCGGCAAAGAAGCTGGGCAGTTTGATCTTACCTGCAAGCTCTTCCACCGTTGCGTTCTTGCGGGCTGCTGCCACCAGTTCCTGACGTTTCAGCTTGGCTTCGTTCATGAGCGCAAAGAAAACCGTCAGCGCTACGATGATGAAGGCCAACGCCGAGATCGCGGGCGTGATTCCATAACGGACCTTTTGAGCCAGTTCGATCGTCAATGTCGGGTATTCACCGAAGGTAAAGGTGGTGGTGTTGTAGTTCTCGAACGATGCGAGGAACGCCAAAACTGCCGCTGATGCAATCGCCGGACGCATGAACGGCAGCAGGATCTTGCGGAAAGCCTGTGCGTGGCTGGCACCAAGGTCAAGCGCCGCTTCAGTCAGCGCCATGTCGTAGCGCTGCAAACGCGCCACCAACACCAGCATGCAGTAGCTGGCGATAAAGGTAGATTGGCCGATCACCGTCAGGAAGATGCCATTTGAAAGGAAGCTGTCTGCCCCCAATCCCAGCATCCTGTTGATCCGGTCCCAGAACACCAGCGTCGAGATACCCAGAACCACGCCGGGGATCAGGATCGGTGCGATGATGATAGTGTAGTAAGTCGCGCGCAGTTTTGGCCAGATCTGGGTCAGCAACAGTGCGCCTGCCAGGCCCATGGCGACTGACAGGATGACTGTGCCAATACCGATGATCAGAGAGTTCTTAATACCGTTCAGGATCCGCTGATCCTGAAATAGCTCGCCGAACCACTGGAATGTGAGGCATTCCCACGGACTCATCCGAGGGAACCCGGACGAGTTGAACGCAGTGATCGACATGATCACCAATGGACCCAGCAGGTACAGGAAGAAGATCGCCAGATAGACCCAGATGCTTATACGGAGGAAGGAATTGTTCATTTCCCGATATCCCCCATGTTCACTTTGAACAGGCGCATAACGGCCAGCACGAACAGGATACAAGTGACCAGTAGGACGATCGCGTACGCGGCCCCTTGTGGCCAGTCGTTGTTGTCATTGAATTGCTGATAAATCAGCTGTGTGAACCACAAGCTGGACGGACCGCCCAGAATCTGCGGTGCAGCCAATGCACCGGCAGACAACATGAAAACCATGGTACAACCCGAGCTGATACCAGGCTTGGCGTAGGGAATGACCACACGCCAGTGTATTCGCCACCACGGCGCACCCAGATCGCGTGCCGCTTCGATCTGGTTTTTGTCCAGACTTTCAATGACGTTGTACATCGGGAAGATCATCAGCAGGATGTAGGCATACCCAAGACCTGCATAGAGCGCGATGTCATTGCGGATGAAATCAAACGGCACATCCCAGATACCCAATCCCATGAACAGCGTGTTCAGCACCCCGGTCTCACCGAAGATTATGCGCAACGCAAAGGCCCGCAGAATCTCGTTAATCCAATAGGGAATGATCAGCATGATCGCGAAGATGCGGATATGGCTGCCTTCGGATTGACCCAAATAGTAGGCAATCGGGTAGCAGATGATCAGGTTAAAGATTGTCACACAAACAGCGGCCACAAGGGTTCGGAAGAATACCCTCAGGTCGACTGTGTTATAGTCCTGACTGCCGCCCTCCGGGCCATAGATCAAGTATTTGTAGTTCTCCAGAGTATAGACGTCCTTAGGACCGCCAATCTCTGGCGGCGGAAGGTTCGGACGGAACGAGAAATCCAGCATCGACAGCTGCGGCAGGATGATCAGGCCGATGGTCCAGAACAGAACCAGGCCCAGGATCGCCAAGCCCATTCCGGTTCCGTTGCGGTTGAAGAATTCCTTCAGAAAATGGGGCATGAGTTTATCCCCTTATTCTGCGGCCAGTTCACCGGCAGGAACAACGACGGCATTGTGCGTTTCGTATTCCAGCGTGATGTTCTGCCCGGTGTGATCGTCGAAAGACTGCCCGTGGTTGGGGATCGAGACCTTGATTTCCTTGCCGCCTTCACCCTCGGTAAAGATATTGAATGCGTTTCCTTCGAACTCTTCATGGTTAACCCGGGCAGTGACAAAATGATCTCCCGTTGCCCCTTCAGGAGCAATGGCGAAGGCTTCGGGTCGGATGAACATCATCGCGTCGTCGCCTTCTTTCATCTTGCCCTGATTGGCCGTTGAGATCCGTGCCACCAGATCACCCGAGCGGTTGGTCGATATCAAAGCTTCGGTGCCCATCACCTGTTTGACTTTTCCTCGGAACACATTGTTTTCGCCAACAAAAGAGGCAGCAAAAGCCGTGTTGGGATCGTTATAGATCGTTTTTCCGTCGGCAATCTGGTCAATCACGCCGGCGCGCATGACGGCGATATTGTCTGACATCGTCAGCGCTTCGCCTTGATCGTGCGTGATGTAGATAAAGGTAATACCGACCCGTTGCTGAATCTCACGGAGTTCGGTCCGCATGTGCTGGCGCAGTTTCAGGTCAAGCGCCGACAGAGGTTCATCCAGCAACAGCACGTCCGGTTCCGCGCACAGAGCGCGAGCGATCGCCACACGCTGACGCTGACCGCCCGACAATTCGCTTGGCAGTTTGTCTCCCTGCCCCGGCAACGCAATCATGTCCAGAAGCTCATCGGCACGCCTGCGGCGCTCGGCAGCACTGGCCCCTTTGATTTCCATGGAAAACGTAATGTTTTCCCAGACTTTCATCAGCGGAAACAAAGCGAGATTCTGAAAGATCAGCGCTGTCGGACGCTTGTTGGGCCCGATACCGCGCATATTGTTGCCGCCAATCAGAACATTGCCTTCGCTCGGTTCAAGAAAGCCCGAAACAGCCCTTAGTATGGTTGTTTTACCGCAGCCGGATGGCCCGAGGAACGAAAAGAAATCGCCTCCGTTGATGTTGACGTTTGCATCGCGCACGGCGACGAAGTCACCGAAACGGATCCACAGGTTTTCCAGATCGACTCCGACCCCTGCACTCATTTTTGGTTTCTCCCTGAAGTGCGTGTTTTCACCACACCATATTAGTGTCCGTCACGCCGGGACGGCGCGCAGAAGGGGCCCCCCGCCAAAAGCGGAGGGCGAAGATTCGGAACGCTTAAGCGCTCTTGAATTTGTTGACGAACTCGGTCCGGGTTTCGGCGTACCAAGGCGCTTCGGCCGGCCACGGATTGAGGTTGGCCAGCGAGTCGCCCGGATAGGCTTCGGCAAAGTTCTTCTTGTAGGTGTCGCCGGAATATTGGTCAGCACCCAGCACCGGCGAGTTGTAGCCGTGGCTGTCAATGGCAACACCGGCAGGCTTGGCCTGATAGGCGAAGTCGATGAAGGCGTAAACCTGGTCGATATTCGCAGCACCAGTCGGCATAGATATACCATCCACCCAAGCCATCGCACCTTCGACAGGTGCCTGATAATGCACTGGCTCGCCTGCGGACTTCAGTGCAAGTGGCGGGCCGTCCCAAGTTTGACCTACAATAACGCCTTCATTCAACAGGCCGTTTTTCTGTGTATCGGCATCGTTCCAGATAAGCTTGATGCGATCCTTGCGGGCGACGCACCAGTCGGTGATCTGGCCCCAAACCTTGCGCATGGTGTCTTCATCACCGTACGCGGCCCAGACCGAACCCGGCTCCATTTCGCCAGCGCGTTCCATGTAAAGACCTGCACCCAGCATCATCGAATGCGCGCGGCCCATGGTTTTGCCAGCGTTCGCTTCCGACCACACATCGCCATACGACGGAGCGTCACCTTCCGGCAGCCACAAGTCAGTACGATATGCGATGCCTTCTGTACCCCAGATATGCGGCAGCCAGTGCGCACCGGAACCACCAAAGTCCCAAGCGTCGGTGCCAATCTTGGCCATGGCGGGGTTCACCAGATCGATCGGAACCTTGTTCATGTCAAAAGGCTGCAACAGCTCCAACGGCTCCCACTGAAGCGAGCGGTTGTTGGTCGGTGAAACGATATCAAAGCCCTGACCTTTGGTGGCCTTCATCTTGTTGATGATTTCTTCATTCGAGCCGATACCGGTGTAGTTCACTTTGATTCCCGTAAGGGTCTCAAACTCTTCGATGAAGCTGGGCGGCAGATAATCCGACCACATCAGAATGTTGATTTCGCCCGACGAAGCCAGAGCGCTCTTGCTGTACAGGGGTGCCGCAAGTGCCGCGGCGCCCGCGCTTTTCAGCACAGAGCGTCTCGAAAGAGTCGAATGTTTAGTCATAAGTGTTCTCCCGTTGTTGGATTAGTTTGTTATTGTTTTTTATTCATAGGACTTTCTGTGCCCGTTCGTCAGTCCAAAAGTGACAGTTTGCGGAATTCTTATGTCCAGTTTTGATTCTTGACACGTTTTGGTTGAATTTCAGGGCGTTAGTTTTCCTGCCAAACGGTGAAATCGTGCGCGCCAACCGGATCATAGCCAATCAGCATGCGTCGCGCTCCACCTTCAGGCAGGGGTTTGGACATGTCACCAAAATTGAAGGCAAAATGCAACGTACCGCGCCGGGTTAAGCGCATGTCGGGATCGCAGTCCAGAGGCTTCAGCCCCGCCCATTCCAGGACATCCCGCATAATCACCCGCAAGAGCGCACCGCTGGGGACCATGGCCAGATATGTTGCGCGATCTGACCGGATGACCGCTGGGCTGGCGTCACAGTAGGCACTTTTGAAGCGGGCCAGGACATTTTCCTCGGTCTCGACGATTTCGCGCCACCCACTAAAGTCAAAGAGCTGACCGTTTTGCAGTTGTACGGATTCCCGCGCGATATCAGGAAGCGATTCAACACGGGCAATACGAACGCCGGTCAAGTTTGCCAGCGCACCCGGGGCCAGATTTGAAGGGGTGTGCATTTGCGGCGTTTTGCTGCCGGACCGGGCGCCAATCAAAAGCTTTGCCCCTGAAGCATCAAGTCTTGCGGCCAGATCCGAGGTCACAATCATGCTTTGCGGAAGTACGATCAGGGCGTAACCGTCCAGGTCATCCTCGGGCCCCACAAAATCAATGTCCACCCCCAGACTACGCAAGGCAGTGTACCATTCGCGAAAGATATGGGAATTGGGAAAGTGATCATCATGCGGCAGGATATCGGCCGCCCAGATCGAAGCGTAATCCAGCATCATCGCCACCGAGGCTTTCCTGCGCGTCGTCGGCGGCAAGTTTTCGCAATCTTTCACAACCTGAACCAGCTCAAGAGCGGCTTGATCGGCACTACCATCCGCGCGCAGCAAAGCTGTATGGTATTGTTCCTGCGCGAACTTTGCCTGTCGCCATCGAAAGAACATCACAGCTTGCGCGCCATGGGCATAAGCTGCCCACGTCCAAAGCCGAACCATTCCCTCTGCCGGAGAAGGATTCTGAGCCGCCCAGTCCACCGGCCCCGGTTGCTGTTCCAGCACCCACATCCGACCCTGCCCCTGACTGCGATACAAATCGCAATGAAACCCCTGATAGTCTGGCGCACCGGTCCGCAGATAGCGGCGCTTTTCTGTCTCTGACAGGGTTGAGCCCATCAGATTGCCCAGCGGGTAGCTGTCAAAGCCGACGACATCCAGATCTGCGGCCACTGCGTGGTGATCAAACTCGAAACTGCCGGCCATGAAGTTGTGCGTGATATCGCGACCCGGCGCGTGTTTTCGCAGCACATCCACCTGTGTCTTGTTGAACAGCCGTACCCGATCCGAGGAATAGCGCATGAAATCCAGCGCATGCGTGGGGTTGGGTGTGGCGACCAAACCGTTGGGCAGTTCTATCTGGTCAAAGCCGGAATAGCAGGTCCCCCAAAACACGGTCCCCCAGGTCTCGTTCAGTGCGTCGATTGTGCCGTATCGTTGTGCCAGCCAGCGCCGAAAGCCTGCCCGTGCAGCATCAGAATAGCTGAGAGCGGTGTCGTGGTCGTTGTACTCATTGTCGATCTGCCAGGCATGGACATGAGGGTTCTGGCCATATCTGGCGGCATATTCCGTCGCTATTCTGTGCGCCTCGGCCAGATATACGTCACTGGAAAAGCAATAATGTCTGCGCGACCCATACCCTCTGACCCCACCGTCCGGGCCAACCGGCAGGATTTCGGGGTGCTCATCAATCAGCCATTTGGGAGGTGCAGCCGTTGGCGTCGACATCATGACCCGCAGGCCGGCCTGCCCCAGAACCTCAATGACTTCATCCAGCCAGTCCCAGCGAAACTGACCGCGTGCCGGTTCAATCAGACCCCAGGTGAACTCGGCGATCCGAACCCAATCCAAACCCATCTCGGCCATCCGCGCGGCGTCACTGCGCCACTGGGACGGGCCCCATTGTTCGGGATAGTAGCAAACCCCAAGCTCCAGTTTGCTCATCTGCTATCCTTTGCCGTGCGCCGTTCGATCCATTTCAGGAAGCTTGCGCAACCGAGGGTGAGTACCACGTACAGAATTGCCGCCGTGTTGAACGGCGCAAATGGCAGAAAGCTTGCTGCCTGAAACTCTCGCATCCTTTGGGTCATGTCGCGGACGGACAGGATGGACAGCAACGAGGTGTCCTTGATCATCGCGATAAACTCATTTCCCAGAGGTGGGGTTACGATCCGCAAGGCCTGAGGCAACACGATCAACCGCGCTGTCTGCCAGCGGGACAAACCCAGGGAACTGCCCGCTTCCAATTGCCCTTTGGGAATAGCCTCAATCCCCGATCGGAATATTTCGGCCATATAGGCCGAGTACCCTACCGAAATCGCGATAATCCCGCGTGTCATGTTGGTCATATCAATGCCGCCCCCAGTGGCATCCTTGACCGCGCCCGCCAAAGGCAGACCGATATAAAGGATGATCACCAGCATCGGAATGCCGCGTATCGTGTCCACAAAGAATTCAGCCCCGACCGCCAAAGGATGCAGCTTGTGCTGTGCGCCGCCGATGGTCAGCGTGAGTAGCAAAAAGCCAAAAACGGCGAAGGCCAGCGCGGGATTTCTGTATTTGTCAGGCAAGAAAACTGTCTGCCATAGAACCGGATAGCCTTGTGTGTGAGCGTCTACTGGCACAAAGGCTCCGGACACGCTGTCGACGGTTTCTATCTGCTCCAAAGCCGCGACAGGATCAGTGGCACTGCGTATGCGGTATTGCTGGTCGCCGGCACCTTCGAACTCGCCGAACCGGATGACGTCAGCCTGCGCCTGTGGCGTGCCACGTACAATGGCGATGCGCCCTTCGGTGCTTCCGACCAGAACGTAACTGACCTGCGGCTGCATGAAGAAAAAGGCTGATATTGCAAGCAATGTCAGGCTGATCGAGCCATACAGGATCGTGGTACGTGCCTTTGGTTTGAACGACTGCAACCCCACCCAGATCAGGCCCAGAATGGCCGAGAAGATATAGGCGAAGATGGCCGCGCGGAATGTAATGGCTACGCCTGTCGCGAACTGCCAGTGGGCCATGAACATCAGATAAAACAAAACCGCACCTGTAAGGCATTCCAGCCCCAGTAGAACGCGCCAGCGCCAACGGGGTTGCAACCGCGCCGACAGCAGACACAAGGCGACAACGGCTGCGTATACTGCCAGAAGAACTTGCAGACCTGTTTGAAGCTGGGTCACGACTTCGGGATACAACACCCACGCCTGGCTGGACCTGTCGATAAGGGATGATGTGTTCTCGCTGAGCGAGTGAAAGAAAACGGATTCCACGAAGGGCATCAAAAGCTGTGGAGATACGAAGCTTGAGACCAAAAGCGCAATTGATGCGGGCAGCGCCGCTAAGGCGGAAACGCGCAACCAGCCCGGGGCATGATTTGTAAAACGCGTATACCGAGCGCAGAGATATCCAAGGATTGCAACCGAGACGATCAGCAGAAAGCCGACGAAAACAGGCCCTGCATTGTTGCCGATCCCCAGAATTGCAATCAAAGATCGCAGGTATTTCGAAGACGTGGCGAATAGATAGAAGATGAAGGGAGCGGCTGCGAGCAACACAAGATTGCTCGGGCGGATCGTGCTGAGACGCGACATGGTACTTCTCCGCTGAAACATGGCCCGGCAAACTCAGCCGCCGGGCCCAAAAGGGCTTGAAGGATCAGTTTGCGCCCCAGTATTTGGCTTTCAGCGTGTCCAGCGTGCCGTCTTCCTGAATGGCTGCGAGACCGGCATTGATTGCATCCACCGTCGGGTCACCTTCCTGAAACACGATACCCAATGGATCCGATTGCAGGCCTGTGATGCCTACGGTCAGCTCTCCGGCAAACTCCTGCTCGTAGGCAGCGGCGGACGTACCATCAATGATCACCCCTTGCACGTCTGCGTTCTGCAGCGCCAAAATAGCCGCCGAAAAGTTGTCGTAGAGGCTGACATTCTCGCGCCCCACAAGCTCTTCCGCCAGTTGGGCATTGGTCGTCGCGGTTTGTGCCGCCAGTTTCTGGCCACCCGCTTTGAAATCCTCAAGCGTCATATCCGCGTTGTCGACCTGCAGCAAAATGGCCTGACTGACAACGATGTAAGGTTCGGAAAAGTCCATAGTCTCTTCACGCTCGGGCGTGATCGATACGCCCGAGATGACCAGATCGAATTCACCCTGCTGAAGCGCCGCAAAGATGCCGTCCCAGGCGGTGTTTACGAAATTCGGAACGCAATTGATCTTTTCGCAGATTGCATTCATCACATCGACATCAAAGCCTACGATTTCACCGGTTGTTTCGTCGACGGTTTCCATCGGGGGGTAGGTTGCATCCGTTCCGATCTTGAGTACGCGACCTTCCAGATCGGCGGCAAAAGCCACCGGCGCTGTCAGCATTGCAAGCGTTACAGCGGCTAATAGGTTTCTGAACATGTTCGGTTTCTCCTCTGTTGGCTCAGTTGGTCTGCGCCGTACCCGGCGCCGGGGTGTCAGGTTGTCGCTCGATCAATGTGGCCCTGATCTTTTTTTGAGTTTCGGACGGATCAACGCCGTCCAGTGCTTTTAGCATGAATTCACCCAGCAGGCGGCTGGTCTCGCCAATCGGCAAATAGTAGGTGCTGGGCGGGGGGACGAAATACTGGCTGAGTTTCAGGTCGTCGTTTGAAATTAGGACGACATCCCTGCCGACTTGAACACCCATATCGGCGGCTCCGGACAAGGCGCCAAGGGTCATCGCCTCGTTGGCGCAAATAATGGCGCTTGGTCGGTTGCGCATTCGCATGAGCGCCGCAAAGGCCCTTTGCCCGGTTTTCGCAGTGGTCGGGCCGGGGAAAACAAGTGCCGGGTCAAACTCTATGCCACCTGCCGACAGAGCATCTGAATATCCCTGGCGACGCTGGTGTGCATAGATCAGGTCATCCGGCGGGTTGATAAGCGCAATCCGCTTGTGCCCCAATGCCAGCAGCCGAGCCGTCGCATCAAAAGCGGCAGCCTGACTGTCGAGATCCACGTAGGGATGCGGTTCGACACTGTCGCTCATGCCGTATGTGACAAACGGAAAACCTTTATCTTGCAGATAGGCGATACGCTGGTCGTTCACCCGTGTTCCGGAAAAGATCACCCCATCTGCCGACCCTTCCTGCACGATAGAGTGAAGGGTTCGCAGTGCGGCGTCGCCATCTCGTATGCTGAAGACGCTCAACTGATAGCGTGATCCCTGAACCGCGTCGGATATTCCGGCCAAGATCCTCGTAAACTCCACACCTTCCCACTCATCAGCGGCGTTGTCTGAAACGCTGACCAATACCGCAATCCTGTGGGATTTGTTGGTGCGCAGTTTCAGGCCATCCAGATTGACCCGGTACTCAAGCTCGGAAGCCGCCTTCTGAATTTCGTCCCGCGTTTCGCGCTTTACCGAAGAGGCTCCGCGCAGGGCGTTTGACACTGTTCCGATTGAATAGCCGGTTTTTTTGGCAATCGATTTGATCGTTGCCCGCGCCATCAGCCGATACCCTCTAGCTGTTCAGTCAAAAACGACCGGCCGGTTTGCAAAGTACGCTTGTGATCTGCGGTTTCATCATGCTCGACAAAAAGGTCGGTGCACTTGGTCCTTAGAAGGGCTCGTAGCGTGGCGTCCCAATCGACAACACCCTCACCCAGATCACGCCAACGCCCGTCACCTGATCCGCCCTGCGGGTCCACGTCCTTTGCGTGGACAGACAGGATGCGTGACGCGTGACGCGTGATCAAATCAGCTGGGCACTGACTCGCCGCAACGAGCCAACCGATATCAGGCTGCCAATAAATGTTTCCCTGCGCGAGAATCTGATCAAGAGGCGTTTCACCCGGCTCGCCATTCAGATCAAAGTCGTGGTTGTGGTAGGCTAGACGGATGCCGTGATCCCTCAGCCGATCTGCCCAATCGGACAACTGGCCCGACACTGCCTTCCATCCCTCGACAGTGCCGGGCCGCGCCTGTGGCGCTAGCCAAGGCATGACCGCCACCTGGCATTCCAAAAGATGCAGTACTTCAACGATGTCGTCGAAACGCTCGTTGAACTCCTCCCAATCGAAATGTGCAGAACGAAGGTTAAGACCTGATTGATGGACGATGCGTGCCATCTCTTGCGGTGTCATGTCATGCAGCCCGGTGGTTTCGATATCCGAAAACCCACAAACGGAAACCAACTTCAGTTGGTCCGTGAGGTCACCGCATTGCCGGATCGTGTAAAGCTGCGCTGATACCCTCATTCTTCACCATTGAAACGTTTCAAATATGGTGAAATACAAAATGCAACTCTGTCAAGAACTGCATTTCGTTGCTAATTGCGCATGGATAATCCGTTGTGGAACAGATGCACCTTATCCGGTGCGGCGGTGACCGAGACTGTCTGGCCACGCAGGTTTCGCTGAATCCCCGGCAGTTTCGCAATCACCGCATCCGCACCATCGGCTTGCTCAAAATACAGCAACGTGACTTCGCCCAGGGCTTCGGTAAAATCCACTTTCCCGGACAGAATCGCGGTTTCCTTTGTCGTGACCAAGTCTTCGGGACGCACCCCGATATTAACCTTTTTACCCAGGTCACTGTCTTCAGTTGGAACCCCGGACTTTGCAATCCCGCCTGATGACAGTTCAACGGTTGTCGTTTCGCCGGTTCCAGTGATTGTGCCGGATAGCAGGTTCATGGAGGGCGACCCGATGAACTGCGCAACAAACTCGTTGTCTGGAGTTTCATAAAGCTCGAGCGGTGTCCCGACCTGCGCGATGCCCTTGTCGGCCAAAACCACGATCCGACTGGCCAGAGTCATGGCCTCGACCTGATCGTGGGTCACGTAGATCATGGTGCTGTCAGGCATAGCCTCTTTCAGGCGCGCAATCTCAATCCGTGTGGCCACCCGAAGTGCTGCGTCGAGGTTTGAGAGGGGTTCGTCGAAAAGATACACCTTTGGGTCACGTACAATCGCGCGCCCGATGGCAACCCGTTGACGTTGGCCCCCGGAAAGAGCTTTTGGCAGGCGGTCCAGGAATGGTTCCAGCTGAAGGATTTGAGCGGCACGATCTACGGCAGCATCAATCTCGGCTGCGGGCATTTGTGCAATTTTCAGGGCAAAGGCCATGTTTTCGCGAACGGTCATGTGGGGATACAAGGCGTAGCTTTGGAACACCATCGCGATGCCCCGCTGTGCAGGCGGAACATCGTTCATAACCTGTCCTTCGATTTCCAGCGTGCCGCCTGTAATCTTCTCCAGCCCGGCGATCATCCGCAACAGGGTGGACTTGCCACATCCGGAAGGACCAACAAAAACGATCAGTTCGCCCTGTTCAATGTCGAGATTGATGTTCTTCAAAACATCGACAGGGCCATAGGACTTGGCGACATCTGTAAGGTTGAGTTCAGACATGCGTTATCCCTTTTTCCTAAACATCAGGATGAACTGCGCCGCGTTCAGGATAACGTTGCCGCTTCCCTCAATGCCGCCCAAGTCCTGACCCATGACCTGCCAACCGCCTTCGGGCAGTTTGAACTCGGCAGTGTCTGCACCCAGTTTGAACGCACAGAATATCTGCTCATGTGAATCCTCACGTACAAAAGACAGAACCGAACCCGTTTCTGTCATCCCGGTCTGCGCCCCCATTGCCAAAGCAGGATGCGCATGCCGCAAGGCAATGGCGCGACGGTAGTGATTCAACATCGAATGTGGATCCGCCTCCAATCGGTCTACCGCGTGCCCGGCCTGCTGTGCGCTAACCGGCAGCCAGGGTTCTGCGGTGCTGAAACCCGATTGTTCATCTTGTGCCGCCCAAACCATCGGTGTGCGGCAGCCGTCGCGGCCCTTGTACTCGGGCCAGAACTCGATGCCATAAGGGTCTTGCAGTTTCTCGAACGGCACGTCCGCTTCGTGCAGGCCCAGCTCCTCGCCCTGATAGAGGCAGGCAGAGCCGCGCAGGCACATCATCAGAACCGCGTGCTGGCGGGCTGAGGCGTCGTCCAAATTCCAGCGCGAGACGTGACGCTGCACGTCGTGGTTGGAAAACGCCCAACATGGCCACGCGTCCCCTGCCTTCGCCTCTAACTGATCAAAAACGTGCCTGGTGTAAGCGGCTGTCAATGCGCGTTTTTCCAGGAATTCGAAGGCATAGCACATGTGCATCCGTTTATCCCCAGATGTGTACTCGCCCATGATCTCGAGCCCGCGCTGCGCATCTCCGACCTCGCCCAGGCAAGCTCGGTCTTCATATTCGTCCGTCAAAGCCCGCAGTCGTTCGAGGAAGGCGATGTTCTCGGGCTGGCTTTTTGAAAACACGTGATCCTGATGGTTGTAAGGATTCACTGCCGGTGCGATCGTGGCGTTGCGTTGATCCATCGGCAGCGCGGGATTGTCGCGCAGCGCCTTGTCGTGGAAATAGAAATTGATGGTATCCAGCCGAAAACCATCCACACCCAGATCAAGCCAGAACCGCGCCACGTCCAGCAACGCATCCTGAACAGCCGGACAGTGGAAATTCAGATCCGGCTGCGATGTCAGGAAGTTGTGCAGATAATATTGCAGGCGTCGGGCATCCCATTGCCAGGCCGAGCCGCCGAAGATCGAAAGCCAGTTGTTCGGAGGCGTGCCATCCGGTTTAGGGTCCACCCAAACATACCAGTCGGATTTCGGGTTCTCTCGACTTCTGCGGCTTTCGCTGAACCAAGGGTGCTGATCTGATGTATGCGACAGAACCAGATCAATCATGATCCTTAGACCCTTCGCATGGGCCTGATCCAGAAGCTCTTTGAAATCCGCCAGCGACCCGAACATGGGATCGACATCGCTGTAATCGCTGACATCGTAGCCAAAATCCTTCATCGGCGATTTGAAAAACGGCGAGATCCAGATTGCATCAACGCCCAGAGAGGCGATGTAGTCCAGTCGCGCAGTGATGCCCTTCAGATCGCCGATCCCATCGCCGTTGCTGTCCTGAAAACTGCGTGGGTAGATCTGATAGATCACCCCCCCGCGCCACCAGTCCGAAGACAGTTTCGTTGCTTTGCATTGTTCAAGGTTGTTCTGCACGTTCATCAGACGCCTCTATTTGACAGATCCGGCCAACAGGCCGCGGACCAGGTATTTTTGCATTGCGAAGAAGACGACCAGCGGCACGAAGATCGAGACAAAGGCAGCGGTCGCAAGGATTTCCCAGTTGCCGCCACGTGTACCCAGCAACTCGACGATGCGGTTCGTCATCACGGTTGTCTGGCCGGTCGCGTCGATCAGGAAAACCTTGGCGACAAGCAGGTCATTCCATGTCCACAGGAACTGGAAGATTGCGAAAGACGCCAGCGCCGGGAAGCTGAGTGGCAGGATCAGTTTGGTGAAGATCTGAAACTCGGTGGCGCCGTCGACGCGGGCGTTTTCGATCAGATCACGCGGCAATCCGGCCATGTAATTTCGCAGCAGGTAAATCGCTAGGGGCATCCCAAACCCTGTATGCGCAAGCCAGACGCCCAGGTATCCTTTACCGATCCCGATATTGAGGTGAAATTTCAGCAACGGGATCAAGGCCAATTGAAGCGGCACGACCAAAAGGCCAACAACGGCCGCGATCAGCAAGGCCCGTCCGGGGAAATCCATCCACGCCAGCGCGTAAGCTGCAAAGGCGGCAACCAGAATCGGGATTATGGTCGCTGGGATGGTCACTGTCAGCGTGTTGAAGAACGCCTTGGCCATGCTGTCTGTACTGCTTTGATCCAGAAGAACCTTTTGGTAATTTTTCAAAGTGAACTCGGGCGGCAATTCGGCCGTAACAAAGATGCGTGCGCCGCGATCACCTGTGAACTCTTCGGTGTTCTCCATCCGGTAGTTGCCAACCGCATCCACCGTGATCGTGCCACCTCGCCGCAGTTCTGCTGTTTGGCCCGGCTCAAACGCATCTACCTCGCGCGAACTGATACCCCATCTGGAAATCGTTGCTTGCTCATCTTCGCCGAACAACGCCCCCTGAATGACATACACTCCGTTTTCCAGCACCTGCGTCTCCGGTGCGGCACTGCGAAGGGTCAGATTTTGTTCGGAGGGGAACAGCGACCGCCACCAGCCGCTGGACGATATCTGATCTGCCGTCCGAAAGGATGAAATCAGCAAGCCAAGCGTGGGGATGACCCAAAGGGCCACAAGAAAGACGACTGACAGATGCACCACCCATCTGAGCGCGGGTTTCGTTCCTGCGATATCGCTCATGGCTTACTCCATCTCCTTGCGTGCATTGCGCACGTTCCAGACGAGGATCGGCGCAACAAGCAACATGATCACCATGGCCGAGGCCGACCCGACGCCCCAGTCATTGGCGCGGAAAAGCTTGTCATACATGTAGTTTGCCAGCACCTGCGTCTCCCACTGGCCGTTGGTCATGGCAAAGACGATGTCGAACACTTTGAGAACGGTGATCGTGATCGTCGTCCAAACAACAAGGATTGTGGTTTTGATCTGCGGCACCTTGATCTTGAAGAAGATCTGAAAGGGATTGGCGCCATCCAAAATGGCCGCCTCGATGGTTTCTTCGGGAATACCGCGCAAGGCCGCCGACAGAATGACCATGGCGAAACCCGTCTGAATCCAGATCAGGACAACCATCAGAAAGAAACTGTTCCAGAAGGGAATTGTTAACCACGTGTTGGGTTCGGTGCCGCCGAAGAAGATGTACAGCGCGTTCAGGATTCCTATCTGGTCTTGTTCAGCTGGTCGCGCGTCATAAACCAGTTTCCAGATCACCGATGCACCAACAAACGAAATGGCCATCGGCATGAAGATCAAGGACTTGGCAAAGTTGCCCCAGCGGATGCGGTCAGTCAGTTGCGCCACGAGAAGACCAAAAGCCGTTGACATGGCTGGTACGACAATCAACCAGAACATGTTGTTGCGCATGGCTTCCCAAAACTTCGGCTCAGCCGCCATTTGGGTATAGTTGTCCAGGCCGACCCATCGGTATCCGCCACCGGGCACACGTTCCGTAAGCGAAAGGCGCAAGGTTTCAACCACCGGATACGCCAGATAAAGCCCCAGCGCAGCAAGCGCCGGGAACAGGAACAACCATGGACGGATCAAGTTCGCGCGGTTGATGTTTCGGCCCGCATTCGGACCACGCGGCGGAAACAGGATTTTGTCCAGAAACTGGTTGGAAAAGTAGAAGTAGCCCACGCAACCCAACACGCCGATGGCGATCGTCAGCAGGCCTTGAAGTGCGGGTGTCATGGTGCGCCCATCCGTTTGGCAAGTGGGGCGGCCCTAGGACCGCCCCATGAGTTGGTCACTTGGCTGCGTCCCAGGATGCCTGGATTTCACGTGCCACGGTGGCTGCATCTTTTGCACCCGAAGAGTAATCGACCATCCCGGTCCAAAAAGTACCTGCCCCAACCGCACCCGGCATCAGGTCAGACCCGTCAAAGCGGAAGGTTGTTGCGTTGGTCAGGATTTCGCCCTGTCCGCGCTGTGAATCATTCGAGTAGTTCTCGGGGTCTGCACTCAGGTGGGGCGTCAGGAAGCCATCCTGCGACATCATGATCTCATGAGCGAATGGCGTCTTCAGGAACTCCATAAATGATTCGGTGGCCGGGTTCGGGTTCGTGATCGTGAACAGTGTCCCTGCCCCAAGCACTGGTGTGCCCAGGTCTTTTTCGGCGTACGCCGGGAAATAGAAGAAGTCAGCGTCAACCCCCAATTCCGTGCCTTCAGGAAAATAGGCGGGAATAAACGACGCTTGCCGATGCATCATGCAAGCCGGCGGGCTATCGAATAGACCCTTGGGGCTGTCCCGGAAGTCAATTGCCGCCGTGTCGTCTGCATTACCAACCACATATTCGTCATTGCGGGTAAAGCTGCCATATTCCTCAATCGCAGCGATGACGCGGGGATCATCGAACTTGATCTCGTTGGAAACCCATTGGTCATAGACTTCTGGTGGTTGCGTGCGCAGCATAAGATCTTCGACCCAGTCCGTTGCGGGCCAACCCGTTGCGCCACCCGAGGCCAAACCGACGCATAGGGGCGTCTCACCGTCTTCGACCATCTGATCCATCAGCGTTTTGAACTCTTCCATGGTTTCGGGCACTTCATACCCAAAGTCTTCGAAGTTTTCGGGCACGTACCAGACCAGAGACTTGACATTCACATTGAAGAAGAATCCGTAGAAATCGTCGACTCCGTCGGCGTTTTGAAACGTTCCCAGATCCACCCAGGACTGACCGGCAGCAAAGTTTTCCTTTATCCAGTCCGCCGAGCCCTCGGCCAAAGGTGTCAGATACCCCTGCTTGGCGAGGTTTGCCGCCAGACCGGGCTGCGGGAAAACAGTCAGGTTCGGCGCGGAACCTGCGGCTGCATCAATCAGGATTTGCTGTTCCAGAGAGTCCGAGCCCACATAGCTGGAATTCGCACCTGTTGCTTCGTCGAAATAGGCCACAAGGTTCTCGAAAGACTTGCCCTCGCCAGCCAGCCAGGGGCCGAAAATAGTCAGGCTTTCGCCGGACAGATCATTTGCTTCGGCAAAGGCCTGAAACCCATCCCAGTCAAAACTGCCCTCGCCGACGGCGTGGATCAACTCACCCTCCGCCTGAACTGATCCGGCTATCAGGGCGAGTGCCGCCGCACCTGCGTAAAGCGCGTTTTTCATCAAATCCTCCTCCCAAGCTATCGTGCGCTCAAAGACTCGCTTTCAAAGCGCTTTGGATATTGCGTGTTATCCGCTAACAATAGCTCTCTGTCAACATTTTGCTTCCCATCGCCAAAATTACTTATATTTTCTGCTTTCCACGCAAAATAAGTTGACGGAAGCAGCATTTGCTCACAAAACAAAAAAGAACCACTCAATTGAAGGCGCTTTGAATCGTAAAATGAACCTGAAGCAGCTCTCGGAAGTTCTGGGTCTTTCGCAAACTACGGTCAGCCGGGCGTTGAACGGGTACCCTGAAGTGAGCGAGGACACACGTGCGCGCGTTCAAGCTGCGGCGCACAAACATGGGTACCGCCCGAACAGTCGTGCCAAAGGGCTTGCAACCGGACGATCCATGGTAATCGGCCACGTGATTCCCAGCTCGTCACAACATGAAATGGTCAACCCGATCTTCGGGGATTTCGTCGCCGGTGCCGCAAAGAAATACGCTGAACATGGCTATGACATGATGTTCACCAACGCCGACGACACCTCGATTGAAGAAGCGTATCGGAGTCTCTTTCAGCGGGGCGCGGTGGACGGAGTCGTGCTGCAAGGCCCCAAAGTGAACGAACCACGGATCGAAGTCCTGACCCGCATGGGCGTCCCATTCATCGTGCACGGACGCTCAACCGGCGTCGACACTTTGTATGACTGGATCGATGTGAACAACAAAAGCTCGTTCATGCGTGCCACGCGCTTTCTGATTGACCTTGGCCATCGCCGTATCGCTCTGATCAACGGTTTGGAAGATATGGATTTCGCCCAACGCCGCCGCGACGGATATCTTGAGGCGCTTGGGCGGGCCGGGCTTGCGCCCGATGCAAATCTGATGCGCAGCGCTGAAATGACAGAGGTTTACGGCCACCACGAAACGCAAAACATGTTGCGCCTGGACACCCCTCCGACTGCGATTCTGTGTTCGTCGATGATATCCGCCATCGGTGTGCGGCGCGCTCTGTCCGAAAGCGGGCTTGAGATGGGTGCGGATGTATCAGTGATCGCCCATGACGACGACCTGTCCTATTTGAAGAACGGGCAGGATGTACCTATCTTCACCGCAACGCGCTCGTCCGTCCGGCAGGCAGGTGAAATGGCTGCTGACATGTTGATCCAGCGCATCAAATCTCCGAATGATCCAGTCAAAACTAGATTGCTGGAGGCCGAACTGGTAGTTGGCAGGTCAACCGGCCCTGCGCCCAACAGGTTGTAGCCATGAAACACTCACGCGCTGATTTCCCCAAAGATTTCCTCTTTGGTGTTGCCACCTCTGCGTACCAGATTGAAGGCCATGCACAGGGCGGTGCGGGGCAGACTCATTGGGATACCTTTGCGGCGTCGCCGGGCAACGTGGTGCGCGGAGAAAACGGAGACGTGGCCTGCGATCACCTGAACCGGTTCGAGCAGGATTTCGATCTAGTGCGCGAAGCCGGGTTTGACTGTTATCGCTTTTCGACAAGTTGGGCACGTGTATTGCCGGAAGGGCGTGGTCAGGTCAATCAGGCGGGGTTGGACTATTATGACCGATTGGCGGACGCCCTGCTGGAGCGCGGTATCCGCCCCTGTGTGACGCTTTATCATTGGGAACTACCGTCAGCGCTTGCGGATCAGGGGGGGTGGTGCAATCGCGATATCGCGGATTGGTTCGCGGATTATACGCAGGTCATCATGGGTCGGATCGGTGACCGGATGTTCAGCGCCGCGCCGATCAACGAACCCTGGTGTGTCAGTTGGCTGAGTCATTTTGAAGGCCACCATGCGCCCGGTCTGCGCGACATCCGCGCCGCTGCGCGAGCGATGCATCACGTTTTGTTGGCCCACGGCAGGGCCATTCAGGCCATGCGCAGTCTTGGCATGAGCAATCTGGGCGCTGTGTTCAACCTCGAATGGTCCGAGCCAGCAGATGACAGCGCGGAAGCGCGGCTTGCCGCAGATCGCTACGACGCCATTTATAACCGGTTCTTCCTTGCCGGGATTTTCAAAAGAGAATATCCCCAAACAGCCTTGGTGGGATTGGAGCCACACCTGCCCAAGGGCTGGCAGAACGACTTTGAAACCATCGGAGCACAGGTCGATTGGTGCGGGTTGAACTACTATACCCGAAAATTGATCGCCCCGGCGGACACCGCCTGGCCCAGCCTGCAAGAGGTTCCCGGGCCTTTGCCGAAAACGCAGATGGGATGGGAAATTGAGCCCTCTGCCCTCACCCGCTTTCTTATCAGAACAACGAAAGACTATACGGGCGCGATGCCAATCTATATCACCGAAAACGGTATGGCGAGTGAGGCGCGCGTGCAGGACGATGATCGTATCGATTATCTCGACCGGCACCTCGTGGCCGTGCAGGACGCCTTGACACAAGGTGTTCCGGTGAATGGCTATTTTGTCTGGTCTCTACTGGACAATTACGAATGGGCCTTCGGGTACGAGAAGAGGTTTGGACTGGTGGACGTGGATTTCGAAACACTTGCGAGAACGCCCAAAGCGTCTTTCATGGCGCTAAAATCCGCCCTGTCCGAGGGTCAGAACGTCTCTCAACCGTTAGCGCAACCATTCGGGGCTGTGCATGAGCATTGGAACTTGGTTGCGGATATTGGTGGCACGAACACACGTTTGGGCGTCGTCACGAATGGCGAATTGGCAGATCTTCGGAAGCATCCGACGGGGACATTGGAAGACCTGTTGGAGGCATTCCATGATCTCAGAGACGAAATCGGAACAAATCCACAGGCCGTCGTAGCTGCGGGCGCGGGGCCCGTCAGGGATGGGACTATTCAACTGACCAACGCAAACCTGGATCTCTCGGAGACAGAGTTGGCAAATGCAACAGGAGCGCAGCGCACCTTTGTCATAAATGATTTTACCGCCGCGGCATGGTCGGTGGCCGAGGTGACCCGGTCGGATGTTGCCGTCTTGCAGGGACAGGCAACGCCGCCCGCGGGCACGCGATTGGTTGTTGGCCCCGGAACCGGGCTCGGCGTTGGCGCCTTGCTTTACTCAGAAGGCAGATATCATACGGTTTCCGGCGAAGGCGGGCATGTGGGTCTGTACCCGCGCCATCGCGAAGAAGTTGATATCTTTGAAGCGGCGCGTCGTATCGCACCGGGCTGTTTCTTTGGGGACAGCCTGGCGCTGGAAGCAGAAATGTTCCTGAGTGGAACCGGCCTACCGGTCCTGTATCAGGCGGTTGAGTTGGCAGCCGGTCAGGCGCGGGCACAGGTGCGCTCTGCGAAAGAAATTCTGAACGATGCCCGCAGCGGCACCGATCTCATCGCCGAAAAAACGGCGCAGATTTTTACCACTCATCTGGGTGCATTGATGGGTGATCTGGCGGTCACCTTGATGCCAGAGGGAGGCGTTTTCCTTGTGGGTGGCGTTGCCGAGAAAAACCGCTGGCTTTTCAGTGACAACTTCAAGGATGCGTTCAACGGCGGCGGCCGCTTCAGCGATTTGCGCCGTTCCCTGAACCTCTACGTGTCTGAACAGGCAGAGTTCGGGATCATCGGCGCAAACAACTTCTGCAAGAACGCGCTGAGACAGTAACCAGACTAACCGAAATTTCTATTCCAAGAAGGACCAAGACATGATCCTGTGCTGTGGTGAAGCGCTGATAGATATGATCTCAGAACCGACCGTGTCGGGTGCACTGGGTTTTGTGCCACATACCGGTGGTGCAGTTCTGAACACAGCTGTTGCGATGGGGCGTCTGGGCGTGCCGGTTGGAATGCTGACAGGTTTGTCATCGGATATGTTCGGACGGCAACTGATCGATGCCCTGAAAGCCAGTCATGTGGACACGACGCATGTGATTATCTCGGACCGCCCGACCACGCTTGCCTTTGTACAGCTTTCTGATGGGCACGCGTCTTACAGCTTTGTTGATGAAAACACGGCGGGCCGGATGTTGCTGCCCGAAGACTTGCCCGATCAACTTCCAGCGGTTTCCGCTCTGTATCTCGGTGGTATCAGCCTTGCCTGTGAACCTTGCGCAGATGCTTATGCCGCCCTCCTGGACCGCCACGGTTTCGACCGGGCTGTGATGCTTGATCCGAATATCCGCCCGGGTTTCATCAAGGATCACACCCGATTTAGAACGCGTTTGAACCGCATGATCTCACGAGCAGATATCGTCAAGGTTTCGGACGAGGACTTGGACTGGATCATTCCGGGTAACGAACCCGAAGCCGCGAAGGCGTCTATGCTGTTGCAGGCGGGTCCAACCGCTGTCATCGTCACGCGTGGCAGCGACGGGGCGCACGGTTACCTGGCAGATGGTTCAGAAGTCTCAGTTCCTGTGAAGCCCGTTGAAGTGGTCGACACAATCGGCGCAGGTGACACGTTCAACGCTGGCGTCCTGACCGGTCTCAGCCGTGCAGGGCATCTGACCAAATCAGGTCTGCGCGGATTGACTGCGGAAAACTTGCGAACGGCCATGGAACTGGGCGCGGATGTGGCCGCAGTGACCGTATCCCGAGCCGGGGCGGAACCGCCTTGGGCGCATGAGCTTTGATCTTTAGAATGGCACAATGAAACGATCTGAAATCAACCGTATCAAATCCCAGGCACACGCGTTTATTCAGTCCTTCGGTGCCGTGTTGCCACCCTTTGCGAATTGGACGCCAGAGCAAATGCGCAGCCCTCTGGCGGAAACGATTCGCAACCGCGGGCTGGGATGGGACATCACCGATTACGCACAAGGCCGTTTCGACGAACTTGGACTTTTTCTGTTCACTCTGCGCAATGGTGAGGCGAGGGATCTGAAATCCGGGCGCGGGATGCTCTATGCGGAAAAACTGTTGATCTCGAAAGACAATCAGCTTTCTCCGATGCACCGGCATATCGTCAAAGCAGAAGACATCATCAACCGGGGCGGCGGCGACCTCGTTCTGGAAATCTATGCGTCGGATCCAAACGGTGGCGTTGACCGCGACAACCCGGTGACGGTCCCCAGCGATGCCTGCCCTGTAACCTTGCAACCCGGAGAGCACTTGCGGCTGAAGCCGGGGCAAAGTGTAACTCTGATGCCCGGCATCTGGCACGCTTTCTGGGCGGAGCGCGGCGATTGCCTTATTGGCGAGGTTTCGACCGTGAATGACGACCGTACGGACAATGTCTTTGAAGAGCCAATCCCGCGGTTTTCAAAGGTCGAAGAAGATGCAGAGCCGGATTTCCTGCTTGTATCGGACTATTGAAACCGTTCGGTCCGGGCTGGCGTGAACAGGATAATCGGCTCAACTATCGCATATCCTTCCACCACCCCACATCGTCTGCCGCTTGACAAGTCTTGCGTAGCCGGACTAGCTGATCGGGATGGTTCCGTAAGGGATGAAAATGGGAATACGGTGCGGCGCAGGGATGCGCCAAGTCCGTGACTGCCCCCGCAACTGTAAGCGGTGAGCGACGCCACTGTACCACTGATCCGAAAGGGTTGGGAAGGTGGGCTGAGCCTTGACCCGCAAGTCAGGAGACCTGCCATCGCATGGTAAACCAACCCGGGGCGGGGCGTCCCCGAAGGAGGCTTGATGGCGCGTTTGCGTAATATATGGGTATTTGCCCTCTGTCTGCATCTGGCAAACGACGGAGATGGCAATGGCCTGCTATTCTGATCACTACGTTCTGATCTGTTCAACATGTCAGGGGACGATGCCTGCCGAGGCCGCGCAAGACGCACTGGACGCTCAGTTGCCTGACGGTTTTGAAACCCGAATGGTGGCCTGCATGGCAGGTTGTGAACGGGCCATGACCGTTGGATTTCAGGCCGCAGGCAAAGCGCAGTACCTGTTCGGCGACATTAAGACATCACACGACCTGGCTGCCCTGGTCGAATTCGCGACGCAGTTCGGCGACAGCGACGATGGCTGGACCAGCGCGTCGGACCGTCCTCCTGCCCTCTTTGCAAAGACCCTGTCGCGAATACCCGCTTTGCCATCCCGAGGGACGTCATGAGTTTTCTGGTTGCCGAGGATCTGGAATACTACGCTCTCAATGGTGATATCCTGTTGCAGGACGTGTCCTTTCGTCTGGAAGAAGGATCAATTCTGGCAATTGCCGGACCGAACGGTGCCGGTAAGACCACTCTGCTGAAACTGCTATGCGGGATCGAACGGATTGCGTTGGGTGATGTTTGGATTCAAGGCAAAAGCCTTCGCACTCTGTCCGCCCGCCAACGCGCCCGATCCATTGCTGTGGTCGGACAGCAGGAAACGCCCGATGGACGGATGCGGCTGCAAGACTATGTTGCGCTGGGACAAATCCCGATTCAGGGTGAACGATCGACGGCTCAACATAAAGCTGACCTTGAACGGGTGCTGACGACGACCGAACTGTCGCATTTCGCAAACAAACCGATGAGCCAACTGTCGGGCGGTGAACGTCAGCGCGCGCATATTGCTCGCGCACTGGCCCAGAATCCGTCTTTGTTGTTTCTGGACGAACCAACCAACCATCTGGACCCGGATGCCAAGGGGCACATGCTGTCCTTGGTCGCTGACCTGGGGGTAACGGTCGTCATGATCGTCCATGATCTGGTCATGATCCCGGAATTCGCCAGCCATGTGGCGTTGATGAAAGCCACGCGCCTGACCGGGTTCGGGCCTGTCAGCGAAGTTCTGACCACAGACCGGGTACGTGACACATTTGGTGTGGATTATCTGTGCTTTCAGCACGAAGGCCGCATGATCCCGGCGCTGGACATCCGAAAACGAAAACTGTCATCATAACAGGAGTTAAAAATGATGCACAAACTCTGGCCAGTGGTTGTTTTCACTGGCTTGGCAAGTGGCGCAGCAGCGGAGGCCGTCACGGTGGACAACTGCGGCGAACCGCTTGTTTTTGAAACGGCGCCCGAGCGTCTGGTCGTGCACGACATGAACATGACGGATATGGCCTTTGCGCTCGGCCTTCAGGACAAGATCGTGGGGCTTACCGGAATTACCGGCTGGTACAAAACAAGCCCCGATTTTGATGCTCAGCGTGGCGATATCCCAGAACTTGCCCCCAAATACCCGACCATTGAAAACCTTGTGGCCGTCGAGCCCGATCTGTTCTTTGCCGGTTGGTACTATGGCATGAAACCCGGTGGCGATGTTACGCCCGACACCCTGGAACCCTTTGGTATCAAGACCATGGTCCTGACCGAAAGCTGCGTGCATCTGGACAAGGATCGCCCCGAGGCCAGCATGAACCTTTTGTTTGGTGACGTTCTGCGTCTGGGCATGGTGATGCAGGTCGAGGACGAGGCCGAAGCGCTGGTTGCCAACTGGAAGGACCAACTGTCCGCCATTGAAGCAAAAACAGCCGATCTGGCAAAGCCCCGCGTGTTCCTGCTGGACGGACCGGCCGATGCTCCGTTTACTGCCGGCAAGTTCGCCATTCCCGATGCAATGATCGCAGCCGCCGGTGGCGAAAACGTGACACATGATCTGGATACCAGCTGGGGCCGCACGTCGTGGGAAGCCGTGGCAGCGGCTAACCCGGAATTTCTGGTGCTGCTCGACTATCAGTCCGGCAACGGCGCAGAGGACACCTTTCAGTTCCTGAAGGATCATCCGGTGATGTCACAAACGGACGCGGTAAAGAACGAACGCTGGATTGGCCTGCGTTACGAAGAACTGACGCCCGGCCCGGCAAACATCGAGGCAATCGAAAAAATGGCGAAGGCCATGCACCCGGAGACCAACTGATATGGTCCAATTGGGCCGTTTGATTTTGCTGGGGGCGGTTGTTCTGACCGCCCTTTTGCTGTTGTCCATCGTCTACGGGACCACTCCTATCCCCATGCGCGAAGTTTTTTCAGCCATCGGTCTTGGAACCGGTCTGGTGGACGGAGACATGTCGCCTTTGCACCGGATCGTCTTCGACCTTCGCCTGCCCCGCGCCCTGTTTGCTGCCGTGATTGGCGCGGGGCTGGGCGTTGTTGGTGTTGTTTTGCAAACAACGACGCGAAACGATCTGGCAGATCCGTTTCTGTTCGGTCTGTCCTCTGGTGCAGCTGCTGGCGCCGTTCTGGTGATCACGGTCACAGGTGATGTATTGGGCATCTGGACGTTGCCGTTGGCGGCGTTTTGCGGCGGTCTGATCGCATCAGGCATTGTTCTGGCGCTGGTTCAGGGCTTACGCACGAGCGCGCCTGAAAAACTTATCCTGGCTGGTTTGGCGGTATCCTTTCTGTTTTCCGCGATCACCAATTACCTAATTTTCTCTGGCGACAATCGCGCTGCGCATTCGGTGATATTCTGGATGCTTGGCGGTTTGGGACTAGCAAGATGGGAAACGTTCCCGCTTGTCTTAATCGGATTGGGCCTGATCCTGAGCTATTCACTTTATCGCAGCCGGTGGCTTGACGCACTGCTGACCGGAGATTTTACAGCCTCTTCACTGGGTATTCCCGTTCAGGGCCTGCGGTTCAGTATGTTCTTCGTTGCCGCGTTGGCGACGGCCAGTTTCGTTTCCGTTGCCGGCGTCATCGGCTTCGTCGGGTTGATGGTACCGCATATTGCACGCGGCATCGCCGGAACTCTGCACCGAAACCTGCTGGTCGCCTCAGCCATCGTGGGCGCAATTCTACTGACTCTCTCTGATATCTTGTCACGCCTTCTTCTGGCTCCGCAGGAGTTGCCCGTCGGAATCGTCACAACGTCAATAGGATCACTTTTTGTCTTCTTGTATTTATTCAAATCTGATCGCGGGAACTAGTTTCCAGAGGTTGCGCGACACTTTCATTTTTCAACATTGATGAGGTCAAGCAGTTCGGCATGCAATTCGGGGGTTGCGGCGGAAACGACCGCGCCATCTGAATCGAGGGTCAAAGCGTGCCCCTGCCAATCGGTCATCACTCCGCCAGCGGCTGTGACAAGGGGTGAGACCGCCAGATAGTCATAAGGTTGCAAATCGTAATCCACGACAGCATCGACATGCCCCGAAGCAAGCAAGGCATGGGGGTAACAATCATAGGCAAATCGGCGCGTCTGCCCTGCGGTCATCAGCCGGGTGAACAGGTCAGGATGGTCGCGGTAGATCTTGTCCCCTTCATTCACATACAAAACCGATTGATCCAGGCGTGTTGTTTGCGCGACCTGTACCAGTCGCCCGTTCAGGCGGGCGCCGTCACCAATTACTCCCAAGTAGGTCTCACCTAAGGCCGGCATTCCGACCAGTCCGAACTGAGGTTGTCCATCAAATAGATGAGCCAAAAGGAATCCGAACAAGGGATGGCCGGACAGAAACGATCGAGTTCCGTCAATGGGGTCAATGACCCACATATGGAGCCCGTCGCCAGCCTCCTGACCGTGTTCTTCGCCAAAGATGCCATGCTCTGGGAAATGCTGATTCAGATAGGCCCGTACTTCTGCTTCAACTGCCTTGTCGGCCTGCGTCACCGGGCTTTCATCCTGCTTGAATTCAACACCTAAAGAACCCCGAAAAAAACGCATAGCGGACTCCGAGGCAATATCAGCAATCTTCATCGCGTGTTCAGTCAACGCATCTGAGGTTACCATTTCCGGTCCTTTCGGCTGAAGTCATCCGATTTCCGACGGATGAAGGATTGATTGCCCTGAAAACTGAATGAGAAGTCATGCAGTTCAGTCTTCAGATTGGCGTGAAGTGTGGCAATACTGTAACTTTATCAACGGCTTATAGGTCGAAAACAGCCAGATTCAACGACCTAACGGACATTCGGGGCGGATTTACCGTGTTAGCATGCTTTCCCTATGCGTTCCGATCGCTGTGTGTTTGTCAGTTGATCAGCTCTTGCACCCTCGGGTCAGATTTTCACCCGGCTCATCTGCGGGTCGTACAGCGGTTGCAGTGTCACTTCGCACGGAACCCTTTGAGTTGCGACATCCAATTCATATGTCCCTGATGTGACGTATTCCGCGTCGACGCCCTTTGCGTTTCGGATGTAACCGTAGCCGATCGACTTTCCGACGGTGTAGCCATAGCCGCCCGAGGTCAGCCACCCGACTCTTTCGCCATTCCGATAGATCGTTTCACGCCCCAGAAGAACAACGTCGGGTTCAACCGTGAAACATGCCAGCATCTTCTTTACGCCGCCGGTTTTTTGCGCCTCAGAGGCGGCACGCCCTTTGAAATCAATATTCTTCCGGAGTTTCACGGCCCAGCCCAAGCCACTTTCGAACGGCGTATGATCCGGCCCGATATCCGAACCCCAGGCGCGGTAGCCTTTTTCAAGGCGCAGCGATTCAATGGCCCTGTAGCCCGCATTTATCAATCCATGCGGCCGCCCGGCCTCCATCAGCGCGTCATAGACGGTCTGTGCATACTCCACGGGCAGGTGCAGTTCCCACCCTAATTCACCAACATAGGTCACACGCAGCGCCTTGACCGGACACCCGGCGATGCCGATGGTGCGGATCGCGCCAAACTTGAACCCGTTATTCGAGACGTCATCGCGCGTCACCGCCGCAAGAATCTCACGCGCTTTTGGTCCCATCAATGACAGAACTGCATTCGATGAGGTGATATCGAACAGCTGGCAATTCATACCCTCGGAAATGCTGCGGTCGATCCAGTCGAAGTCATGAGTGGCGAAGCCAGTACCGGTGACGATGTAGAACTCATCATGAGCCACCCGCCCAACGGTCAGGTCGCACTCGATCCCGCCCTTGTTGTTCAACATTTGGGTATAGACAAGGGCACCAACCGGCTTGTCCACATCATTGGCACAGATCCAGTTCATCGCTGCCAGTGCATCCGGACCCTTAAGGGCGAATTTGGCGAAAGATGTCTGATCGAACAACACAGCCGCTTCGCGTGCCGCTTTATGTTCGCGACCTACGGCATTGAACCAATTCTGGCGGCCAAAGCTGTATTCATCCCTGGGTGTCTCGCCCTTTGATGCATCGGCGTACCAGTTGGGGCGTTCCCAGCCCAGTTTCTCTCCAAAGCACGCGCCTTGCTTTTTCAGCGTGTCGTAAAGCGGCGACTTGCGACAGGGGCGGCCAGAGTCATGTTCCTCATGCGGCCAAGCCATCGTGTAGTGTTTACCGTATGCTTCAACGGTACGGGTGCGAACCCAGTCGGTGTCGAAATGCGGGCGGCCAAAGCGACGAATATCAGCAGACCACAGATCGAAGGGCGGCTCGCCATTAAATACCCACTCCGCCAGCGCCATGCCTGCACCGCCGCCAGCCGCGATGCCAAAGGCATTAAAGCCCGCGCCGACGAAGAAATTCTTCAACTCAGGCGCTTCGCCGATGATAAAATTGCCGTCAGGCGTGAAGCTTTCCGGCCCGTTGGTCAACGTTTTGACGCCAGTGTTCTCCAGCGCAGGCACGCGCCCCAGCGCAAGCTCCATAAGTTGTTCGAAATGATCGAAATTGCTGTCGAGAAGGGTATAGTGGAAACCTTGCGGAATCCCCTTGGTGGCCCAGGGGATCGGGTTCGGCTCGTACCCGCCCATGACCAGACCTCCGACTTCTTCCTTGTAGTAGGTCAGCCGGTCGGGATCGCGCAGAGTGGGCAGATTGCCGGGCACGTCGAAAGGTTCGGTCACCATGTACTGGTGTTCCATCGGAACCAGAGGAACGTTGACGCCAAAGCGGCTGGCAAAGGTGCGGGTCCATTGCCCGGCGCAGCAGATCACCTTTTCACACTCGATCCGACCATGTTCGGTGATTACCGCGAGAATCTTGCCATCTTCAATCTCGATATCGATGACCTGGGTGTCTTCGAATATCTTCGCCCCGGCCATGCGGGCGCCCTTGGCCAACGCCTGCGTGATATCTGACGGGTTGGCCTGACCGTCAGTCGGCAGATAGGCCGCGCCGATCACGTCAGAGACATCCATCAAGGGCCAAAGCTCTTGCGCCTCGGATGGGGTCAGAAGTTGCATGTCCAGACCAAAGGAATGAGCTGTCGTGGCCTGCCGTTTGACTTCGGTCCAGCGCTCTTCGTTGCAAGCAAGGCGCAAGCCGCCATTCATCTTCCAGCCTGTACCGAGGCCGGTTTCCTCTTCGATCTTGTTGTACAGATCGACGGAATAGCCCAGCAATTGCGTGATATTTGCGTTCGAACGCAACTGTCCAACCAACCCTGCGGCGTGAAACGTGGTGCCTGAAGTCAGTTTCTTGCGCTCCAGAAGCACCGTGTCAGTCCAGCCCAGCTTGGCCAGGTGATAGGCGGTCGAGCAGCCGATGATCCCGCCGCCGATAATGACGGCTTTGGCTGTTGTAGGAAGGTCGGTCATGTCTGTCCTCAGGTGTTTTCGAAATCGGTAAGGGCTGCGCGGAACCGCGCCAGGTTTTCAGCTGTGTAGGCTGCGTAATCAAAGTCGATATCCGAGGTGATCTCGGACACCATGCTCCACATGGTTTCCCGCAGCAGCGAGGCGCATTTCATCGCCGCATATCGATGGCGCAGGTCGTAGGTTATCGGGGCCTCAAAATAGGCTTCAAGCATCCAGTCTTCCTGTTCAGGCGACAGGCCATTGTTCGACGCCAGCCCGCCCAGATCAAAAAGCGGCGAGTTGAATCCGCCATAGTCGAAGTCGATCAGCCAAAGGCGATTGCCGTCGTCCAGAAAATTGCCACAGAGCAGGTCGTTATGGCCGAACACAATGTCATACGGCCCTGCCTCACGCTCCAGCAGCGTGCCTGCGTCGATCAGATCGGGGATTAGCTTTGCATGGGCGCTGTCATTCTCGGTCAGTGTTGCGGCATAGTCCCGGATGACGTGGAACACCCAGAATACCAGCGACGGCCCGCGCAGGTGTTTCGGCACTTCGACATGACAGGTTTTGACCAATTCCAGAACACGGGGCAGCATGTTCGGATGGCGGACATCTTCTTCCGTCAAGGTGCGGCTTTCGATGAACTCCAGCACTGTCAGATCACCTGAGGAATGTACCACGGCAGGCGACAGACCCGCTGCATTGGCTGCCTTGCTGGCGGCCAGCTCATTGAACCGCATCACCTGATGCAGGGGGATGTCGTCGCCCACACGCACCACATAAGACCCGCTGCCATCCGTTACCTTGAAGTTCACATTGGTGATGCCACCGGTCAGAGGAGTGGCCTCGATTTTACCCTGCCAGATTGGCAGAGCGCGGATGCGGGTCATCAGATCAGGATGGCTCAAATCAACTCTCCAGTCCAAAGCGGATGCGGGCCTGACGGGCACTGGCATTGATCAACCGATCAGCGATGATGGCGATGAAGGCAATTGACAGACCGGCCACCAGACCGCGACCGGTATCGGCTTTGGTCAAGGCGATGTAGACCTCTTGCCCCAGATCACGGGTACCGACGAGAGCGGTGATCACCAGCATTGACAGCGCCAGCATGATCGTCTGATTGACGCCCAGCAGGATTTCAGGCAACGCCATCGGCAGCCGGATATGGCGCAGCAGTTGCGTACGGGTGCAGCCTGAGACCAGACCTGCCTCGATCAGTTCCTCACTGACCGAGCGCACGCCATGGGCGGCATAGCGGACAGCTGGGGCCAGCGCATAGAGGACGATGGCGATCAGGGCGGTGAAATCGCCGACCCGGAACAACATGACGACAGGGATCAGATAAACAAAGCTGGGAAGGGTTTGCAGCGTGTCGATCAGCAGGTTGATGGCAGTCCCGGCGCGTTTGTTCAGCGCCGACAAAACTCCCAGGGGCACACCGATCAGTGTCGCCAATATGACGGATGCACCGCACAGATACACGGTTATCATTGCCTTTGACCACAAGCCCGAAAGCAGGATCAATGAGGCCATCCCACCACACAACAGCGCCAGCCGCCAACCGCCAGCGTGCCATCCCAGCAAGGTCAGCATCGCGATGGCCCAAGGCCATGGGATACCCAGCAGAACCGTTTTGATCGGGATCATGAACCACGTCAGAAAGAAGACCTTGATCGCCTCGAACGTGTCGAAATAGTTGACGTTCAGGTACGCGACAGTGTCATCCCAGAACGCACCGGTCGTGATGGTCTGGCTTTGGGGGTATTCCAGCAGCAGTGGCGAGAACTGTCCCAGAACCCAGGTCAGCACCAATAAAATCAGCACCAAAACCGTCCGGCGATGACGAGCGATCCACGAGCCGGGAGCCTCATGATGCACTTGCCCCATACGTTCGGCAAAGGCTTGGCTCAGACGGTCGACGGCAATGGCCAGTACCACGATGGCGATGCCGGCTTCGAACCCTGCTCCAATGTCCAGACGGCGCAGCGCGGCGAGGACGTCAAAGCCCAGCCCCCCTGCCCCAATCATCGAGGCGATGATGACCATGTTCAGGGTCAGCATAATCACCTGATTGACGCCTACCATCAGGCTGTGGCTGGCCGAGGGCACAAGCACTCGCCACATCAACTGCCGCTGGGTTGTACCCGCCATGCGCCCGAAATCTAGGATTTCGGGATCAACGCCTTTCAGCGCCAGCGTGGTGATCCGCACCATCGGTGGGGTCGCATAGATGATCGTCGCGACCAAGGCAGAGATTGGGCCAAAACCAAACATGAACAGGATCGGCACCAGATAAGCAAAGATCGGGATCGTCTGCATCAAGTCCAGAATGGGCGAGATGATCTTTTCAAAAAGCGGATGGCGATAGGCCAGAATGCCCAACAACAATCCTCCACCTGCGCCAATTGGTACGGCAATCAGGACCGACGCCAGCGTCACCATGGCGCTGTCCCATTGTCCGAAAACTGCAAGATAGATAAAGCAGGCCCCGACCAAAGCGGCCAATCCCCAGTCACGGCAATATTGACCCAAGGCGACAACGGCGGTGATGACTACAATCCAGCTGATTGCAGGCAGGATAACCTGTGCGTCATTCCCCTGACCGCTGACAAAGCCATCGGCCAGCAGGGCAAGAACCAGATTATAGGGCTGTTCGATCAACCATGCGATGGCGCGGGTGATATCGGTGAACGAGACCGGACCAACGGCCGCATCTTCGATCAGCCAGGACATTGCCAACGAGATATAGGACTTGAACGGAATGACCCAGGCCGAAGGGAACTTTGTCAGCCAGCGCGCATCCAAGGCTTTGCTCAGATCGCGACCATAATACCCAAGAATGACCGTGATCAGAACGAGCACCAGAATGATGATCTGACTGCGGTTCAGGCGTGTCATGCCACGTCTCCACCGCCAAACAGCACGTGCGCCACGGCCTTGCGATCAATGGCGCCAACGACTTGCCCGTTGTTGTCAGCAACAGGGATCGGCGCGTCTGCGGCAATGATCCGTTCGGCCACATCGGACACGCGGGTCGATTGCAAGATCGGATCCCCTTCGCCAGCAGCCCCGGCCATCATGACGCCACCGACTGTCAGAACTTTGGACCGGGGGATATGCCGCGTGAATTCAGCGACGTAATCCGTTGCAGGATGCATCACAAGCTGTTCTGGTGTGGCGATCTGGATAACCTCACCATCCTTCATGATGGCAATCCGATCAGCCAGTCTGACCGCCTCTTCAAAATCATGAGTGATGAAGACAATCGTCTTGTGCAGGCGCTCCTGCAGGCGCAGGAATTCGTCCTGCATCTCGCGGCGGATCAATGGGTCGAGGGCCGAAAACGGCTCGTCCAAAAACCAAAGGTCCGGTTCAGTCACAAGCGACCGGGCGATCCCCACGCGCTGCTGCTGTCCACCCGAGAGTTCGCGCGGATAATAATCTTCACGACCTTTCAGGCCGACCAATTCCACGACCTCGCGGGCATTGGCGTCGGCTTCGGCTTTGGGAGTGGCCTGAATAGTCAACGGGAACATTACGTTCTGCAAAACGGTCAGATGCGGCAGCAACGCGAAATGCTGGAACACCATGCCCATCTTGTGACGCCTGATTTCAATCAGTTCTTTCTCACTGGCGCGCAAAAGGTCAGCATCATCGAACAGGACTTCTCCGCCAGTAGGCTCGATCAACCGGGACAAGCACCGAACCAGAGTTGATTTGCCAGACCCCGACAGGCCCATGATGACGAAAATCTCGCCTTCAGAGATTTCGATATTGGCGTTGCGGACTGCGCCGATCACGCCTGCCTTGCGAATATCATCTGCCGTAGGTTCAGGGGTTGTCCGCAGAAGCCGATCTGCGTTGGGGCCATAGAGCTTCCAGATATTTCGGCACGACAGTTTGGTCTTGGGGGGCATCAGTGTGGTCCGGTTAATTCGCGAAAAAGGCCAGAGCGGACCGAGAGAGCGACAGGCTCGCTCTGGCCAGTGGATTATTTCGAGATCCAGCCAGACCAGCGGTCTTTGTTGGTCTCCATCCACTCTGCAACAACGCTGTCGATTTCCACGCCATCAAGATCGGCCTTGCCGACCATGGCGCTCATTTCATCATTATTGATATTGTAGGCTTCGATAATGTCATATGCGCCTGGCCATTTTTCTTGCAGGCCAGACCAGGCGGCTTTCCAGATCGGGCCACGCGGCTTGCCGCAATCATAGGCCATGTCTGGGTTCACACCAACCGAAGGGTCACTGTAGCATTCTGGCGTAAATGGCGGGAATTCGACGAACTCGCCTTCGTATTTCGCCGGCGCCCAATGTGGGACGTAGACCCATAAGACAATCGGATCCTGCCTTTGATACGCGGATTCCAACTCGGCAAACAGGGCCGCGTCGGTGCCCGCATGGACGACTTCGAAATCCAGTTCAAGCGCTTCGACACGCTCGTCATCGAAGCCACCCCAGGTCACCGGTCCACCGACATAACGCCCGTTCGGAGCAGTTTCAGCCGTCGCGAATTCCTCGGCACAATCTTTTAACGCTTCCCAGTTCGGCAATCCCGGGCACCGTTCCTTCATGTAACTGGGGTACCACCACTCTTCGATCGCCATCAGGCCGGTTTCGCCGACATTGACGACCTTGCCGGTTCCGGTTGCTTCGTCCAGAGCCTCGCGCCCGGTGGTTTCCCAGATTTCCATCGCCAGATGCAGGTCACCCGTTTTCAGACCGGCGAATTGAGCAATGTAATCCGCCTGAACATATTCAACGTTGTATCCAGCTTCTTCCAGTATCGAACCCATGATCTTGGTATTGATCAACTGCCCCGACCAGTCGTGGAGCGTCAATTTGATCGGGTCCGAGGACTCAACAGCCCAAGCACTTGTTGCGGCTCCGACTGCCATAAAGGCCAGCGCAGAAATTCCCATTTTACAATTCATAACACCTTCTCCCTGTCGTGATTTTTTTCGATGAATCGGTGGTATTGAGTATAGACGACCACATCGTGGGGTTTTGTGTCAATAAAAACCACGTAAAGCCACATTTTTTCCTGATTAATGCAGATTTCAAAAGCAAATCTGTCGCTTCGCGTTGCTTTATGTGGGTATTGTGGTATGGCTTTAAGTCCCTTATGACGATGCCATCAGAGCGCGGCCCATGAACCTTCAGACCACCAACCAACGAGAAGAAGAAATCTTGCGCGCGCTTTTTCGCGCGGGTGGGTCATGCCGGGTAAGCGTTTTGGCAAATGATCTTGGGGTCAGCCTCGAAACCATTCGGCGAAACGTGCGCAATCTGGAAGAGCGCGGCATTGTGCGTAAGGTCCATGGCGGAGTTCATCTTCTCGAAGACATTCTGGAACCGTCGCTGCAAAGCCGTCTGGACAAGAAGGTTGACGCAAAAGAGAAGTTGGCGAAAGCGGTTGCCGAGGTCATCAGCGACGGAGACTCAGTTTTCCTCGATATCGGCTCGACAACCGCATATGTGGCGCAGGCGCTTGGCAACCACAGTGATCTTTTTGTAGTGACCAATTCGGTTTTTGTTGCCCAGGCATTGGCTTCAAGAAACAACAACCGCGTCTTCATGGCTGGTGGCGAGCTGCGCTCACATGATGGTGGCGCATTTGGTGTTGAAGCTCAGGACCTCATCAAACGTTTGAACGTCCGTTTCGCGGTTCTGTCTGTTGGAGCGGTCAATGCGGATCCGGGCTTTATGTTGCACGACCTGCAAGAAGCTAACCTGGCCCGCGTCGCCATTCAAAACGCACAGGTCCGTATTGTAGTGGCCGATGGCGAAAAGCTGGGAAAACGCGCGCCGGTAACACTGGAATCTGCCAACAAGATCAATCTGTTCTTTACTGATGTAAACCCGCCCGAGGGTATTCGCCAGATGCTTTCGGCGAATGAAATTGACCTTGTTGTAGCCGAATAGGCGCCTAACGCTTTTGGGCGATGACCCACACTGGGTGGTAGGTCAAATGAACCCTGCCGTCAGCTCCGAACTTTTGCACGTAGTCAGCTTCGAACCGGGCCAGAGTGGCGCGGGTCCATGCACCTTGTGCCCGACCATTTACCCCCGTCCTGCGCAAGTACTTCAGAACATCTCTGGGGGTGGCAAAGTAGGATGGCCTCACGCTTTCACCGACCGACAGAACTTTGAGCGGCCCTTCTATGGCAGCCACAAGGGCATCAGTTGCACAAAGGCCCGGCGCCCGGGCTGTTGAACCGATTTGCGTAAGCTCCTGGTATTGGAGTGGGCCAAACCCGGACATCGCCAGCCACCCACCGGGTTCAAGCGCATCGGCTACCTTCTGCAACAATCGGGCCGGATCCTCCATCCATTGGATCATCGAAGCCGACGCGACCAAATCCAGCCTCGCTGGCCACTCGACCAGGCGAACATCTCCGGCGATGAACGCCGCCTTTTCCGCATCTGCCGTCGCCCGCGCTTGAGGCGCGATATCGTTCAGGTAGAGATCGGGAAGGTCAAAGCTCTGCCGCAGCAACCGGGTCAGATGGCCTGTGCCGCAACCCAGCTCGAACGCCACATCAAACCGGCTTGGCGCGCCTACCCGGCGCATCTCGGAAACCAGCTTGCGGGCAACCCAGGCCTGCTGGCTGGCTGAGTCGTTGTAAGTCTGGAAGCTTCGGCTGAAGCTTCGCTGCACTTTGTCCGCCAATTGCGCTGTCATGACATCCACTCCGCCCAGCTTTGGCCCGATCGGAAAGGTACATGCGGAGCGGCGACGCGTTTGATAGCATCCGGGTTCGCGGCCCAGGCCGTCCTTTGAGCATTGGACGGAATGATCCGATCCCGCTCTGATATCCAAACCCGATCAAAGCCGGGATCAGGCGCCGAGCCGCGCTCAATAACCGCGTGAAGTTCCTTTTTTGCCTGCTCGATGTCCAGTTCAGGTATGTCAGCAGATAGTCCGGCGCGTCGGCAAAACTTGATGAAACTTGACGATGACAGCTGATCCGCCGTGGCCCGGACAATATCAGGCGCGATGCCCCGGTCTGCGCAGGCAGGATGCAACGTACCGCTGACGGCAACCAGCCGGTCAGGGCGAAACTGTGTGCTGGCCAACCAATGGGCCACGGATGCGACACCGAATGAAAACGCAAGCATTTCGACGCGGTCAAACCCGGCCAGATCGGGCAAGGGATCATCGAGCCGAGTATAGTCATCCATCAGCAGAACAGATCCGCCTCCGGTGAGACCGCGGAACGGTGCGGCACCCAGCGCCCACCCCCCGAAGACGAGAGTCAGCCTGCTGTCATCCGATTGCGCCAGCCACTGGTGTTTCATTGCTGCCCCCCGGCCAAAGCGACCATCGCGCTCGTGACCCGGCTGAGTTCATCAGGTGAAATAATGTAAGGCGGCATACAATAGATGTTTCGCGCAAAGGGACGCAGCCACACTCCGGTCTTCGGGGCCAGCCGGTGAGCGACAGAAGGATCAACCGTTTCCTTCATTTCAATAACACCAATGGCGCCGAGAACCCTGACGTCTGCTACGCCCGACAAACCGCGCGCTGGTTCCAGCTCGGTCCGCATCTGATTTTCAATATCAGCCACCTGGCGTTGCCAGCTCCCCCCTGCCAGAAGGCCAAGGCTGGCCGATCCTGCGGCACAGGCCAGAGGGTTGGCCATGTAGGTCGGGCCGTGCATGAACACTCCGGCCTCACTTTCACCAATGCCATACGCCACCCGCTTGCTGGTTACGGTTGCGGCAAACGAGATATGCCCACCGGTCAGCGCCTTGCCCAAACACACTATATCCGGGGTGATGCCCGCATGATCAGTGGCGAACAGCTTGCCGGTTCGGCCAAATCCGGTTGCGATCTCATCGAAAATGATCAGCACGTCATGGGCATCGCACATGGCGCGTGCCGCGCGCAGCCATTGGGGATGATAGAAATACATACCCCCGGCGCCTTGAACCACGGGTTCAAGGATCAGGGCCGCGAGGTGATCGCCCTTGTCGGCCAACAGTCGTTCCAGCGACTCCAACCCGTTCCGCGCCGGGTCCTCGGGCCAGTCATCCTCCAACCGAACCTGGGGACGCGGCAGGAAGTGCTGGATCGACAAAGCCCCGCGGAACAGCCCGTGCATACCCGTCACCGGGTCACAGACGCTCATCGCTTTCCACGTGTCACCGTGATAGCCGCCCCGAATTGTGGCAAATTCGAATTTGCGGGTGCGGCCATGGGCCATTTGGTACTGCACCGCCATCTTCATCGACACTTCGACCGAGACAGACCCACTGTCGCAATAGAAAATGCGGTCCAACCCCTCGGGCAACATGTCGACCATCCTGCGCCCCAGATCAATGGCCGGACGGTGTGTCAGCCCCCCGAACATCACATGAGGCATCTTTTCCAGCTGGGCCTGCATGGCGGATGTGATTTCGGGATGCTTGTGGCCGTGGATAGCGCACCACCATGACGACATGGCGTCTATCATCTTCGCACCGTCCTCCCGATAGAGATATACGCCCTCGGCCCGGTCGATAAGATGCATCGCACCGGGATCTGCCACGTTCGTATAGGGGTGCCAGAGGTGGCGGGCGTCAAACTCAAGCGGGGTCACAGAAACCTCCGTATGGTCGCCACGTCTATGGACGAAAACGCATCTGACAAGCTTTGCTGCGTAAGGTAGCCAAGATATGGCAAGCGTCCGAGGTGTCGAACGTTGCTCATTTCGACGATGGTTTGCTCCACGTCAGGCTCCGGGTCCCCGACAAAAGCGACGCCGACCACTTCGCACCCTGCGTCTCGAAGCGCCATCAGGGACAGCGTGGTGTGGTTGATCGTTCCCAGCGCCGTGCGTGCGACCAGAACGACCGGGACCTGCCATTTGGCGATCAGATCCAAATAGTAGGATTTGCGGTTCAGAGGCACCATCAGCCCCCCTGCCCCCTCCACAACCAGCGGCCCGTCCACCTGCGGCAGCGCAAGCCGGGACAGATCGATCTCAATGCCCATATCTTCCGCAGAAAGATGGGGGGAGGCAGGCATGTTCAGGCGATACGCTTCGGGCAACACGTCCACACCGGACAAGGTGCAGACGGTTTCCGTGTCCGTTGCATCCTCCAGACCCGATTGAACCGGCTTCCAGTAGCTGGCGTTCAGGGCCGCCGTCAGGCCAGCCGAAAAAACTGTTTTTCCGACGCCGGTATCGGTTCCGACAATGACCAGAGCGCTCATGCGGCCTCCGATTGGTGGCTGGAGATGGTTGCAAACAGGGCCGAAATGTCCTCAGGACTGACATTCCCGGTGATCGAGACGCGCAGACGGGATGTGCCTTTTGGAACGGTAGGCGGGCGAATGCCGCGAATGTCATACCCCTGATGTTGCAAAGCCTGTGCCATCGCCATCGTCCGGGCCTCATCGCCAAGAACGACGGGAATGATCTGGCTGTTCAAGGCCGTGTCAGGCAGCCCGGCTTGACGGGCCGCATCATGTGCATGGCGCAGGCGCTTGCTTGCAGCAGTGACTAAACCCTCATTCCCGGCCAATTCACGCAGGGCTGCCCGTACCAGAGCAGCGTTCAGAGGGGACGGCGCTGTTGCAAAGATAAATGGCCGCGCGCGGTTGATCAGGGCATCGATCATCGCGCGTGGGCCACAGATCAGCCCACCAGAGACACCAAGCCCTTTGCCGCAGGTGTGCAGGGTCAGAAGGTCAACGTTCAGATCATGCGCAAGACCCCTGCCATCTGTCCCGAAAACGCCCGTGGCGTGCGCCTCATCCACGATCAGAACGGCTTCGGTTTCACGCGCCAGACATGACAGGTCCTTTAGCGGGGCCAGATCGCCCTCCATGGAATAGACACTTTCAACAGCAATCCATACCTGACCCTGCCCACCAGCGGATCGCCATTCGGTCAAAACGTTGCGCGCATCCGCGACGTCGTTGTGGCGAAAGGCACGCAGATCCGCACGGCTGGCGCGCATCCCCTCGTGTGCGCTGGCGTGAACCAGTTCGTCATACAAAACCAGATCCCCGGCAGCCGGCAGGGTGGAAAAGATCGCTTGGTTGGCCTGAAACCCTCCACCCATGAACAATGCGGCCTCGGCCGCAAAGAAAGCCGCCGCTTCATGTTCCAGCGCCTCATGCTCAGGGTGATTTCCCCGCAGCAGCCGCGAGCCGCCCGAGCCTACGGGCACGCCGCGCGCCAACGCTGCCTGCGCAGCCTCTTGCAACAGGTTTGACCCGGCCAACCCCAAATAGTCGTTAGACGCAAAATCCAGCCCGCGCGCCGGGATCAAAGCCCGACGGCGGTGCCGGGCTTCCAGTGCATCGAGCATAGATTCCAGTCGTTCGACTGCTTTCATTCGGCGGCTTCCGTGCGGTTATGTTCTTCAGCCGTTTCGGCCTGAAGGCCAAGTTTCGCAAACAGGATCGAGTCGGTATCTTCCTCAGGGTTTTCTGCCGTCAAAAGAGTTTCGCCGACAAAGATTGAATTTGCTCCGGCGAAGAAACACATCGCCTGCATCTCGTCACTCATGTCACTGCGACCGGCGGACAGCCGAACGTAGGATTTGGGCATCAGAATTCGGGCGGTTGCAATAATCCGCACAAAGTCGATCGGATCAATCGGTTCGGCGTCAGCCAGCGGGGTATCCGCTTGTGGCATCAACATGTTGATCGGCACCGAATCCGGCGGCGGGGTCATGTTGGCCAAAGTCAGCAACATATCGATACGGTCGCCAGTATGTTCACCCATCCCCAGAATACCACCCGAGCAGACCTTGATTCCGGCTTCCTGTACCCGGTTCATCGTGTCGATCCGATCCGAGAATGTACGGGTGGTGATCACTTCGGAATAATAACGTTCGGATGTATCAATATTATGGTTGTAATAGTCCAATCCGGCATCGCGCAGCTGAACCACCTGGGTGTCATCCAGCATGCCCAGCGTCATGCAGGTTTCCATGCCCATAGCCTTGACGCCCTCAACCATGGCGACCAGAGCAGGCATATCGCGCGGCTTGGGCTCGCGCCAGGCGGCCCCCATGCAGAACCGGGTCGCGCCACCGTCGCGGGCCTTTTTGGCCTCGGCCAGTACACGCTGAACCTCGATCAGTTTCGATGCAGGCAGGATGGATCCGTTTCGGGCCGATTGCGAGCAATAGGCGCAATCCTCGGCGCACCCGCCTGTTTTGATCGACAGCAGTTTAGAAGTCTGAATCTTGTTCGGATCAAAGTTCTCGCGGTGCACGGTCTGTGCCCGGAACAGAAGGTCCATCAACGGGAGGTCATGAACAGCTTGCGCAGACTTTCGGGTCCAGCCGGAATGAGGGATGATCATTTTATCTATAAAACTTCCTGCAGCTTGCGTTGCCGTGGATTTATTATCGATAAAATCTGAAGGCGCAACAGTGTTGGCGCAAACGATCCCAAATCAAGCGAAAATGCCGCGCTTTTCAGAAATCAAGGCCCAGATCAACGGTTCGGGCCGAATGCGTCAGCGCTCCGGACGAGATGTAATCGACTCCGGTCGCTGCAATCGATGCGACCCGGTCCAAAGTCACATTTCCGCTGGCTTCGGTCTTCATTCGCCCATCCACCATGGCAACCGCTTCGCGCAGCATCTCGTTGTCCATGTTGTCCAGCAATACGACGGACGCGCCGCCAATCCTGAGCACTTCGGCCAACTGGTCCAGTCGATCGACTTCAATCTCGACGGCCATCATGTGACTGGCTTGCGCTTTGGCGGATTCAAGAACCTGACTCACACCCCCTGCGGCGGCGATGTGGTTGTCCTTGATCAGGATCGCGTCGGACAACGAATAGCGATGATTGAAACCGCCACCGTGCAGCACGGCCTGTTTTTCGACGATGCGAAGTCCGGGCGTGGTTTTACGGGTACAAGTCATGCGGGCATTCGTGCCCTTTGCCTGCTGGACAAAGGTGGCAGTTTTTGTGGCAATACCGGTCAGACGACCGGCAAAATTCAGCGCGACCCGCTCACCCGACAGGATCGAAGCTGCGGAACCTTTGATGGTCATCAGCGTGTCGCCGCGTCGACAGGACTGGCCATCCTTGACAAGCACCTCAACCTCAAGCGCCGGGTCGACCAGCCGGAACACTATCATGGCCACCTGCATGCCCGAAACAACGGCGTCCTCGCGCGCATTCAGTCGGGCTGTATAGGTCGTGCTCTGCGGGATCACGGCGCGGGTGGTCACATCACCGTAAGCTCCCAGATCCTCCATCAGCGCCGCGCGGACGACGGGTTCGAGGATCAGATCGGGCAGGGTCGCAAAACTCATGGTAATTCCTTGCAGGCTTCGGCGCGAACGTGCAGTGCGTCGCTAAGATACATCCGGGATCGTTTGCCGGGACCGTCGGCAATTTCCGGAAAGTCGGATCGTTCATGCGCGCCGCGGCTTTCTTCGCGCTGCAATGCTGCCGCGGCGATCAGGGTTGCTGTGGCACACATGTTTCTGAAAGACGGACACGCGCCATGCTGGTCCTCAAGCGCGGCAATCGTGCGCAATGCGCGGCATAACCCGGTGCGATCCCGGACCACGCCAACATCGCGCGACATAGTCGTGCGTAATATACTGACTGCATCGGACGTATCCGGGGTGTCAGCTTGATCAAATCGAAGGACCACAGGCTCCGACCCGGATGAATCCGGTATCAAACGCGTAATGTCCTCGGCACAGATGCGTGCAAACACCAATGCTTCGAGCAATCCGTTCGAGGCTAGCCGATTGGCGCCGTGAAGGCCGGTCGAAGACGCCTCACCGCACACCCACAACCCATCCAGTGTCGCGCGACCATCAGTGTCTGTTGCAATCCCGCCCATATGGTAGTGCGCTGCCGGAGCGACCGGTATCGCGTCCCTGACCGGATCGATTCCGTTGCGCGCGCAATATGCGGCAACCGCCGGGAAAAGCTTGTTTATTTGCGCGCCCAAAGCCTCGCGGGTGTCCAGCATCGGTCGGTCGCCGGCCTGCACTTCTGCAAATATCGCGCGGGCCACAACGTCGCGCGGGGCTAGCTCGGCATCAGGATGAATGGCCGGCATGAAACGCTCGCCATGCCTGTTTATCAGAACGGCCCCTTCTCCGCGCAGGGCCTCGGTCGCCAGCGGGGCCGGGTCTTCACCCACGTCCATGGCGGTGGGGTGGAACTGTACGAATTCGGAGTCGGCAATCAGAGCCCCGGCCCGTGCGGCCATTCCGATGACCTGCCCGCGGATGCGGGCCGGATTGGTCGTCAGGGCATAAAGCCCGCCAGAACCGCCGCCCGCCAACAATACGGCAGGTGCACGAAGCGTCACAGGCGCGGATCCGCTTTCCGAGGCATCCTGCACAACCACGCCCACCACGCGCCCTTCCGTCACTTCCAACGCAATGGCAAGGACCCCCTCCAAAACCTGCACAGAAGGAGTTGCACGCACACGCTCGATCAGGGCGGCCATGATTTCGCTACCAGCCTGATCCCCCTTAACCCGCACCACGCGGGCAAAACTGTGCGCGGCTTCGCGCGACAGGACATACCCACCATCCTCGGTGCGATCAAACGGAGTGCCTAAAGAGGTCAGGTCGAGAATATACTCACGCGCCTCGCGTGTGACCAAATCCGCGACGTTTTGCTCGACGGTGCCGGCCCCGGCATTGACGGTGTCAACAGCGTGGCTTTCCGGACTGTCGGCCAAGTCCATCGCGGCGGCAACGCCCCCCTGCGCCCATGCCGAACTTGCACCTTCGCCCAAAGGATCAGGCGAGATGATCACCACCGGTCGCGGTGCCAGTTTCAACGCAGCATAGAGCGCGCCAATCCCGGCCCCGACAATAATGACGCGATCCGTGGTGATATTGGACATTGCTGGTCAGATGCCGAGCTTGCGGGACAGATCAATCATCGCCTGAACGGATTTGCGAGCCTTCTCTGCCACGTCTTCAGCAACCTCGACCTGGCCTTCCATCGAGTGCAGAGCATAGAGGATCTTTTCAAGCGTGATCTTTTTCATATATGGGCACATGTTGCACGGCCCTACGAAATCGACCTCGGGCAGTTCATCAGCGATGTTCGACGCCATGGAACATTCGGTGATCAGCATCGCCTTCTGAGGCTTCTCATCATGCACATATTTGATGATACCGCTCGTTGAACCAGAATAATCCGCCTCGGCCACCACATCCGGCGGACATTCCGGATGAGCGATCAGGCGCGTACCGGGGTTCCATTCTCGGAAGTCGCGCAAGTCCTGCGCGGTGTATTGTTCATGCACGATGCAGGAACCGGGCCAGTACACCACGTTCTTGTGGCTTTCATTGGCCACGTTTTGAGCCAGATATTGATCCGGCGTCATGATGACCGTGTCGCTCTCCATGGCATTCACGATCTGCAAGGCATTCGACGAGGTGCAGCAGATATCCGAGGCCGCTTTGACCTCGGCAGTGGTGTTCACGTAAGACACAACCGGCGCACCGGGGTATTTGGCCCGCATTTCGTCGATTCCTTCGGCAGTAATCGATTCTGCCAAAGAACACCCCGCATCCATGTCGGGCATCAGAACAGTTTTCCCGGGGCTCAGAATTTTCGATGTCTCGGCCATGAAATGAACCCCGGCCTGAACAATCACATCCTCTTCCACCTCGCTGGCCTTGATCGCCAGTTGCAGGCTGTCACCCACGAAATCGGACACACCATGATAGATTTCCGGTGTCATGTAATTGTGCCCAAGGATCACGGCGTTACGCTCTTTCTTGAGCGCGTTGATCGCCCGCACATAGGGCGCATAGATCGCCCAATCCGGCGGGCTGATCACACGATCCATACGGGCAAACGTGTCTTTCATCTCATTGGCCAACGTGGCCGATGGGGCGAGGTCATAGACGTCCGAAAGAACAGTGCGGACTTGTGCAATATCGAGCAACGGGCGAGCCACCTTTGTCAGTTGTCGTTAGCCTGGCGGGCTGCTTAACGGCTTAGCCCTAGCTGAAACATCCCCGGTTCGAAACCGGAAAATTCGGCGTTAGCGCTAAGCCATGCAGACAAATTCAAAGATGAACGGCAAATCAGCCCAGAATCCCCGGCAGACGCAGCCCGTGTTCACGTGCGCAGGCCTTGGCATCCTCGTAACCCGCATCTGCGTGACGCCACACACCTGAAGCCGGATCGTTCCACAGAACCCGTTCGAGACGTCTGGCCGCTGCATCGGTTCCGTCGGCACAAATCACAACACCCGCGTGTTGACTGAAACCCATGCCAACGCCGCCTCCGTGGTGCAGCGAGACCCACGTCGCGCCCGAGGCGGTATTGACCAGCGCGTTCAGCAGCGGCCAATCCGACACGGCGTCCGAGCCGTCCTTCATCGCCTCGGTTTCGCGGTTCGGCGACGCGACCGAGCCGCTGTCGAGGTGGTCACGACCGATGACGACCGGCGCCTTCAATTCTCCATTCCTAACCATCTCGTTGAATGCCAGCCCAGCCTTGTGGCGGTCGCCCAGTCCAATCCAGCAGATCCGGGCGGGAAGGCCCTGAAAGGCGATGCGCTCCTGCGCCATGTCGAGCCAGTTGTGCAGATGAGTGTTTTCAGGGAACAGTTCCTTCATCTTTGCGTCGGTTTTGTAGATGTCCTCGGGATCACCCGACAGCGCGCACCAGCGGAACGGGCCGATGCCGCGGCAGAACAACGGGCGGATATAGGCGGGTACGAAACCGGGGAAGGCAAAGGCGTTTTCCAAGCCTTCGTCCTGCGCCACCTGCCGGATGTTGTTGCCATAGTCCAAGGTTGGCACACCCGCGTTCCAGAAATCGACCATGGCGGCCACGTGTTGCTTCATCGACGCTCGGGCTGCCGTTTCCACGGCCTTGGGGTCGCTTTCCCTCTTGTCTTTCCACTGCGCCATGCTCCAGCCCAATGGCAGATAGCCGTTTACCGGATCGTGGGCGCTGGTCTGATCGGTCACGATATCGGGGCGCTTACCACCCGCTTGCATGCGGCGGTAAACCTCGGGGAAAACCTCGGCGGCATTGCCGAGCAAACCAACCGATTTCGCCTCGCCCGCCCTGGTCCAGTGGTCGATCATTTCGAGCGCCTCATCCAGTGTCTCGGCCTTTTCGTCGAGGTACTTGGTGCGCAGGCGGAAATCGATGCTGTCAGGATTACACTCGACGGCCAGACAACATGCCCCTGCAAAGACGGCCGCCAGAGGTTGCGCGCCGCCCATGCCGCCCAGACCGCCAGTCAGAATCCACTTGCCGGTCAGGTCCCCGTCATAGTGTTGACGCCCCGCCTCAGCAAAGGTTTCGTAAGTGCCCTGAACGATGCCTTGCGTCCCAATATAGATCCACGACCCGGCCGTCATCTGGCCGTACATCATCAGGCCCTTCTTATCGAGCTCGTTGAAGTGATCCCAGTCGGCCCAATGCGGCACGAGGTTCGAGTTCGCGATCAGCACTCGAGGTGCGTCGGCATGCGTCCGAACGATGGCGACCGGCTTGCCGGATTGCACCACCAGCGTTTCATCTTCCTCCAGGTCCATGAGGCTGGCAACGATGGTATCAAAATCTTTCCACGTCCGTGCGGCACGGCCGATGCCGCCGTAGACAACCAACTCATGCGGGTTCTCGGCCACATCAGGGTGCAGATTGTTCATCAGCATCCGCATCGGGGCTTCGGTCATCCAGCTTTTGGCGTTCAGTTCGGGTCCTGTCGGGGGATAGATGTCACGGGTGTTTTTACGAGGGTCGGTCATCGGGCAAGCTCCAATGCAGTGTCGTGGATGGCGTCAAGGATGTCTTTGAGCCAACGGCGCAGGCGGTTGGCTTTGTCGGTATCAAAAGTCCAGGGCGGCGCTTCGGCGCTCAGGTAAGCCGACTGAGCCAGCTCCATCTGGATCGCGTGAACCCCTTCGGAGGGGCGCCCATAATGGCGCGTTGTCCATCCGCCCTTGAACCGCCCATTCAGAACAGCCGTATGGGGCGAGGACGCCGCGAACTCATGCGTTGTGGCTTCGATTTCCGGTGCACAGGTCGCCCCATTGTTCGTGCCGATGTTCAGATCGGGCAAAGTACCTTCGAACAGAAAAGGAATATGACTGCGGATCGAGTGGCAATCATACAGCACCGCAACCCCATGGGCCGCCTTCACCCGCTCCAACTCAGCCTGCAGGGCGGCATGATACGGCGCATGGAAAACTTCCCGCCGTTCGAGGATATCCTTTCCGGAAGGCGGGATGTCCCAGATGCCCTGGCCGTCGAAGTCCGTCAGCGGCACAAGGGTTGTCGTGTTCTGACCCGGATAAAGCGACACACCCGACGGGTCTCGGTTGGCGTCGATCACATATCGGTGGAAGGTCGCCCGAACCGTGGTCGCACCGGGCAGAAGTCCTTCATACAAGGTATGAATATGCCAATCCGTATCCGCCAAAGCCTTGCCCCGCGCATTCAACTTGGCCTCGATCGTGGCGGGCACATAGGTGCCGGTATGCGGCAGACCCAGCACGATCGGACTGTCACCGCGCGAAATCTCGACCGGGCCGCTCATACGCCAAGTTCCGGCATTGCGATGCCAGTACCACGGGCAATCTCGCCACTGGCGATCAGGGCCGAGGCTGCTTCGATCTCGGGTGCCATATAGCGATCATCACCCAAGGCCGGCACCACGGCACGCAGGCGTGCCATCACGGCCTGCAACGTTTCGCTCGTGGGCAGCGGCGCGCGGAATTCAACACCTTGTGTGGCACAGAGCAGTTCGACCCCCAGAATGCGTTCCAGATTGGCAACCATCTGCCCCAATCGCCGCGCACCATGGGCCGCCATCGAAACGTGGTCTTCCTGATTGGCCGATGTGGGCGTCGAGTCCGTCACGCATGGATTGGCCAGATGCTTGTTTTCGCTCATCAGTGCGGCGGTCGTCACCTCGGCGATCATGTAGCCCGAGTTCAGACCCGGATTGGGCGTCAGAAAAGGCGGCAGATCAAAGCTGAGCGCAGGATCGACGATCAGCGCAATGCGACGTTGCGCAATTGCCCCGATCTCGGCCACGGCGAGCGCTATCATGTCTGCGGCAAACCCAACGGGTTCGGCATGAAAATTCCCGCCCGAGACGATCAGGCCGGTTTCCGAAAGAACCAGAGGATTGTCCGTCGCCGCGTTGGCCTCGATTTCCAGCGTTGTTGCGGCCTGCCTCAGCACATCCATCGCGGCGCCCACCACCTGAGGCTGACAGCGGATACAATACGGGTCCTGAACGCGGGTATCGCCATCCCGATGGCTTTCGCGAATGACCGACCCGGCCAGAAGCGCTCTCATGGTCACTCCGGCCTCAATCTGCCCGCGATGCCCACGCAACGTGTGGATTTCCGGTTGCAACGGGGCGGTCGAACCCATGATCGCATCCGTCGTCAGCGCCGACGTAACCAACGCGCTTTGCGCCGCCTGCCACGCGCCAAACAGGCCGGCCAGTGCAAAGGCCGTCGAAAACTGGGTGCCGTTGATCAACGCCAGCCCTTCTTTAGGGCCCAGCTCGATTGGTTGCAGACCCGCCTTGGACAGCGCAGCGTCACCGGGCATCACATCGCCACCGAATTCGGCCTCACCAGCGCCCATCATGACGGCAGCCATGTGGGACAAGGGCGCAAGATCACCCGAAGCCCCGACCGAACCCTGCGCCAGGATCACCGGGGCCACACCCTTGGACAACATCCCTTCCAGCAGGGTGATCACCTCTGGCCGAACCCCCGAGGCCCCGCGACCAAGGCTCAGCAGTTTTAGAACCATCATCAATCTGGCAAGGGTGCGCGGGATCGCAGGGCCTACACCGCAGCAATGGCTGAGGATCAGGTTGCGCTGCAGGGTGGCGGTGTCCTCGGCTGCGATTTTGACGCTGGCCAGTTTCCCGAACCCTGTGTTCACGCCATAAACAGCGGCCTCTCCCGCCGCCGCATCAGCAATGCGCTTGTGCGCTTCTTCGACAGACGGGTGGCAAGCGGGATCCAGTTGAACCGGGCGTTCCTCGCGAAAGACCTGTTCCAGCTGTGACAGGGTAACGGTGCCCGGAGTGAGGGTTATGGTCGTCAAAGTGAGCCTCCGAATATGCGGGTATGAAGAGGGTTGAAGCCGATGCGATAGGCCAGTTCCGCGGGGTGTTCGACATTCCAAACCGTCAGATCGGCGCGATGCCCGACTGAAATCTGTCCGCAGTCAGCCATGCCGAGAGCGCGGGCAGCGTGGGTCGTCACGCCCTTAAGGGCTTCCTCTGGCGTCATGCGAAACAGGGTACAGCCCATGTTCATCGCAAGCAGCACCGAGGTCATCGGCGCCGAGCCGGGGTTGCAATCCGTTGCAAGCGCCATGGGCACACCGTGCCGGCGCAACAAGTCAATCGGCGGTGCCTGGGTTTCGCGAAGAGTGTAGAACGCACCCGGCAGAATGACGCCGACGGTACCGGCCTGTGCCATGGCCTGAACACCTGCTTCATCAAGATATTCTAAATGATCTGCCGACAACGCGCCGTATCCGGCAGCCAGTTTTGCGCCGCCCAAATTCGACAATTGTTCGGCGTGGATCTTAATCGGCAGGCCAAGCTCTGTCGCGACATCAAAAAGCGGGATCAGCTCTTCCGGTTGAAAGGCGATGCCTTCGCAGAAGGCATCGACTGCATCGACCAATCCCTCGGCATGAGCGGCGCGAAGCGTGGGAATGCACAGCTGATGAATGTAGTCCGACGCCCTGCCCTTATAGTCCTGAGGCACCGCATGAGCCCCCAAAAAGCTGGTCAGAACACGGACGGGACGATGATCCGGCAACGCCCGAGCCGCGCGCAACATTTTCAATTCAGTCTTGTCATCCAACCCGTAACCAGACTTCACTTCGATGACCGATACCCCTTCGGCCAGCATCGCGTCCACACGCGGCAATGCTTGTGCGACCAACTCCTCCACGCCAGCCGCGCGCGTGGACTTTACTGTCGAGATGATTCCACCCCCAGTGCGGGCAACCTCTTCATAGCTCGCCCCATTCAGGCGCATTTCGAACTCTACGGCGCGATGACCACCATGAACCACGTGAGTGTGGCAATCGATCAACGCAGGCGTAACCAGGCGTCCACCGAGTCGAGTCCGCGGCTGGTCGGCGAATCGTGAAGGAAGGTCAGCGACAGCTCCGATCCATGCGATGCGCCCGTCCTGCAACGCGATCGCGGCATCTGGAACCAAACCGTATGGCGTGCTGCCTTCGGTCATCGTTGCGGCGTCAAGATCGGTCAAAACCCGCGTTTGCGTCTGCATGTGACTCGCAACCTCCGTGCATTTCCGTCTTTTCTAGTACATTTCTATCAATTATATGTCTATGCATAAAATGAGGTGGAAAATGGCTATCTTCGCTAATCGCGCATTATTGAGCACCGGTTGGGCTTCGAACCTGCGGGTGGAAATCAAGGAAGGTCTGATAACGTCGTTGCAGAAGGGCGCGACGGCGCAAGAAGGCGATACGCGCGTCGACACTTTGCTGCCCGCATTGGCCAATCTGCACAGCCACGCATTTCAGCGCGCGATGGCGGGGATGACTGAATATCGAAAGGCCGGGCGCGACAGCTTCTGGACGTGGCGGGAACTAATGTACCGATTCACCGCGCACCTGACGCCCAATCAGGTACAGGCGATTGCCGCACTGGTCTATATGGAGATGCAGGAAGCCGGCTATGCCTCGGTTGGTGAATTCCAGTATCTGCATCACCAGCCAGACGGCACACCTTATGGCAATCTTGCAGAGCTGTCCCAGCGGATCATGGCTGCTTCGGCCGAGTCTGGAATCGGACTGACGCATCTGCCCGTACTTTATTCTTATGCAGGGGTCGGCGAGCAACCGTTGGAATCGGGACAGCAACGATTTGGCAATGATGTGGACCGCTATCTGGCGCTGGTCGAGCAAGCGCAAGCGGCACTGGGCGATCTGCCGGATGACTGTCAGATAGGCATTGCCCCGCATTCCTTACGCGCGACGTCACCACAAGATCTTGCCCGGGCTTTGGAAACCAAAACGACAGGACCTGTCCACATTCACATCGCGGAACAGCCCAAAGAGGTGGCGCAGGTTCAAGAGAGTCTGGGCGCACGCCCGGTGGAATGGCTCTTGAACAATGCAGAGGTAAACAATCGCTGGTGCCTCATCCACGCCACTCATATGACCGAAAGGGAAACCCGAGATATGGCGGCAACCGGCGCGGTCGCGGGGCTTTGCCCGATCACCGAGGCCAATTTGGGCGATGGCCCTTTCAACGGAGTTGTCTATCTTGAAGCCGGCGGTCGTTTCGGAGTTGGGTCGGATTCAAACATTTTGATTTCGATGACAGAGGAACTGCGAACGCTGGAGTACTCACAACGCCTGCGAGACCTGTCGCGCAATGTTCTGGTCGACGGGGACGGTTCGGTTGGACAGACACTTTATTGCAATGCGGCTTTGGGTGGCGCGCAAGCCCTGGCGCGCGCAGCGGGTCAGATCGCAGAAGGGATGCTGGCGGATCTTGTTGCCATTGACAGTCAGGATCCCGCGCTTTGTGCCCTGCGTCCTGAACAGTTGCTCGACGGGTTGGTCTTTGCCGCGAAGGATCACGTAGTGACCGATCTGTGGTCGGCGGGCCGCCATCAGGTACGCCAGGGCCGTCATATTGCACGGGATCGAATCGTATTTGACTATCGGCGGGCTATGGCTGATCTCATACTGAGGCTTTGAGTTTGCTGTTCCCTTTACGGGCTGACAAAAATGGCTTCATAATGCCAATATGTTTGTACGTAATTGGATGAACACCACGTGACCGATCAAAAACACCTCGGCTTTCAGGACATTCAGGACGAAGTCGTGAACCGCATTCAAACCCGAGTCTGGCCGCAGGGAAGTCTGTTGCCTACCGAGATGGAATTGGCAGCCGAGTTCGGCGTAGCACGGGCGACGGTCAATCGGGCGCTGCGGGAACTTGCCGAACAGGGCATTGTCACCCGCAAACGTAAGGGTGGCACGCGTGTTGTGACCACGCCGGTAAAGCAGGCGAAGCTGCCAATCACTGTCGTTCGGCAGACAATAGAAGAAATGAATGCCGAATACCGCTATGCTTTGGTCAGCCGAACACTGATCGACTGCCCCGCGTGGTTACAGGCAAAGCTGAGCATTCCCGAAGGCGCGCATGTCGTCCATCTGCAATGTATGCACCACGCCGACAACCGTCCGTTTCAGTTCGAGGAACGCTGGATCAACGTCAGCACCGTGCCTCAGGTTCTCGACGAAGATTTCCTGACCACCGGGCCGAATGAATGGCTGCTGTCCGAGGTGCCGTTTTCAAACGCTGAAATTGCTTTCTCGGCCGTCCCGGCAACAGGGCATTTGCAGGAGTTCCTGGCGGTACCGCCCGGCACACCGTTGTTTCGATTGGAACGCACGACCTGGTTTCGCAGCGATCCGGTTACATTCGTGCGCATGACTTTCCATCAGGGATACCAGATGCGCACCACGTATTGAGGCCAACGCGCTGAACAGGTTTTGACGGTGGTGAAAGACCTTACTGTTTCGAACACACCTTCCTTACTGCCGTTATAACCCCTTTGATCCTTCCGAAAGATGACATTTCGATCCTAAAGCCAGTCTATCTGGTCCTGTCCCGGGGTTTTGCGCGGAGGCAGTGCGGGTAAGGTTAACCAGCGGCCTGCCGCGAAAACAGGTTGCAACAGATTTTGGTATTGGCTTCTCGACGCTGAGCCGTTTGATCCAGCAGGATCGGCGCAATCCTGAGAAGCCGTCCGCCCAGTCTGATCTCGAGCGCGAGGTCGCGGAACTGCGGAAAGAGAACCGCATGCTTGAGAAGGAGAGGAGCTAAAAATTGCCACCCAGTTCTTTGCGGAGTAAAGCAAATGAGGTTTGCTTTCATCGTCAAGACCTCCGACATCCTCCCTGTCGAGCGGCTGTGCCAGATCATGGATGTCAGTCCAAGAGGGTATCGCGCCTACCGCGATCGTCCGCTCAGCCAGAACCAGCAACTGCTATGACAACGCCGCCCGCCTCTGGAAAGAATGCTATACATGGGCCTGCCGGGCAATGGTCGAAACCTTCTTCAAGGCGATCAAAGCTGAGTTGTTGTGGCAGCAATCCTGGAAAACGTGTAGAGACACCGAGATCGCAATCTTCGAATATTTCAACGGCTTCTACAATCCACGACGCAGGCACTCAGCCCTCGGCTGGAAAAGCTCTTTGGCCTTCGATGCAAAGGCTGCAATAGAAAGCAATCGGAGCGGCACGAAAGCGTGACGGGTCCATCCCAATGTTCAGGGCTTTCGTGAAACAGCTTTTTCGCATTCATTTGCGCCTTCCAAAGCTAAACAAACTCTACATCAGAACGAGGGACGTTTCTGGGGCAGGCCAGTTTGTCCCTTTTCGCGCAGGCCGATGTGCCCGAGGCCCGAGGTGTTATCTTTGATATCTCGGCTGACGCATTGGAAAGTGAACATACCTGCGGGATCTTTCAAAAACCCGAGTCGAAGTGGATGAAAAGCAATCCGTTGCTGTGGCGGCTTTGGGGTTGGTCCCCGGTATGCCCGCAGACCTGTTCGCAAGCACAGGCGAACGCGCAGTGATTGCTTATCCGGCACAGCCTATCAGCGAGTGTCTGGCCCAAACGTTTATCGAGTAAACGGTTTTACAAGACTTATAGCTTTAAACTTTTGAGTATCGAGTGTTTTGGTGTGTGAGCGATGGTCTGCGCCCCTGTTCCGGGCGCGGGCCATCCTTTTGGTGGGTTACACCCCATAACGAGCAAGAAACATGTCAACGGCCTGAGCAGCAACCTGATCTATTTCATCCTGGGTGAAAGTGTTCTGAATGCCGAAAGCCGCCCGGGTCCAGATCCGCACTTTGCACAGTTCGGAAAACTGCTCGGCGGCGATATGTACATCTTCAATGGCCAATTCGCCTTTGGCCACGGCCTTTTCCAGGTACTCGGCCATCTGTCGCTGACCATTTTGTGGCCCAGCCTCATAGAAAGCGCGACCTAGTTCGGGGAACCTGTCGCGTTCGGCAACGCAGATCCTGAATACCTGTTGCGCGAAATCTGACACAAGAAAACTGGTCAGCTGTGTCGCCGTGATCTGAAGCACTTCACGAGCAGGTTTGGTTTCGTCGATCATCGAGATGACCCGCTCGGCCATCAGGCAGCATTCTGTTTGGGCAACTTCCATGAACAAAAGGCGCTTATCAGGGAAGTAGCTGTATAGCGTTGCTTTTGACACGCCAGCCGCGCGGGCGATGTCATCTACACTTGCACCTTCAAACCCGTCCGCCATGAAAACCTCTCGGGCCCCGCGCAGAACCTGGTCGAATTTTCGGCCGGTGCGCAGGATGGTGGCGGTCTGGGTCATGTCGTCTCCTTGATCGATAACTACACCAGCTTATAAACCGTTCGGTTTAGATACAACGATTCTCGGATACTTCAGCGAATCCGACGGTGCATTTGCTTTGATGTCGGGTACTTGCAGCGAGTTCAAACCGTGCTAGGACTTGGCCCATGCTCGACATCTTTTTGCGCACCCTTCCGTTTTTCGCGATTATCGGCCTGGGATTTTGGGCGGGGCGCACACGGTTTTTCTCGGCTGAAGCCACGGCATATCTGACCAAGTTCGTCTTTTATTTTGCACTTTCGGCGATGCTGTTTCGCTTTGCAGCCACCCTACCCTTTGCCGAGATTTTCAATGCCCGGCTCATCCTTGGATATCTGCTGGGAACCGTGATTGTATATGTGCTGGCGACGGTCGTCGCGTGGCTGCGGGGGCTCGATATTCCGACCGCCGCGGTCGAAGCTCAGTGCGCGGCCATCGGCAATGTCGGGTTTCTGGGACTTCCCATGCTTGCTCTTTTGTTCTCTGAGGCTGCGATTGGGCCCGTGATGCTGGTCCTGACCGTCGATTTGGTGGTGTTTTCATCCCTTATCGTGATCTTGATCAATGGCGGCCGTGACGGAAAGCTGACTCCGGCCACGTTCAAGCTGATCGGAATGGGTTTGGTCAGGAATCCCATGATCGTATCCATCTCAGCCGGCCTCGTCTGGTCCTGGCTGCAAATACCTGTCCCTGAACCTCTTGGCGATTTTCTGACCATTCTCGGTGGTGCCGCAACTCCCGGAGCATTGTTCGCTATTGGCGCATCGTTGGCAAGCAAGTCGGCTGAACGTGTCCAGATCGCCGCTTGGTTAAGCTTTTGCAAACTGGTGATCCACCCGGCCTGCGTTGCGGTTGCTCTGTTGTGGCTGATACCGATTGAAATTTTTCCGGCAACTGTTGCCATCGCAGCAGCCGCTTTGCCTGTTGCGGGCAATGTTTACATGCTGGCCGCGCATTATGGAATCGCCCCGCATCGCGCGTCAGCCGCAATCCTTCTATCCACAATCGTCAGTATTCTCACCGTGCCAATGGTGATCGCCTGGATGGGCGCATTCTGACTTTCACCTTTTCGAAAAAATCTCTCAACGAAGGCGCGCAGACTTTACGCCGGGTCTGCTGATCGTTAGCCATGTTGCGACTCTAAAATAAGGACGGTGCCTGATGGAAACCCTTTCGGAGAATGCCTGTTTTGGCGGTGTGCAGGGCGTGTACCGCCACGCCTCCTCGTCGTGCAAGTGTGACATGACTTTTGGCCTGTTTCTTCCAGCCGAGGCTAAGGACGGGCCGGTTCCGGTTCTTTGGTATTTGTCGGGATTGACCTGCACCCATGAAAACGCGATGACCAAAGCCGGGGCTCAGGCGTGGGCTGCGGAACAAGGAATCGCCGTGGTGTTTCCGGATACGTCGCCGCGCGGTGAAGGCGTCGCGGATCACGAAGATTACGATCTGGGTCAGGGCGCAGGGTTCTATGTGAACGCGACACAGGAACCTTGGGCGCCGCATTTCCGTATGTGGGACTATGTTGCCGAAGAGCTGCCCGCCCTGCTGTTCGAAAACTTCGCCATCGACAGCGAACGCCAGGCCATTACGGGCCATTCCATGGGGGGGCACGGCGCCCTAACACTTGCCATGGACCTGCCCGGACGCTTCCGTTCGGTGTCAGCCTTTGCGCCGATCTCGAACCCGACCGGAGCGGATTGGGGCCGCAAACAGCTGAGCGCCTATCTCGGTGACGACGAAGCGCTTTGGGCAAAACACGATGCGTCTTTGTTGATGAAGAAATCCGGTTTCGACGGTCCGATCCTGATCGACACCGGTGCAAACGATCAGTTCATGGATCTTCTGCGTCCCGAAGCGTTGGCGCAAGCCATCGCCGAACGTCGCCAGCAAGCGACATATCGCTTCCAGCCGGGTTACGATCATTCGTACTTCTTTGTGTCCACGTTTATGGAAGATCACATCATCTTCCATGCCGAGGCACTGTACGGAGACTGAGGGATGAACAGATACGATTACGACCTGATCATCATCGGGTCAGGACCTTCAGGGCGTTCTGCGGCAATTCAGGCAGGCAAACTTAAACGGCGTGTGTTGGTCATCGATCGCAAGGACCGTTTTGGTGGCGTCTCTGTCCATACCGGTACAATTCCGTCCAAAACCCTGCGCGAAACGGTGCTGAACCTGTCGGGCTGGCGTGAGCGCAGCTTTTATGGGCGTTCCTACCGGGTAAAGGATCAGATCCGTGCAGAGGATCTGAAAGCCCGCCTGCATATGACCCTCGACCATGAGGTCGACGTCTTGGAGCATCAGTTCAACCGGAACCACGTCGAAACTCTGGACGGTTTGGCCAGGTTTGTTGGACCGCACGAAGTAGAAGTCGCAACCGATGCCGGAGAAACAACGCGTGTGACGGCCGCGAAGTTTCTGATTGCGACAGGCACGAAAACCTATCGCCCGGATTATGTTCCGTTCAACGGCAAAACCGTGGTCGATGGTGACGAATTTCTGGAAATGGCAGAGATTCCGCGCTCGCAGGTTGTCATCGGTGCCGGGGTCATTGGCGTGGAATACGCCACAATGTTTTCGGCACTGGACGTCCGCGTCACGTTGATTGAACCCCGCGACACGTTTCTGGATTTCATAGACAGCCGGTTGATCCACGACTTCACCCACCAGATTCGGGAAAACGGTGTCGACCTGCGTTTGGGCTCGGCTGTCGAGAAGATTGAAGACGCCGGCGAACATGTGGAAGTGACCCTCGACAACGGTCGCCACGTTCGTGCAGAAATGCTTCTGTTCGCGGCCGGGCGCATGGGAGCGACGTCCAAACTCAATCTGGATGCCGTCGGGCTGGAGACGGACCACCGCAACCGGATCAAGGTCGACCGCAAAACCTATCAAACGGCTGTGCCGCATATCTATGCCACAGGCGATGTGATCGGACATCCGTCACTGGCGTCAACTTCTTTGCAACAGGGGCGAGTGGCTGCCTGTCATGCGCTCGAGACGCCCACGCTGCCGGAAAGCCCGTGGTATCCGTACGGCATCTATTCAGTGCCCGAAATTTCAACCTGCGGAATGTCAGAAGAAGAATTGCAGGAGCGCAACATACCCTACGAGGTCGGTGTGGCACGGTTCCGCGAGACGTCACGCGGGCATATCATGGGGCTGGAACACGGCATGTTGAAGATGCTGTTCTCGCTAAAGACCCGCAGGGTGCTGGGCGTTCAGATCGTCGGTGAAGGCGCGACTGAACTGATTCACATCGCGCAGGCCGTGCTGAACCTGAAAGGCACAGTGGACTACTTCGTTCAGAACACGTTCAACTACCCGACACTTGCCGAAGCTTACAAAATTGCGGGCCTGGATGCGTTCAACCGAATGCCCATACCAGAGGAATTCAAGGTAAAAAAGAAACCCGCGGAACCGGCAAAGAAAGAGGCGAAGAAAGCGTGACGACGCTGTATGTCGATGGCGATGCCTGTCCAGTAAAGGCCGAGGCCGAACGGGTCGCAACGCGACACAAAGTGCCGATGGCGCTGGTGTCTAATGGTGGGCTTCGACCATCGGCCAACCCGCTGGTACAGGTCATTGTCGTTTCCGAAGGCGCCGATGAGGCCGACAAATGGATTGCCGAACGCTGTGGAGCGGGGGATGTCGTCATTACGTCCGACATCCCTTTGGCTGCAAAATGCGTCGAAGCGGCTGCGCGCGTGCTGCGCCCGAACGGTGAAACCTTCACCGCGGCGAATATTGGTCAGCAACTGGCCATGCGTGATTTGATGGCCGATCTGCGCGCGGCCAATCCGTTGGGAACCGGCGGTGGTGGTCGACCGTTCGGCAAGGCAGACCGCTCGCGGTTTCTGGACGCCCTGGAACGGGAATTACGTGCCGCCAGACGGGGATAGCCAAGGCGGCGGCCTGCCCAAATTACTGACGCGAAATCAGAAACGCCCGTTTACAAGTTCTTCATAAGAAAGCACCCTGTAATTGAATTCCGATCAGGCTATTCGAATACGGAGACTGCGTTATGAAAGTACAAGGCACCCATTATCGGTCTATTTGGCGGGACAAACCGGCAGGTGTGGTTCGGATCATCGACCAAAGGTGGTTGCCGCATGATTTTCGGGTCGTAACCCTGAAAACGCTTGACGAATTTGCAGCGGCGATACGGGATATGTGGGTCAGGGGCGCACCTTTGATTGGCGCGACCGCTGCGTTTGGAATTGCCGAGCAGATGTCTCGGGACAGTTCGGAAGCTTCCTTCGACGCTGCGTATGACGTTCTGCACACAACCCGACCCACCGCAATCAACCTGCGCTGGGCATTGGACAGATGCCGAGAAGCGCTGATGCCGCTTGCTCCTGGTGATCGTGCCGAGCGCGCCTGGTCGCTGGCGCAGGAGATTGCAGACGAAGATGTCGAGATCAACGCCGCAATTGGCCGTCACGGGCTGGAACTGATCAAGGATATCGCAGCTCGAAAACCCGCCGGTGAGCCGGTAAAGTTGTTGACCCATTGCAACGCGGGATGGCTGGCGACTGTGGATTGGGGCACGGCCACAAGCCCGATGTATCACGCGCATGACGCGGGCATCCCCCTGCAAGTCTGGGTGGATGAAACCAGACCGCGCAACCAGGGCGCCTTGACATCCTGGGAATTGGGTGAGCATGGCATTCCCCATCGTTACATCGTGGACAATGCCGGCGGTCATTTGATGCAGCACGGCTTGGTTGATTTGGTGATTACGGGCACAGACCGAACCACGGCCCAAGGTGATGTTTGCAACAAGATCGGGACTTATCTGAAAGCTTTGGCTGCATGTGACAACGGTGTGCCATTTTACGTAGCCCTGCCCTCTCCTACGATTGACTGGACAGTTCGCGACGGTGTGGCCGAGATCCCTATCGAGGAACGTGATGCAAGGGAAGTAACCCATGTCATGGGGGTTGATGGACAGGGGAATATCTCGGACGTACGCGTGACGCCAAATGGCACAGAAGGTGGCAATCCTGCCTTTGATGTCACACCAAACCGGCTGGTGACGGGGCTTATCACCGAGCGCGGCATCAGCGAGGCTTCTGCCGACGGGCTTGCCCGGTTGTTTCCCGAACGGGCTGGTTAATACTTTGTTTAGCACAGTCCTAAATTGTGCAATCGCCCCCGCGGATCATGCACCCGCTTAACTTGCTGAGAATGAATGATGATTGAAAACTGGTACAGGGCCGATGAGGCACGAAAATGGCGGGATCGGGCCGGAACAGATCCCGCAGATCAGGAACTGGGCGAACGTGTCTACACCTCGCGGCTGATCGGTCAGAACCCGGACCTTCTGATGCATGGTGGAGGCAACACGTCAGTCAAGCTGGAACGCCCTGATCTGTTCGGCGATCCGCGGCGTGTTCTGCATGTCAAGGGGTCTGGGTGGGATCTGGACAGCATCGAGGCGCCGGGCCTGCCAGGTGTTTGGCTTGCTCCTTTGATGAAACTGCGCGCGCTGGACCACCTTTCAGATGCGCAGATGGTCAATGTTCAGCGCGCCAATCTGCTGGACTCGGGCTCACCGAACCCCTCTGTAGAAACACTCTTACATGCGTTTCTGCCGCACAAATATGTGGATCATACGCACGCGACACCCTTTCTGGTGCTCGCCAATCTGCCAAACGCCGAGGAGGTTTGCCGCGAGATTTTTGGTGACCGATTGGGCATTGTACCCTATATCATGCCTGGCTTTGGGCTGGCCAAAAAGGCGGCCGAGGTGTTTGACAAAAACCCGAATGTCGAAGGACTTCTACTGCTTCAGCATGGGCATTTTACGTTCGGCGCGACGGCGCAGGAAAGCTATGACCGGATCGTGGCCCATACCAACGAAGTCGCTGCCTATTTCGGAATGAAGGACCTGACGACAATTGGCCGTCGCGATCCGGCTGAGAATCTTGAGGTATTGCCGATCCTGCGCGGGGTCATTGCCGAAGTTGCAGCCCAACGGGATGACCCGATGCCGGTTTTTGACCTCCGCAACGGGCCGGATGTCATGCAGTTTTTTGATCGTCTGGATATTGATTCATTGGCCCAGCGAGGCATGGCGTCGCCGGATCATGTATTACGGACAAAAGGCTGCCCGCTTGTATTGCGAGCATCGGATTTGTCTGGGGGCCGGGCGCGGATCAAGGCGAAGGTCGCAGAGTTTGCCAAAGACTATCGGGAATATTTTGTACGGCAGGCCCCGCAGGCCGACGAGCCCAAGAAACTGCTGCCCCAAGACCCCAAGCATGCTTGGATCGAGGGCGTGGGAATCCTGGGAATAGGCCCAAACGCGAAGGCTGCCTCGACAGCGGCGGATCTTGCGGAACAAAACCTGCGGGTGCGATCAGTGGGCGAAGACGCGGGCGGTTTTTTTCCCAACAATGAAAAAGATCGCTTTGATTGTGAATACTGGTCGCTGGAACAGGCGAAGCTGGGCAAGAGCTCACCACCTCCGCTTCAGGGTAAGATCGTGATGGTAACCGGCGGTGCAGGGGCGATAGGTCTGGCGACCGCCAAGGCCTTTGCTGATGCCGGTGCAAATGTCGTTCTGGTGGATCGGGATGAAGGCGCGTTGGCCGAGGCCAAATCGACCCTTGGCACATGGCATTCGACATACGCTTGCGACGTAACCGAAAGAGGCGCCGCGGATGCCGCAATAGCCGCGGTGATACACCGGTTTGGTGGGCTCGATGTAATGGTGTCAAATGCCGGGGCCGCGACCTCGGGCGCATTGCTGGATCTTGGCGAAGAGGAATTCCGTGCTGCTTTTGAACTGAATTTCTTCGCGCACAAGGCATTTGCGATACAGGCTGCCCGAGTTATGCAAGCTCAGGGCCGCGGCGGTCAGATCCTGTTCAATATCTCGAAACAGGCGATCAACCCGGGCCGGAACATGGGGGCCTATGGCACGCCAAAAGCCGCCACCCTGTTTCTGTTGCGCCAGTTGACGCTTGAATTGGCCGAATATGGAATCCGTGTGAATGGGGTGAATGCAGACCGAATTCGGTCTGGCCTGCTGACGGATGGGTTCATTCAGGAACGCGCTGCCGCACGTGGCGTTTCCGAGGAGACCTATATGTCAGGCAACCTGCTGGGCCGCGAAGTCGAGGCAAAGCACGTCGCAAATGCCTTTGTTGCATTGGCGCTGATGGAACGCACCACCGGTCATGTCGTGACGGTGGATGGCGGCAACACCGAAGCCGAACTTCGGTAACGCCTTTGCCCGATTGGTTCCCTGCCTGTGGTGTACCGATGTGCCTCAGGCAGGAACTGCGGATCGGTCTTCACGGATCGGCAGGTGTACTATCGCGCTGAAGGCACCGATCGCGACCCCGATCCACCAAACCATGTTGTAGTCGCCATACTGGTCATACATGCGACCGCCAAGCCAGACGCCCAGAAAGCTGCCGATCTGGTGGCTCAGGAAGATAAAACCATAGAGCGTGCCCATATAGCGCAGACCGTAAAGATGCGCGACGAGACCCGAAGTCAGCGGCACGGTAGCCAGCCAAAGCGATCCCATCATCAACGAGAATACGATGACCGTAAGTGGTGTGATCGGGAACAGGATGAACAATGCCGCGGCAATCGTCCGGCACGTATAGACTGCGGCCAGAAGGTATTTCTTGTGAAAGTGATTGCCGGCCCAACCTGCTAGAAGCGTACCGCCGATATTGGCCAGACCGATCAATGAAATCGACACCGCTCCAAGCGCCGATGTGGAGGTGATACCGATGGAATGCAGTACACCTCCGGGCTGGATTGGCCCGCACATCTCGGTTACGAAAGCCGGGAAATGCGCGGTGATGAAGCCCAGTTGATATCCGCAGCTGAAAAACCCCAGAAAAATGAGAGCGTAGGAAGGATCGCGGAACGCCTTGCCCAGTATCTCGCTCATGCTTTCTTCCAGCTCAGCCTTCGAGATCGTCTGTGGTGCGCGCATAAAGGGCAAGGTCAACACAAGCGCAAGAATCGCCACGGCGAACACGACAAAGACGTGCTGCCATGGCAAGAATGACAGCAGCCATTCCGCCGTTGGCGCCCCCACAACCTGCCCAAAGCTGCCCGCGGCGGTAACGATGGCAAGCGACATGGACCGGTTTTCGTCGGCAGACGCGCGACCGACGACCGCCAGAACCACACCAAACCCGGTCCCGGCGATACCGAAACCCACCAGCCACGCATACATCTGATGTTCGAATGGTGTGACAGACCACGCTGTCAGCACCATGCCGGCCGCGTAGGTGAGAGCGCCAAGAATGATGGCTCGTCGGTCGCCTACCTTTTCGGCAATAGCGGCAAAGATCGGCTGTCCGATACCCCAAGCCAGGTTCTGAATTGCAATCGCCATTGAGAAATCGGTCCGCAGCCAGCCGAACTCAACCGCTATCGGAATCTGGAATAAGCCGAAAGAGGCGCGCACGGCGAAACTGACCGTGACGATGATGCATCCAACAATCAGGATCGGATTCAACAAGCGGGCGTATTGGGGCATGGGACCTCAGGCGTTGCGTCCGAAGGACCGTATTAGTTTTGGTGTCAGCGTCAATTCAGCAGATTTGCGGTCACGGATATACAAAATTGATGTTTCGCCAAAAATGGCTTCTTTTCAACGGGCGAGGTGACGGGTAAGGCTCAGATTCATGACGGATCTAATTTCGCTCTACGAGGCCCGCATCGCGGATGGAACCCTGACACGCGACGACGCGCAAGAGGCCGTTCTGCCTCAATTCGAACGTATCCGAGCCGCTTTGTCCGAGCCGGTCAAACGCGGGTTCTTCCGCAAGGCACCTCCGCCCCCCAGAGGACTGTATCTATGGGGCGGTGTCGGGCGTGGAAAATCGATGCTGATGGATATGTTCGTCGATACGCTGGGCGACATCCCGGCACGGCGTGTGCATTTTCATGCTTTCATGCAGGAAATCCATGCTGGAATGCACAAGGCACGACAACAAAATGTAGAGGATGCCCTGGCACCAGTGGCGAAGGAGGTGGTCAATTCAGTTCGCTTGCTCGCATTTGACGAAATGCAGATCACCGACATTACGGACGCAATGATTGTCGGGCGGCTGTTTGACTTGCTGCACGAGGGCGGCGTAGTCGTTGTAACCACGTCGAACAGGCATCCCGACGATCTGTACAAGGATGGGCTGAACCGGCAGCTGTTCCTGCCTTTCATCGCCCATATCAAAGAGCAGTCGCAGGTGTGGGAATTGGTGTCACCCACGGATTACCGGCAAAACAGGTTGGAGGGTGCCCCGGTCTACTTCACACCGATTGGCCCAGAAGCCCGGCAGAAAATCAGAGAGGTCTGGACAGATCTTGCCGGTGGACCCGCAGAACCGCTTGTATTGCAAGTCAAAGGCCGTGCCGTTGAACTGCCAGCCTTTCGCAACGGAGTGGCCCGGGCTTCATTTTATGACCTGTGTGGGCGCATGCTGGGACCGGGGGATTATCTGGCGATTGCGGAAGAAGTGAAGGTGCTGGTGCTTGAGGATATCCCACGCCTGTCGCGGAACAATTTCAACGAGGCCAAGCGTTTTGTCACCCTGATCGATGCGCTCTACGAAGCCAGGGTGCGATTGATCTGCTCGGCCGCGGCCGAACCCGAGATGCTGTATGTCGAAGGCGAAGGGACATTCGAGTTTGAACGCACCGCGTCGCGCCTGCGGGAAATGCAGGATCAGGATTGGGGGCAACTTGGGCGCTGATCCGCCCGTATCGCGTGACCCACCCAAGACTATGTCAGCCAGATCAAGAGGCTGGAACGCGCCTATGCGTTTTCTTGCAGAATTTTTCCGGCCAAATAAAGCGAACCGCAGATCAGAACACGCGCCTGCGGGTCATTGTCCGTGATCACTTTCAACGCGTCCGCTACGCTGTCTGCGGTGGACGCGGGCAGGTTGACCTTGGTCGCAGCCGCAGCGGTTTCTTCTGCACTAAGCGTCGCCGCTTCGCCCGGAATGGAGACGGCTGTAAGGCTTGCGGCCTTCTCAGCAAGAGGTGCGAGATACCCGGTCACATCCTTGGTGTTGAGCATGCCGCAAATCATGTGGGTCGGTTTAATTGGCAGATTCGTCAACACATCCGCCAACGCGACACCTGCGGCGGCGTTATGACCACCGTCCAGCCAAAGCTCGGCCTGCGGGGCCTGATCTACGAGCGGGCCGGATTTCAGACGCTGCATGCGTGCCGGCCATTCGGCTTTGGTGACAGCGGCTTCGTATGCGTCGTCGCCCATGTCCAGATGACGCAGAACTGCCAACGCTGCGCCTGCGTTCTGAACCTGGTGCGCGCCCAGAAGGTTGGGCAGAGGCACATCGCGTAAACCTGTTTCGTCCTGATAGATCAGGCGCCCGTTTTCTTCCTGCACGTGCCAGTGCTGCCCATGGATCAGCAAAGGCGCACCCAAACGGGCGGCGGTGTACTCGATGACCTCAAGCGCTTCGTCCTGTTGTGAGCCGACAATGCACGGAACGCCGGGCTTGATGATACCCGCTTTTTCCGCCGCGATCTTGCCCAAGGTATCACCCAGGAATTGTTCATGATCGATGGATACGGGTGTAATAACTGTGACGGTCGGGTTTTCGATCACGTTTGTAGCGTCCAGACGCCCGCCCAGCCCGACCTCGAGCAGTGTGTAATCTGCTTTGGCACGGGCAAAGGCCAGCAGGGCAGCACATGTGGTGATCTCAAAATAGGTGATGTTTTCGCCGCCGTTGGCAGCGTAGCATTCATCCAGAACCGCCGTCAGTTCTGTTTCCGAGATCAGCTCTCCGGCCAATCGAATGCGTTCATGAAATCGTGCCAGGTGCGGCGACGTATAAGCGTGTACCGAGCGTCCTGCCCCCTCAAGCCCCGCTCTGATCATCGCCTGAGTCGAGCCCTTGCCGTTGGTGCCGGCAATATGAATGACCGGCGGCAGTTTGAGTTGAGGATTGTCCAGCGCCGCCAGCAAACGCCAAACGCGGTCCAAGGTCAAATCAATGATCTTGGGATGCAGCGCCATCATCCGGTCGAGGATAGCGTCAGACGTCTTGGCCGTCATTTCGGATCTGTCTCTTCCACTGGGGCCTCGATTGCGTCGGCTGGTTCCGGTGCGGGTAGATCACCCTTGATCGCAGGGGGCAGCTTCATCAGCATGCGCGTGATGGTGATCAACTCGTCACGCAATTCGGTACGTTTGGTGACACGGTCCAGCATACCGTGATCCAGCAGGTATTCGGCGCGCTGAAAGCCTTCGGGTAGTTTTTCGCGAATCGTCTGCTCGATCACGCGAGGTCCGGCAAAGCAGATCAGCGCATTGGGTTCCGAGATATGGACATCGCCCAGCATCGCATAAGATGCAGTGACCCCACCAGTCGTCGGATGAGTCAGAACAACGATATATGGCAGGTTGGCTTCTTTCAGCATCTCAACTGCCACAGTGGTGCGCGGCATCTGCATCAGGCTGAGGATGCCTTCCTGCATACGGGCCCCACCGGCAGCCGAGAAAAGGATCAGAGGACGCTTGAGTTTTACCGCTTCCTGCGCGGCAGCGATGATCGCGTTGCCGACATACATCCCCATCGATCCGCCCATGAACGAAAAGTCCTGGGCTGCGGCCACGATTGGGGTGCGGCCAATTTCACCCAAAGCGACCAGCATGGCTTCCTTTTCGCCGGTCTTTTTCTGCGCTGCTTTCATGCGGTCGGGATATTTCTTCTGATCGCGGAATTGCAACGGGTCGTCTTTTGGGGTGGGCACCTCAACCTCGGCAAAGACTCCGCCGTCAAACAAGTGCTTGAACCGTTCACGCGGCGTGATCGCCATATGGTGGTCACACTGTGTGCAGACATTCTGGTTTTCCGCCAACTCGCGATGGAACAGCATCGTTCCGCATTCGTCGCATTTGTGCCAGAGGTTTTCGGGCACTTCGCGGCGTGAGAAGATCGAGTTGATCCGGGGGCGGACGTAGTTTGTGATCCAGTTCATGTCGGAACCTTGGCTTGTGCGGTGTTGACGTCAAATAGGACGCCACGGAAGGAATTGCAATCAACGCCTGAGCGCAAGTCGCGCGGCCAGCCAGCAAACGAACATCACAGCCAGGTCCACCAAAATCCAGGGACGAAGCTGCTCGGCGTCCGATGCATCGAACGGAAGGGTAAACAGGGCCAGCCCGTTCAGGTTGTCAGGCAACGAGATGAACAGCAACGCAATGATGTTGTTGAAAAAATGCAACGCAATAGCAGGTCCCAGTGTTCCAGCCCGGGCCGTCAGGTCCGACGTCAACAGACCAAAAACGCAAGCCCATAGCGCAATCAGCAGCGCATTGTCGCCAGCCATGTCGGGTGTGTAATGTCCAACGGCAAACAGGATGGAGGGTACCCCCATCCAGATGACAGGAGATTGGAATCTGGCTGCCAGAGTTTGCTGGATATACCCTCTGAACAATAGTTCTTCGGCGCTGGTCTGTACCAGAACAACCAACGCCGAAACCGGCAACAGAAGAAGCCAAGTCGACAATGGCAGGTTCTGCGATAGAGATCCGCCGAAGCCATAAGGCGGCAACAAGAACCCGACCACACCCAAAATAAGAAGTGCTTTCAACACTTTCAGGAATTGCCCCGCTGCCAATCGGTACCCGCCGATGATAGACGCCAAAGACCTTTGCTGAACTTGCCGCGCGGCGACTGCCACGCCTAGAATGATGAAACCGAAACTGGCCAACAGCAACAGCAGCGCGAGGGGTGAACTGCCCATCAAAAGCGTCTGCGCCCAGCTTTCCGGCCCCATCCCGGCGATCACGGTAAAAAACACGATATTCAGAACGCTGACCAGCACTGCAACCAGCAAGAGCCCCAGCAACAGGCGCCAGATTTCCGGTTTGGCGCGTGCCGTTTCGACCAAATTGCTATGAGCGGTATATGCTTTAGGCATTTTTATCCGTGCTTTCCGGAGTCACCTGATCCGCAATGGCAGGGAGCAGCTCCTCAGGGTTCTGTGCTGCGTTGATTCTTGTGGACAGCGTAGTCAGATACCCCGCGACAGTCTGCAGCAATTGTGTTGCAACCGAAGCGTCGCTTTCGACCACGGCACGCAGTTCCTCTGCTCCGATACGCAGGAAACTACAGTCTTCGATGGCGACCAGATCCAGTTGTCTGGGTTCTCCTGTAATGATGGAGAGATCACCGATCAGACGCCCGGGCTCGATGATCGAGATTGGGCGTTTTGTTCCATCATCCGCAGGCCAGTCCAGTCTGGCCCGACCTGAGATGCACAGATACGCCGCGTCCGGTGCCTGACCATGCGAGAAGATGACTTGCCCAGCTGCAGCCTCGTACCATTGCGCTGAGAAGGCCAGCAGTCGCTGGTTGCGACCGTCCACGCCGGAAAACAACTCAGTGGCGGATAGGATTTCAAGCTTTCGGCTCAGGTCGTCCGAAGTGCTGTCTTCTTTTGTTGAAGAAGTGCGTGATACTCCGTCGATACGACCTTCTTTGATTTCCACAAACAAATCATAAGCTTCGGGATGTGCAAAGTGATCTTCCATAAAGATCATAATGGAATCCGGCAGCAACTCCCGTAGCTTCAGGCGGGTGCGCAGTCGGCTTTCAGAATCGTGACTTGCCAGAGCCTTATCCAAAATCAGGATGTCAGGACGCTTGATACCGGCGCGAGAGAAAGCGGCACGTTCCTGAAAGACGGTCGGCAGATTGTTCCCGCCCAGACCCGTTGGCAGATCATAAATGATGGCCGCTGCCCGGCGTCGCAAGCCGGCTTCGTTCATGGCTTCGGCCACGACGTCTTCTATGTCGTCTGCATGTGCACCTGCCATCAAAGACACCCGGCCGTAGATCGCATTTTCCAATACTGTCAGGCGTGGCACATAGATATCCGGCGCAACCGTTATGAACATACCACCCATCGCATCCCGCAGCCGCTTGGCCTGACTTTTGCGAATGGCAAGAATCTTTTCCTTGTACTCGTCCGGAAAGTCCGGACCGATCTGTTCTGCCGTCAACAGGAACGGCACCGTCAATAGCAATGCACGCTCCTGATCGCTCACAGCCATATCACCTTTGGCTTTGCGCCGTTCTTCGATATCCAGCAATTTGTGATACATGTCCTTGGACATACCAAGCCTTAGGAAAAGCGGGTGATCCGCTCCGTCCCTCCCGAAGGTCTTGCTGAGCGTATCCATAACGGCCTGAGAGATACTAATCACGTCGTCAGCCAGATCATGGGCGCTGAGCATCTGAACGAACCGTTCGTCACCAGCCAGAATGTCCGGAGATATGTCCCTGGATGGTGCCGCGAACAACAGGTTGCCGCCCAGCGGAACTGCCGGGTTGAAGCGATCGGGGTCAAACCGGTACACATAGCGGTCAAGTCCCTTTTCCGCCAGACGCTTGGCGATTATCCCTCGTAGGTTGACCACTTCCTGTGCCAGAACCGGGTGAATTTCGGGGTCAAACTGCGTACGCAATGTGCGGCGGAACATGAACTCATCAATGCCCATCGCTTCCACCAGCTGGAACCACCAGTCACGTATGTCTTCGATATCGTCAAGGCCAGCGAGACCCGGATCAATCCATTCATCGCCCAGAGAATCCGGTGAATTGCCTGCACGAACAGCTTCGATCTGCCACCGTGTCGGGGCTCTGAGCGTTTCTGCTTCATGACGTGGGTGCGTCCGCAAGGGCATCATGAGGTTATCGCCCAACGTCCCGTCAAACAGGTACGGGCGCGAATAGGCATAGCCGATCCGGGCCGCAATGACGGACTGATGCAGGCCACGTAGATTGTGTCCGGCCATGATCACCTCGCCTTGCACCGGTAACACTTCACGTGTCAGGAGCTGCCCCAACGCACTACGCTCCGACGCGTGTGAAGACTGAATCGCGACACGCGCGCCACGTGGAATGGTCAGATCGAGATCTTCTAGAACAGTTTTACCATCAATATCGCGGACCGTCACATTTCGCAGCTCGATATCGCCAGTCAGACGCGGGATGGTTTCAGGTTCACCTTCGAACAGCTCTTCCGGTATCATGCTATCCGGAGCAAATCTCTCGGTGACGATCTCCCACCGCAAAGACATGTCCTGCACCTGGTTGTAATAGGTCAGCAGATCCTTCCATGGGCCGCTCAGATCCTTGTAGGCACCCAATGCAGCAACCAAAGCACCTACGGTTACCTCACCGGTAATCGCCAGATATCCACCCACTGAATAAAACAGAAAGGGCGTTATCTGAGTAATCAGATTGTTGAGGAACTTCATGAAGAATTTTTTGTTGTAGATCTTGAAGCGGATCTCGAACAGGGTCCCCAACCGATGGCTGAATTGCGCCAAGCGATAGCGCCAACCGCCATTGGTACGCAGATCGCTGATACCCGCCGCAGTTTCGCCGATCTCCGAGCTCAGACGTCGAACTTCCTGAATGCGGTCCTTGTTCAGAAGATTGATCTGCCGCTGAAGCTTGGGGATCAGCCAGGCCTGAAGCGGGATCAGCGCGATACTGGCAAGTCCGAACCAAACACTTTGCATGAACAGGAATGTGACGATCGTCATCATCTGGCCGAACTGAAAAACCGGCTGTGCGATGGCATCCCCCATCAGGCCGCCCATCGGTTCGGCCTCGGATGTGATCATCGATACCAGCTCACCCTGGCTGGTGGTCGCGAAATAGGATTTCGGAAACCGCATCGAGCGCTGGATCAACGTATAACGCAGGCGCCGCAGCATGCGTTCCGCAAGGATGCCCTTCATCGTGTTGATGCGCATCTTCATCACACCACTTGCGATCACCGTCGCCAGGAATGCAATGCACAGTATCATCAGATACTGCACCTGCGTCACGGTGAAATTCCAGATGGTTACCGTGTCACCCGGCGCGCCGATTGCGTCGTTGATGATTTGTTTGGGCAATTCCAGCGAGGCATAAAGAAACGGGAACGACAAGACTGTCAGCAGAAGAAGAACAAGTTGCTGTTTCTTCGAATGTTTCCAAATGAAGGCAAATAAAGTGGACTCCATAACCTGGCCTTGTCATGAGCTAAATTGTTGCGTGGCTGTTTTTGGGGTGACCCACTTTGCAGGTACCAGACGGTAAGCACTGACCCTGTGTATTGCAAGAATAGACCAGTTCATATCCAACACGTCGCGCCTATCCAAATTATGGTCCGACCCCAACAGAAAACCGCAGGCTTTCGATAGCAATTTTGTTATTGCGGGTTTGTTCATGCTCTTCTCCTTGACTAACGACGGGCATTATCGGACGACGTGGCCATGAGCAGGATTCTGGATCGCTATATTCATCGCAAGATTATGGGGCGTTGGCGCAAGGCCGCGCACCAGGCCCCGTATGCCACGCAGGCAGATTTGCGGTTGCAACGAGACCAGGCCCGCGGTTTGCGCAGGCATCTTGATCATTTGATTCAGCAGGCGGACAGCCGCCTTATCCGGCCAAAGGTTGGGTCCACGCAGTTTTCCAAGCCCCTCGGGACGGACTGGAGCTGTCGCCCCGACCTTTGGCGTGGCCCCCTGACGCAACCGGGTGTGGCTTCGGCCCCGCGAAAGGCCGTTCTGGATAGGCAGGTCAGCCTGTTCCACGATTGCCCGCATTCTGAAATTGCCGTGCGGCAGGTCCGCAACAGGGAAGGCAGGGATCTGGCCCCGTTCAGTCTCGTGGTCGAGGTTTTCAGCTTTGAAGGATCCTTTCTGTCAGTTTCTGTCGAATTACCTGAGGATGCAGCAGTTAACCTCACACGCGAGCACCTTGTGAGGGTGGAAACCCTGATCGAGTGTGAAAAGCCATCGAGCGTGTTCGCGCGCCTCAACATTCAGCACGGGCCCAATATGGAGCAAGTGTTGCGAAGCCTTGATCCCACTGAGGCGTCGAATGCGGTGGATTTTGATCTGGCGCACCTCCCCCTGAATGAGCGCAGGATCGAAAAAATCTGGCTGGACCTGATTTTTGAAATGCCCGAAATGAACCGCATAGTGGTGCGGGATCTTACGTTTTGCCGTTTTCATCGCGCCGACTTGTGAGAAGATCAGACATGACGCAAACCACGTTAACCTTCATTCGGTTCGAAAACGGAACCTGGCAAGGCCATATTCAAGCCAGCAGTGAGCCGATTCTGGAGGTCAGCTACCAGGGCGAAACCCTTAACAATGTTGACCTGTCGCCCGCAGAAGACGGATGGGATTTACGCATACAGGTGCCTGTTGCCGCCCTATCCGAAGGCGTGCACACGTTCGTCATTGCAGACGCAGCTAATGCTGAAAAACTGGGACACTTCACGGTAATCTCGGGTGAGCCTGCAGCAGATGATCTCAGGGCCGAAGTAGATTTGTTGCGTGCAGAGCTGGATATGCTGAAACGCGCATTTCGTCGTATCTGCCGGGACGGCTACTGATCCGTTCTGGCCTGTTTTTCTATCCTTTTCACCGATTCCGTGCATCATGGTTGCATTCGAAACGGATCGTGCCCAGCAATGGACCGCAGCAGCATTGTCAAAGTCATCGCGTTGATGGTGACAGGATTTGGCATCGGTATCGATTTTACCGGTGCCCTCATGCTGGTGCCTGCAATCGAAAACGGCTTTGACGCCGATATCACCAGCACCCAATGGGTTCTGAACATCTATGCGTTGTTTTTTGCCATGACCATGGTCGCAGGCGGGCGGCTTGGCGACATGTATGGCCACCGCAGGATGATGCTTTTTGGCTTGTCGATCTTTCTGTTTTCCTCGGTCATGTGCTTTGTTTCGCCTAGCCTTGACTTCCTGATCGTTGCACGTGCGTTGCAAGGTATTGGCGCGGGATGCGTCTGGCCTTGCACTCTGGCGTTCGGGGCAACCAAGGTGGCGAAGCCTGAGCATCGGGCGTTGGTGATGGGGCTTATTCTGGCGGGTGTGACGACCGGTAATGTGTTTGGCCCGATGATTAGCGGGCTGGCTGTGAACCTGGGGGAGTGGCGGTACTTCTTCCTCGCCAATGTCGTCTTTTCCTGCATTTCGATGGCCACCGCGCTGATCCTGATGGAACGGGAAACCCATCACAAACAGGGTGAGCATCTCGACCTCGCCGGAATGGGTGTATTGTCCTTTGCCGTATTAATTCTGCTTTACGGTCTGGATGTGGGCGCGGATTGGGGGTGGACGTCCGTACCGTTGTTGATGCTCTTTTTCATCAGCGCTGCGCTTTTCATTCTGTTCCCGAAAGTCGAGCAACGCGTAACAGAGCCACTGCTTTTACCGCAGATGATGCAAAACCGCGAGTTTCGCATCACCCTTGGCCTGAACATGTTCAACGTGTCCGCGGCTTTTGTGGGGCTGCTGTATTTCCCGCAATACATGCAAAAGGTGCTGGGCTGGTCCACGTTTGAATCTGCACTGGGGTTGGCACCGCTAACCGTGTTGCTCGCGGTGGGGTCAGTCGTTTCAGGCACGCTTTACAATGATTTCGGCCCCAAGCGGTTACTGTTTTGGGGGTACCTGATTGCCACGATTGGGGCTGCGACGATTGTGGTGATGCCCAGCGATCTGGGATACTTTCGTATCCTGCCCGGCATGGCGATGATCGGACTGGGGGCAACCCTGACCGTCGGTCCGTCCGGCACGGCTGCAATGTGTGCAGTGAAGCCGGAACGGGCTGGGCTGGTCGGCGGTCTGAGCTTTATGACCCATCTGGTTTATGGCGCAATTTCTGTCGCGTGTGCCACGGCCATTATGTACGTCGTCAGCCTGTCTGAGCTTCGCCAGTATGTGGTTGCTTCCGGTATCAAGTTGACGGAAGCAGAGCTTCGGACGATCAATGGCGGAACACTTGATACGCCGTCCGCCCACGCGGTTATCAGCCGGTTGTCATCCAGCGAAGCAGAGACGGTTCATCGGGCATTGTCGGCAGCGTTTGACAGCGGGATGAGTATGGCTTTCGTCTTTTCAGCCCTATCGGTCTCGGTCGGTCTCGTTCTGGCGCTGCTTCTCGATGAAAAGAAACTGCACAGGATCGAAAGCTGAAGCCGGTCAGAAAGGGCTGCGACATGCGCAGCCCCTACAGTTTACTGTGACGGCCCGTTGGGGTTGAAGGCCGACAGCCCCTTCAGGATGTCGATAGCATAGGCCAGCTGGTAATCCTCTTCCCTCAACGCAGCCGTCGCCTCAGCCTTGGCGCGATCTTCTTCGATCTGGCGGATCTCATCTTCGCTCAGGCTGTCATTGTTGAGGCTGCCCCGCAGATCGGCCTCGGACCGCGAACGGGCGTTGGTTTCTTCCTCTTCCGGTTCAGGCGCCGGGCGGGGTTGTTCCACGATAATATCAGGGCTGACACCCAGAGCCTGAATCGACCGCCCTGATGGGGTGTAATACCGGGACGTGGTCAGGCGCATCGCACCATCACCCCGCAGCGGCATCACCGTCTGAACCGACCCCTTGCCAAAGCTTTTGGTGCCGACGACGATAGCGCGGCGATGATCCTGCAAGGCACCGGCAACGATTTCGGACGCTGAAGCCGATCCGCCATTTATCAGCACGACAATGGGTTTGCCTTCCGCCAGATCTCCGGGCGCAGCGTTGAACCGCTCACCCTCTTCCGGGTCCCGTCCACGGGTCGACACGATTTCACCTTCGTTCAGGAACGCATCCGAAACTTTTATGGCCTGTGTCAACAGTCCGCCGGGGTTGTTGCGCAGGTCCAATACGACACCATTGACCTTGTCGATGCCACCGGCCTCTTCGATCTGTTCCCGCAACCCTTCCTGCAGGTTTGGGAAGGTCTGGTCATTGAAGGTCGTTACGCGCAGGACGACGCTAGTGCCTTCGGTGCGCGCACGAACGGCGGTCAGCTTGATCGTGTCACGGATAATGGTGACATCGAATGGATCAGGCTCGCCTTCGCGCACGACGGTAATGACAATCTCTGAGCCGACCGGACCACGCATCAGATCCACCGCTTTGTCCAGCGTCAGGCCCAGAATGCTTTCTCCATCCACATGTGTGATGAAATCGCCGGCTTCGATCCCGGCCTCGTCAGCGGGTGTGTCGTCTATGGGAGACACGACTTTGACAAAACCGTCTTCCTGCGTGACCTCAATGCCTAGCCCACCGAACTCGCCCCGAGTCTGCACGCGCATCTGTTCGGCATCATCGGGCGAAAGATAACTGGAGTGCGGATCAAGAGAGGTCAGCATGCCATCGATTGCAGCCTCGATCAGTTCTTCGGGCTCAACCTCTTCGACATATTGTGCACGGATGCGCTCGAAAATGTCACCGAACAGGTCAAGCTGTTCATAGACGCTGGCCTTGTTCACGGCCTCTTGCGCCAGCAGGGGGCCTGCGATCTGCGTTGTAGCAAGAATGCCTGCCACCGTTCCGGCCAAACCGGCCATCACAAATTTCTTCATACTCGTTTATCCATCCTTGTCGGTCCGAAACCAAGTTTCCGGGTCCACCGGGCTGTTATCTTCTCTTACCTCTATATAGAGCGTTTCTGGGCGATCAGTTCCAGTGCCATCACCGCTTGTTGACAATATTGCGCCGATTTCCGGCGTTTCACCCGGCATCAGGCCAACCGGAGTGCCTTTTGGGATCACCTGCCCGGGTTGACCATAGACCTCTTGCAAGCCCGAAAACACGAACAACAGGCCCGGTTGCGGCTCCAGAATGACTAGGTTTCCCAGATCCAGCAATGGCCCGCGATAGCGGATCGTGGCCGCGGTTGGGGATGTTACAAGCGCACGGGAACGAGTGCCGATAACCAGACCTGCGCGGGTAACCCCTGTCGCGTCCGGCTCACCTGCCTTGCGAAGCACGACGCCTTGAACTGGCAACACGATCTGCCCTTTCTGGTCCAAGACACTTGCGTCGGATTCCATGATCTCACCTTCCGAGATTTCTGACAGGCCGCTTGCGAAGCCATCCAGAGTCTCGGTGGATGATATCAGAATGGCCGTGCGCACCGGGTCTTCAACAAATCGACGCGGCAAATCAGTGCGGTCGGCAATCGCTTCGCTCAACCGTGTGCGGGCCTCTTGCACACCGCTCAGTCCTTCTGTCAGAGTTTCCGAGGCGCTTTGCTGCAGAAGGCGCAGTGTCTGAACTTCGTTCAGGTCCTGTGCCAGCGCTTGCGCTTTTGCGTTGAGACCAGGCGTGACTTCAGAAAGTATCATTCCGGCCCGCGCCGCGCCCAATGGGCCTGAAGGGTGCAACATCAGCACCGGCGGGGCGGTCGTTTCAATGGTCTGCAAAACGCCAAGCAATTGCCTGACATCCTTTTCGCGCACCCTCAGTTGCGCGCTCAGTTGCGCTTCGCGTGTCGCAGCTTTGCGCAGACCATTCCGCATCGCGCTTAGCCCGGCCTCATAGGCCTGTATCGTTTCGGTCAACGCGCGCACCCGATCCCGGGCACCTTCGGCTTCAGTCAGAGAGATAGACGCCTGTTCCAGCATCTCTGCGGCTTCAAGTGCAGCCTGGGATGAGTCAGTCTGGGCCAGAGCCTGCAAGGTTGACAGCAAAAATAGTGCAAGGGCGGTCAGCCTCATGACAATAGGCTTTCTCCGGTCATTTCTGGCGGTTTGGGCAGGTTCATCAAGTCAAGCAGCGTCGGCGCCAGATCAGACAATCGACCTTGACGCAATCGCGCCCCTTCAGGTCCGCCAACCAACACAACGGGCACTGGGTTCAGCGTGTGCGCCGTATGTGCACCACCGGTTGCCGGATCAACCATCACTTCACAGTTTCCGTGGTCGGCGGTGATGATCATTGCACCGCCTGCCTTTTCCAAGGCAGCAACGACCTGTGCCAACCCTGTATCGACAGCCTCACATGCCTTGATCGCAGCTTGCAGATCGCCGGTATGCCCGACCATATCAGGGTTGGCGTAATTGGTCACGATCAGGTCATACCCTTGTTCAATCGCCTCGACAAACCTGGCTGTGACCTCAGCCGAGGACATCTCGGGCTGCAAGTCATAGGTCGCGACTTTAGGTGACTTGGGCATACAGCGATCTTCACCCTGTTCCGGGGTTTCCTTACCCCCGTTCAGGAAAAAGGTTACATGGGGGTATTTTTCAGTTTCAGCCAGCCGGAATTGACCTAATCCCTGCTTGGCCACCCATTCCCCGAGCGTGTTCTCAATCGCCCGTTTCGGAAAAACCGTGGTCATGTATGCGTTGTGACCGTCCGAATAATCCACCATACCCAGCAGCGCCGACAGTTTTGGCCGTGGCCCGGTTTCGAACTCTGCAAAGCCCGGTTCACCAATCGCGCGCAGAATTTCGCGAGCGCGATCTGCTCGGAAATTCAGACAGAAGAAGCCATCTCCGTCGACGACGCCTTCGTAACCTTCCAGTACGGTTGGCGTGATGAATTCGTCAGACTCAGACTGGTTGTAGGCGTGGTCCACGGCGCTATGTGCAGTGTTGGCCGCCCTGCCCTTGCCGTTGATCATCGCGTCGTAAGCTTCTGATACCCGCTCCCAGCGATTGTCGCGGTCCATGGCGAAATAGCGACCGCTCACCGTGACAACGCGGGCACCCTCGGGCAGCCGCTCTTCCAACCGGGACAAATAGGTCAGCGCAGATTTGGGGGCCACATCGCGCCCGTCGGTAACGGCATGAAGGGCGACAGGAACGCCGGCGTCCGTAATGGCCCTGGTTGCAGCTATGATGTGGTTCAGATGCCCATGGACACCACCGTCCGAGACCAACCCCATAAGGTGAGCCGTCCCCCCGGAGGCTTTGACCTTGGAAATAAAAGCCTGCAGGGCCTCATTGCCAAAAAATGAACCGTCTTCGATGGCCAGGTCAATCTGACCCAGATCCATGGCAACAACGCGACCTGCGCCGATATTGGTATGGCCTACTTCGGAATTACCCATCTGCCCGCTGGGCAAACCCACATCAGGGCCGTGCGTTACCAGCGTGGCGTGCGGGAACTTGGCCATGATCGCGTCAAAGGTCGGAGTGTTCGCCAGTAAAGGCGCATTCGCATGCTTGTCGTCGGACAGGCCCCAACCATCAAGAATACACAGAACAACTGGTTTGGGGGTGGACATTGAAATTCTCCGATTACTGCTCTTGGGTCATCTTCTACCGTCTGGCTGGCAAGGGGTGAACCGTCTTTGCGTCAATTTGCGCAGAATTAATCAAGCCGCCGGGCGCCCAAGGTCTCCCGCTGGAAGACAACGAACCCCTGAACAACTCAATTAAAGGGCCTCATGTTTTGTTCGATGAAAACGCGGACAAAACTAATCTTTTAGGTAGCTTTTGTATGGCTGCGCCATGCGGTCGCGATACTTGACCGTCAGTTCCAACGGCGTGTCGTTTTCGTCGTAAATACCGATCATGATTCCTGTACCCCCACTTCGCGTCCGCATATCGACCAACTGCTGTTCGGATCGGGTAGTGCGCTGAGACGTGCGCCGCGCCCAGGCGAACAGGTGATCATACATCTGCGCGATAACATCCGAATGGTCCGCGCTGTCACCTAAATCGATCAGCTCATCCGGGTCGTTTTCCAGATCGAACAGGATCGGCCTGTACCCACCTTCGCAATGGATGAGCTTCCACTTTTCATTCGCGACCATGAACATCACCGCATCGCGAACAGATGCGTTCAGCCGCTGCGCGATCGGAGACGCGGAATAGTCGTACTCGCAGATTGCGACCGTTCGGGGCGTTTTGTCGGACTGACCATGCAGGATCGGCAGCAGAGAATACCCCTCGAGAATATGACCGGCTTTTTCACCGCCTGCCTGTTCCAGAAACGTTGGCGCCAGATCGATCGACTCGACCAGCGCGTCGCAGGTGGTGCCGCGCGTGAGGTCTGCTTCAGGTGACGGATCATAAATAATCAGCGGCACTTTGGTTGAGGCATCGTGGAAGAACGTCTTTTCACCCATCCAGTGGTCGCCCAGAAAGTCGCCATGGTCTGAGGTCAACACGATCATCGTGTCGTCCATCCGCCCGGTTTTCTCCATCCAGTCGAACAGGCGACCCATCTGGTCATCAGCTTGTTTGATCAGCCCCATATAAGCCGGGATCACCGCCTCGCGGACATCCTGACGCGAAAATGCCTGCCCGACCTTGGTGTCCATAAAGGCCTTCAGGACGGGGTGTGCAGTCATTCGCTCGCCCTCAGAGCGGACCACGGGCACAACATGCTCTGGTCCATACATCGAAGCGTAAGGTTCTGGCACAACGTAAGGCCAGTGTGGCTTGATATAACTGAGGTGACAGCACCACGGTCCTTCATGGCTTTCCATGAACTCGATCCCACGGGTCGTCAGATATGGAGTTTCACTGTCCTCTTCTGCAATGTTTGCAGGCTCGGATGAATTCTTCAGGAACCAGCCTGACAGAACATTGCCATCGGCATCCAGACCGGAATTGGCAAAGTCATGCCAGGGGTTGTCGCTCTCGTATCCCTTGTCTGCAAGGTATTGGTTGTATTTCTTTGCCCCGTCCGGATCATAGAACCCATCCGGACCCTCGGCACGCAACCCGTCATCGCGTTCGAACACGTCAAACCCGCATTCCGCCACGCGGGCACCGATGACGCTGTCGGGCTCCAGCCCAAGACGGGCCATCCCCTCGGCATCCGCGGCCATATGTGTCTTGCCAACAAGCCAGCAATCCATTCCCGTTTTGCGCAGGTGGTCGCCCAGCGTGATCTCGCCCACTTTCAGAGGGATGTTGTTCCATGATGCACCATGGGAATGCACATATCGTCCGGTATAGGTCGACATACGTGAACTGCCGCAAATCGGCGACTGGATATAGGCGCGGTCAAAGCGGACACCGCGCGCGGCCAGACGATCGATATTCGGAGTGTGCAGATGTGGATGCCCATAACAGCTCAGATAATCCCAGCGCAGCTGGTCGAACATGATGAACAGGATATTCTTTGCCTTGGCCAACGCGACGCCTCTCCGGAAGTCATGGGGACCTAGTTAGCCATTTCCGCCCGCAGAGCGAAGAAAAACTTGCTTCAGGTCTGCTGTTCCATTTGTTCCAGCATCTTCCTGGCACGTTTGCATTGCAATTGGTCGCGCAGCGGGCTGTCCGGGTCGACATCTTTTTGGCACACAACGCACTTATCAGCGCCCGAAATCGCGTTCAGGCCACCACAGCTGCCCTTGATGGTCTTACCCATCAGTATGACACCCAAAGACATACCGACCATGACAAGTGCCAGCAGAATAAATGCCAGAATAAAAGTGCTCATCTTGGTCCCTGCCTGTCAGTTGGTTCCCAAAGCGTCTTTGAACGCGGTGCTGTGCGACGTAATATAGGCATCTTCGCCGCCTGTCACATCCCGCGAAATGAAGTACACGGCAAGTTTATGCTTTTCCGCAATGTCCATTCCCTTCTCCTGACCCAAAGCCAGCATGGCCGTTGCCCAGGCATCCGCCAACATAGCGTTTCCCGCCAGAACCGTGACAGAGGTCGTGCGATGTGTGATCGGGCGTCCCGTGGTCGGATCGATGATATGCGAATAACGCACACCGTCCTGTTCGAAGAAATTCTTGTAATCACCCGAGCTGGCCATGCCACGATCATCCAGGGAAACGATCAATTGAATGCTCTGAGTGCCCGTTTCAGGCTTTTCGATGCCAATGCGCCAGGCTTCGCCCTGCTCATTCTTTCCCTTGGCGACAAGATCACCGCCGATCTCGACAAGGTAATCGTCGATACCGGCATCCTGCAAAGCGCCGGCAACCGCATCGATGCCATAGCCCTTCGCAATCGCCGACAGGTTGATGCCCACTTGCGGATCAGATTTTGACAGAGTGCCAGATTCGGTGTTGAGCGTCAGCAAACTGGCTTGCCCGACGCCGCTTAACGCGGCCTCGATTTCGGCATCCGATGGCACCGGATCCTCGGGCTTGCGCGGGCCAAAGCCCCAAAGTTCGATCAGCGGGCCCAGAGTTACGTCAAAGGTCCCACCGGTTTTTTCGTGCACGTCATTGGCTGCCGAAAGGACCAGCGCGAGTTCGTCTGAAACCGGAATCGGGGCTGTGCTGGTTGAAGCCGAAAAAACGGAAACCTCGGACTTTGGATCCCAGTTGGACATCTTGGCGTTGACCTCGGCCAGCGTCTCTTCGACCGCGGCGGCCAATGCGGCCTCATCAATATCTTCACCGATCGCGGTAATATTGAAGGTCGTGCCCATTGTTTCGCCCGACAGACGAACCACCTCGGGTTCCTTGTCGAACAGACAGCCGGAAAGGAGGGTGGCAACGGCCAGTAAAGGCATAAGACGCATCGGTCGATCTCCGGGAAATTCTGTGCCCGGCATATGCCAGTGGCCCCGGCCAGAGTCAAACTGCGATCACATCTTTAGCGGCAGGAATCCCAGCACCAACAGGCCGACCCCCGCCGGCACGCCAAAGAACCACGCACGTTTTTGCCAACCCGGCGGCTGTTGTTTCCACGCCATGCGAAAATTGTGGCCGCATACGACAACCGCAAAGAAGATCAATGCCGCTATGGGTGGAGTAAGATAGAGTTCACTCAATAGCTTAAACGTCCTTTCCGGGCCCGCGTTTTTACCGATCCGCGCAATTGCACCCTATACAGGTCGTTTAGCTGCGCTAAGGTGAAAGGGAAAGACTTTGCAAGAACCACAAGGAGATTGCCCATGGCTCCAACCTCTTACCAGTCGCCCTCGCGCGGCGACAAGGCTGACAAGACGACGTACAGCCAGTCAGCGGAATCGAACCTGTCGCACTCGCAGACAATTGTGGCCAAGCTGCTTGAAGGTAAAGGGGACGCGGTTTTTTCGGTGCGCCCAAACGACACCATTCATTCTGTGGTCAACACGCTGAAGGAAAAACGGATCGGCGCTGTACTTGTGACGGATCAGAACGGGGAGTTGCAGGGGATTTTGTCAGAACGGGACATTGTCCGGCGGATGGCGGATACACCCGGCCAGACCCTGCCGCAATCGGTCGAAGACCTGATGACCAAGGACGTAAAGACCTGCACACCGGATGATCTGCTGAATGAAGTCCTGAAAACAATGACCGAAGGCCGTTTTCGCCATATGCCGGTGCTGCGCGACGGTAATTTATGCGGCGTTATCACGATCGGAGACGTTGTCCACTTCCGCCTGAAAGAGCTGGAATACGAAGCCCTTCGCATGAAGCAAATGATCGTCGGTTAATCGTCCATTGTTCAAACGGTTGAGGTGAACCGAACGCAGCCGGTGTTGATCTCGGCGGCTGTCAAACGACCCGAAGCGAAAGCTCCTGTGTCAAGAGACACCACCCGGTTCTTGACCCGGGGAAGGTCTACGATGGTGTGGCCATGCACCACCCATTGGCCATCGCTGCGTGCGAGCCTGGGAAACATGGGATGCCCCCAGAGGCAAATCTGTGGTTCCTGGACCTCAACCGGCTGTCGGGGGTCCAGGGCCGCATGAACAAATGTGACGTTGCCGCTGGTCCAGGTCAGGGGCCGATCGGCAAGCCAGTTGAGCAGGCTTTCTCCCATCTTCAGGCGAAGGTCATCCGCCAACTTTTGAACCTGCTGGTTTTTATTGGCATTTTCAGGCGGTTTTAGCCCGAAAGACGCCAGCGTTTGCACGCCCCCGTTTTGAAACCAGAGCCGGGCATTGCATTCCGGCACATCCAGAAATCGCAATAGCATTTCTTCGTGGTTCCCAAGAAGACAGTGAACACGACCTTCTGACGTCTCGCTCAGGTGACGCAGATGGTGCAACACCTGTGCGCTGTACGGCCCCCGATCGATGTAGTCGCCGACAAAAACTAGCGAGCACTGATCGTCCAGCCTGGGCAACAACGCCTGCAGCAAGTCCAGACGACCATGAATATCGCCCACGGCCGTCACTTTCGCAGCCGGAGCGATGTCGCAAGGCACTGTATCCGTTGTCTGCCCCGGTGCGCGGTCGAACCGCCGTCTGATCCAGTTCGTAATCATGCACGTTGATCCCTATCCTTCTCGTCAATTGGCGGCAATGAACAACTGATTGAATCGGCAAAGAGTTGACCAATGACGTCGGGATGTCCGATATGACTTTCGAAGTGGTCAAAAGTATTTGCCCCGATACCAGGGACAAAGTCTTTTGATCAGCAATAGTCATTCAGGGCGTATTGAGGGTTCTATGAAACGGGTTTTGATTACGGGCTCTGCGGGGTTCATCGGGTTCCATCTGGCGAAACTGTTGTTGGAGGAAGGGTACCGCGTGCATGGCTACGACGGGATGACGGATTATTATGACGTGGTCCTGAAGCAGCGTCGCCATCAAATTCTGCTTCAGACACCCGGCTTTACGGCAACCGAGGATCGGTTGGAAAACTATGATCGGCTGTTGCAGGTCGCCGAAGAATTTCAGCCGGATGTCATTGTTCATCTGGCGGCTCAAGCCGGTGTTAGACACAGTTTGGAACACCCCCGCAGCTATATTGAATCAAACGTCGTTGGAACTTTCAACGTGATGGAAATTGCGCGTCAGCATAAGGTGGAACATCTTTTGATGGCATCGACCTCATCGATATACGGTGCCAACGAAGAGATGCCGTTCACCGAGACGGAAAAAGCCGACACCCAACTGACCATCTATTCCGCGACAAAGAAGGCGAATGAGGCGATGGGGCATTCCTACGCGCATCTGTGGGACTTACCGACGACAATGTTCCGGTTCTTCACTGTCTACGGCACTTGGGGACGGCCCGATCTGGCGTATTTCAAATTTGTTGCCGCCATCCTGGATGGCCGCCCGATCGATATCTACAATCACGGTGACATGTATCGGGACTTCACGCATGTCGAAGACCTTGTGCGCGGGATCAGATTGCTGATCGACGTGCCTCCGGTGCGGCCAGCCAGTCGTGATGACATCGTGGACGGTGACAGCCTGTCACCCGTCGCGCCCTACCGCGTCGTAAACATCGGCAACGGAGACAAAGTGCGTCTGATGGATTTCATCGAAGCCATCGAGCAGGCCGTAGGAAAGAAAGCCGTGAAGAATTTCATGCCGATGCAGTTGGGTGATGTTTACGCCACTTGGGCTGACAACAGACTGCTACAACGACTGACGAACTATCGTCCACAGACAGAGCTGAGTGACGGTATCGCTCAATTCGTCGCGTGGTATCGGGACTATTACGGAAAATAGCGCGGGCCAGCCGCCAATTGAAAAAACCGGCGTGTTCAACGCCGGTTTTTCTTTGTTTCTTACCCACCAAAATCGTCGAGCATGATGTCTTCACGGTCCACGCCCAGATCCAGCAGCATGTTGATGACCGATTGGTTCATGATTGGCGGACCACACATGTAGTATTCGCAATCCTCGGGCGCTGGGTGGTTCTTGAGGTACTCTTCAAACAGAACGTTATGGATGAAGCCAGTATAGCCTTTCCAGTCATCCTCGGGCTGTGCGTCCGACAAGGCGACGTGCCAATCGAAATTGTCGAACTCTTCGGCCAATTGGTCGAAATCTTCAACAAAGAACATCTCTTTCTTCGACCGCGCACCGTACCAGAAGCTGATCTTGCGATCACGGTTTTCCAAACGCTTAAGCTGGTCAAAGATGTGGCTGCGCATCGGCGCCATGCCCGCGCCACCGCCGATAAACACCATCTCTTTTTGGGTTTCGCGGGCGAAGAACTCACCAAACGGACCCGAGATTGTCACCTTGTCACCCGGTTTCAAGTTGAAGATGTAAGACGACATCTGACCCGCCGGAATACCCTCTGAGCCCGGAGGGGGCGAGGCGACGCGGACGTTCAGCATGATCATGCCTTTTTCATCTGGATAGTTGGCCATCGAATAGGCGCGTTCGATCGGCTCATTAACGACCGAGTCGTACTGCCACAGATTGAAGCGATCCCAATCCTCACGATATTCCTCTTCCACGTCGAAATCGGTGTATTTCAACTGGTGCGCCGGAGCTTCGATCTGGATGTAGCCACCAGCGCGGAAGTTCACATCCTCACCTTCCGGAAGGTCCAGGGTCAGCGCTTTGATAAAGGTCGCTACGTTCTCGTTCGAACGAACGGTACATTCCCATTTCTTAACGCCGAAAACTTCTTCCGGAACTTCGATGTCCATGTCCTGCTTGACGGCAACCTGACAAGACAGGCGATCACCACACGACGCTTCGCGTTTCGTGATATGGCTTTCTTCGGTTGGCAGGATCGACCCGCCCCCCGAATGCACCCGCACTCGACATTGCGCACAGGTGCCGCCGCCACCGCAGGCCGAAGGAACAAAGAGCTTCTCGGCAGCCAGTGTCTGTAACAGCTTGCCACCTGCTGGAACGGAAATGGTCTTTTCGCCGTTGATCGTGATGTTGACGTTGCCAGTCGAAACCAGCTTGGATCGTGCGGCCATGATGATGGCCACCAATGCCAGAACGATTAAGGTGAAAAGAGCTACGCCTAGGGTAAAGGTTTCCATCAACGCCCCCTTACAGTTTCACGCCTGAGAAGGACATGAAGGCCATGGCCATCAGACCTGCGGTAATGAAGGTAATGCCAAGACCTTGCAGGCCATCGGGGATGTCCGAATATTTCAGCTTTTCCCGAACTCCGGCCATTGCCGTGATTGCCAGTGCCCAGCCAAAACCGGAAGACAAGCCATAAGTCGCCGCCTCGGCAAAGTTGTAATCACGCTCCACCATGAACAGAGACCCGCCAAGGATGGCGCAGTTTACTGTGATCAGCGGCAGGAAGATCCCCAGCGCATTGTAAAGCGGTGGGAAGTACTTATCCAAAACCATCTCAAGTATCTGCACCATCGCCGCGATCACACCGATATAGGAGATCAGGCCAAGGAAGGTCAGGTCCACATCCGGGAACCCTGCCCAGGCCAGCGCGCCCGGCTTGAGCAGATAGTTCAGCAACAGGTTGTTGGCAGGTACGGTGATGGCCTGAACAACCATGACCGAAATACCCAGACCCAGCGCGGTTGAAATTTTCTTGGACACGGCGATGAAAGTGCACATGCCAAGGAAAAAGCTGAGCGCAAGGTTTTCGACAAAGATGGCCTTTACGGCCAGTGAGATCAGACCTTCCATCAGTGGGCCTCTACCTGCTGAATTTTGTATTCACGCTCTTCCACCTGGTTCGGCTTCCAGGTGCGGAAGGCCCAGATGATCAGACCGATGATGAAGAACGCCGAAGGCGGCAACAGCAGCATGCCGTTGGGCACGTACCAGCCGCCGTTGTTGACGGTTTCCAGAATCGTGATTCCAAACAGCGACCCTGCCCCAAACAGCTCGCGAATGAAGCCGACCAGCAGCAGGATCAGGCCATAGCCCATTCCGTTGCCCATCCCGTCGATGAAGGACGCAACCGGGGGATTCTTCATCGCAAACGCCTCGGCGCGGCCCATCACGATACAGTTGGTGATGATCAGGCCGACAAAAACCGACAGTGTTTTCGAAATCTCGAAGGCGTAAGCCTTGAGGACCTGATCCACTAGAATAACCAGCGAAGCAATGATGACCATCTGCACGATGATCCGGATCGAACCCGGGATCTGGTTTCGCAGGCATGAGATGAAGAAGGACGAGAAAGATGTCACAAATGTCACCGCGAGCGCCATCACGAACGACACTTGCAGCGATGATGTCACCGCCAGTGCCGAACAGATGCCAAGCACCTGCAGGGTAATCGGGTTGTTGTCGACAAGCGGGTCGACCAGCATCTCTTTTTTGGTCTGGGACATCAAATCTCTCCTGCTTGCAGTTTGGCCAGGAAGGGACCATAGCCCGCATCGCCCATCCAGAATTTCACAAGGTTATCGACACCGACCGACGTCAGCGTGGCTCCCGCCAACGCATCGACATAGAAATCTGGTCCGGCTGAGGGCTGCGATTTGGCAACGGTGATTTGCAATTCACCTGCTTCGTCGCGCAGCTTTTTACCGTTCCACAGTGCTTTCCAGCGTGGGTTGTCCACTTCGGCCCCAAGGCCCGGTGTTTCACCATGCTGATAGAATTGCAGGCCGTAGATATCGTTGCCGTTATTCTCAAGCGCGATAAAACCATAGAGCGTCGACCATAGACCATAGCCGTGCAGAGGCAGGATCACCTTGTCCAGTTCTCCTGCGTCATCGCGCAGCAGATATATAACGCGGTACTTGGATTTGCGTCCGATACCGGCGGGGTCGCTGTCCAGCGCGACGCTCAGCTCTGGATCGCTGGCGGCGGCGATGTCGTCAAACGTGGTCGGATCAAACTGATCATCGACGAACGCACCGGTGGACAGTTCCAACACATGTGGTTCGAACGCGGCAAAAGCCTCTGTTACGTCGATGCCGGGCTCGAACACGCCCGCAACTTGCAGAACGTTCACCTGTTTGTCCTTCAGGCGGTTGGCCTCTTGCACCGGGCGCAGACTGACTGCGGCCGCGGACACTACCATCGAGGCGACCAGACAGACGGCAACGGCGACGAAGATCGTTTTGCCAACCGAATCCGGCGAGGCCGCCAGGAACTTAGCCAGTGCGCCTTTAGGTTCTGGGGATTGCGTATCAGACATGGCGACGCGCCCTCCGTTTGATGTTGGCTTGCACGACGAAATAGTCGATCAGCGGTGCGAAAACGTTCCCGAACAGGATTGCCAGCATCATGCCTTCGGGGAAAGCCGGATTGATCACACGTATCATCACGACCATCACACCGATCAGCGCGCCGTAGACATAGCGACCCACATTGGTGTGGCTGGCCGAAACCGGTTCCGTCACCATAAAGGCCAGACCGAAAGCGTAGCCTCCCAACACGATATGCCAGTACCATGGCATCGCGAACATCGGGTTCGTGTCCGATCCGATCAGGTTCAGCACCAGGGTAAAGCCGATGGTGCCCGCCAGACAGCCCACAATCAGGCGGTAATTGGCGATCTTGGTCATCAAAAGGAAAGCCAGACCGATCATGCAGGCCAGTGTCGATGTCTCGCCAAAACTGCCCTGGATTTGGCCGAAGAACGCGCTCGACCACGTGATGCCGTCAGCAGCCAGTGCCTGCACGCCGTCAGCAGCCGATATCGCCAGAGCCGTCGCGCCCGAAAACCCGTCAACCGGGGTCCAAACCGCATCGCCCGACATCTGCGCGGGGTAAGCAAAGTACAAAAAGGCCCGTCCAACCAATGCCGGGTTGAGGAAGTTCTTACCCGTTCCACCGAACACTTCCTTGCCGATCACAACACCGAAGATGATGCCCAATGCGACCTGCCAAAGGGGCGCGGTTGCAGGCATGATCAGCGTGTACAGCATTGATGTAACAAGGAAACCTTCGTTCACCTCATGCCCGCGAACGGTCGCGAAAATGACCTCGAAGATGCCGCCTGCCACCAGCGTGACGATATATATCGGCAAGAAGTACATCAGCCCGTGCATGACATTGGCAAAAATGCTGTCCGGGTTCAGCGAAATGCCAAATACCTGCAAAATCGCGATCCGCCAGCCGGTAGCCGAGTCCGACCCAAGCTCAGCAATGGCTGAATTGGCCTGATAACCGGTGTTCCACATCCCCCATAAGATACAGGGGATCGTCGCGATCACGACGTAGGTCATGATCCGCTTCATATCCACGTAAGACCGCGCATGAGGGGCAACGGTGGTCACAGTTTTCGGAGTGTAGATAAAGCTTTCCACCATCTCGTAGATGGGAAAAAGCTTCTCGTACTTGCCGCCCTTGGTAAAGTTCGGCTCGATCCGATCGAAGAAGCTGCGCAAACCCATTTGGATCAGCCCTCCTTTTCAATCTTGGTCAGGCAATCGCGTAGCGCCAGCCCGTATTCATATTTCGCAGGACAGGCGAAGCCCACAAGACCCAAATCTTCTTCATCCAGCTCCAGCGCGCCCAGAGACTGGGCCGTGTCCGTATCCATTACAAGCAGTGCCCGCAGCAATTGAGTGGGCAAATAGTCCTGCGGCATCAGTTCTTCGAAAACACCTGTCGGCACCATGGCGCGACGACCGCCGTTCAGGTTGGATGTGAACGCATACAGCTTCTTGGCAAATGCAGAACCCAATACAGGCTGGACCGAGTATTTCGACGGCATCGGACGAATCCAGCCCAATGGGATTTGATCGGGGTCTTCACGGATAATGCTGATCTGACGTGCAAACCGGCCCAGATAAGCAGTCGGGCCATCAGCGTGTCGGCCCGACAGGATCGAACCCGAAATGATCCGAGGTGTGCCGTCCAAATTGACTTCGTCGCGGGTCAGATCGTCAGTTGATGCGCCCATCACGGTACGGATCAAACGCGGTTGACGCGCACCGGGCCCCGTCAAAGCAATCACTATATTCGGATCCAGATGGCCGGTCAGCATCAAGCGGCCAATGGCGATGACGTCCTGATACCCGATGGTCCAGACCTGCTTGTCACCTGCAAGAGGTTCGAGGAAGTGAATATGCGTTCCAGCCAGCCCTGATGGATGCGGGCCTTCGAAAGATGCAGTTTCGACACCGGCGACATCTGTGCCGGGTATTGCGTCGCCTTCCTTTTGGCAAAGATAGGTTTTACCCTCGGTCAGCGTGGTGACCGCGGCCAACCCGGCAGCAAATGCTTCCGGTGCCTCCGCAAGGATCAAGGCAACATCCGCAGCCAGCGGATCACTATCCATTGCGGTGACAAAAATTGCATCCGGTTTGACGCCGGGCTCCGGCATTTTTGAATAGGGCCGCGTACGGAACGACGTCCACAGACCGGCAGCGCACAGTTTGGCGGTCACGCCTTCAGCGCTTTCAGCATCCCCTACGCCCGAGAAATCCATACCAGCGTCATTGACGTCGGACACTTCGATCACAACGCTTTGCAGCACCCGGCGGGCACCACGGTTGATCGCGACGACCCTGCCACTGACCGGTGCGACCATCATCGCGTCAGGTGCATCCTTGTGACAAAACAGCGGCGCGCCACGCGCAACACTGTCGCCTTCCTGCACAAGCATCTTGGGTTTCAGGCCGATGTAGTCACCGCCCAAGACGCCTACGGTCGAGTATTCCGGGCCCGGGTGAATGGTCTGGTCAGGAGCGCCTGCCACTGGCAGATCCAGCCCTTTTTTCAGTTTGAAAGTTTGCATGTTGCTACGTTCTTCCAAGCCTCTTTTCTGCGCCAGCTCTGCCAACACCCTTTCGGGGTCATGCAATAGCGCGGTTTTCTCGAACCTCCGTCGCAAAAGCGTCGAAAACGGTCCAAAATCCGCAGGCGTATTTCCGATCAAGGACCCTTTACGCGGGGAAGTTCACAAACGCAAACCTGTTACCGCCAAAAGTTAAGAATGAACCACACAATCCTGCAATTTACCGATCAAACCTACCGAATCCGAAGCATACAATTGTATGTCGCGCCCTCCCAAGTTCCAGTGTAAGCAACCGGAATGGAAAAAGACACAGATTTGGAAATCTTTCTGGTTGCCACCCCAGGCCTTGAAGCACCTCTCGGTGACGAGGCGCAATCGAACGGATTCGCAGGGGTCAGAACCGTACCAGGTGGCGTGTCATGCCGGGGGTCGTGGCCCGAGGTCTGGCGTGCCAACCTGATGCTGCGAGGCGCCAACAAGGTTCTGGTGCGACTCGGCAGTTTCCCCGCTGTGCATCTTGCCCAATTGGACAAACGTGCACGCAAATTCCCTTGGGGTGATGTCTTGCGTCCTGACGTGCCGATCAAGGTGGAGGCCACCAGCCGCAAATCCAGAATTTATCATGCGGGTGCAGCACGTCAGAGGATCGAGCGGGCAATATCCGAAACATTGGGCGCTCCGATTTCATCCGACGCAGGGCTTCGGGTCTTGCTCCGAATCGAGAAAGACATTTGCACGATCTCCGTCGACAGTTCTGGCGAGCTATTGCACAAGCGCGGCCACAAGGAAGCCATTGCCAAGGCTCCGATGCGAGAAACAATGGCCGCAATGTTCCTGAGAGAGTGCGGCTACTCGGGCGACGAACCCGTACTGGACCCGATGTGCGGGTCAGGCACATTCGTGATCGAGGCCGCCGAGATCGCTCTGGGTCTGCGTCCTGGCCGCTCCCGTAGTTTTGCATTCGAAGAACTGGCGGGTTTTGATCCTGATCAGTGGCAAAAGATGCGAAGAGAAACGAATACGGCAGACTGTGCCCTTACCTTCTACGGCTCGGATCGCAACACCGGCGCAATTGATGCTGCGACCGCCAATGCTGAAAGGGCACAAGTCGGTGCTTGGACACGGTTTCGACAGCATTCCGTCAGCGACATCAAACCACCCGAGGGTCCTGCGGGGCTGGTCATTGTCAACCCGCCATATGGAGCGCGAATTGGTGACGAAAAACGCTTGCGTTCAGTCTATGGTGCCATGGGAAAAACCCTGATGAACCGGTTCAGGGGATGGCGCGTAGGCGTAATCACCAGCGCCCCCGGGCTTGCTCGGGCCACACGCCTGCCATTGCTGGCACCAGGACCGGTAGTGGACCATGGAGGAACCAAAATTCGCCTGTACAAAACCGATCCCTTGTCGTGATTGCCAAATCGGGTTCCGCCCAAATTCTTTTCGATTTTTGAGACCGAGTGATCCGGGTGTCCCCATTACAAAAACCTCTTGCGCATCAGCAGCACCGCGTATAGATCACCCGCCACGGTCGGAGTGTAGCTCAGCCTGGTAGAGCACTGTCTTCGGGAGGCAGGGGTCGGAGGTTCGAATCCTCTCACTCCGACCAATAAAATCAATTACTTACGCGATGGGGGCTAAGAGCCTTGTGTGCTCCAGCCCACACCCAGCCCACATGGGAGTCTAAATTAGGCCCTTTCGGCGAGCCTTCGCATGATCTCCGCCCGGGCCGTCAGGCACCGCGCAGCTAAGGTCCGCTTGGAGCCCATTGTTACATTTGCTCCCATGACTGCGAATTACTGCTTTGAGAGAGATCAAATCTGCCAGTCTCTGCTTGTACTAGAGTCTGTCGTGGTATCGGATCTCTACGCTCATCCAAGCCAGCGAACAATTTGAGATGTGTCCGAATGATCCCTTGAGGGGAGCCTCTTTTGTACACAAAACCGACGGAAAAAGAACGAACCGATCACAGCTCTGACGCACTCATCAGGTCCGTGCAGGTTCTCGATTGCGGGCGCGCGGAACAGCACTGGGAACACCGGCACGGCAGTCCATTGCCCAAGCTTTGGTGGGTGTTCTTCGGGCGGCGCTGGGTGAAGCTGCCGCTCCAGGCCTTCCTGATTTCCCATCAGGACGGTTTGGTGCTGTTTGACACGGGAATTGACCCCGCCGTTCAATTGGACCGCAGTTATATCAAACAGGCCATCGGGCGTTTTTTGCTGCCGCGCATCTTTCGGCTGCACCTGACTGCGGAGGACCGCATCGATCATGTCCTTCGCAAATCCGACGTTGCGCCGGAGGAGATCAAGACGGCGATCATTTCGCACCTGCATTTTGACCACGTCGGGGGTATTCAACACATCCCGCAGGCTGACCTGCTGGTGAGCGCGGAGGAATGGTCGATCCTGTCGGAGCCACACCCGGAACAGGACTGGATCCTGCGAGAGCACATCGAAATCCCATCCGCGAAGTGGCAGCAGATTTCGTTTGTGCCCACAGACGACCCCCTGTTTGATGGCTTCGAAGGCATCCATGACGTGGTCGGTGACGGCTCCATGATCTTGTTGCCAACGCCCGGCCATACCAAGGGCTCGATGTCTATGTTGATCCGGCAGGAGGGTTGGGATCCGATCCTGCTTGTTGCTGACGTCACTTACGAAGCATCGTTGATGGAGAAAGATGTGGTCCCCGGTGTTGGCGACGGTCCCACACTGCTGGCGTCCTATGCCAAGGTTCGGAAGCTACAAGAGCGCCTGCCTAATCTCGCGATCGTTCCTTCGCATGATTTCGGCGCGTCAGAGTTCATTGATCAAGCGACAGGTGTTGCACACGAACCTGAAAGTCTGCAGACATGACTGAAGATCATCCCGCTTTGGCTGTTCTGCAGCAGCTTGATACCAGAAACATAGCATCCTCTGCGCATCTCTTCGCCGAAGATGCCGTCTGGCACTACTCCAACCCCAATCTGCCGGACTTGAACGGCGACTATGTGGGACCGGCAGGCATAAGCACCTTTTTTGCCAATCTCGCAGAGAAATCCCAAGGGACTTTCCAGATAGAGCCCGTTTCGGCCACGCCCGTGGGGCCGGAACTGGTCGTTGTCCAGTCTCGCAACACGCTGACCCTCGAAGCTCAGATCATCACCGTGGACGTCGTTGTCGTCTGGCGCGTTGTCGAGGGGCGAATTCAAGAGGTCTGGGACATCGTTCCTAGTCAACCAACGGAGATTAAGCATGTCGGAGACTGAGAACACTGATTGGGACGCGATCGTCATAGGCTCGGGAATGGGTGGCATGGCAGCGGCAGCGGTCCTAAATGGCTTGTTCCGTTACTAAGCTCGTTTCAGCATGAACATCCGGGTATCGCATTATTGCTGGACACAAATGATGCCTTTGTGGATTTCGATACGTCCGAAGTTGATGTCGCCCTGCGGTTTGGGGAGCCCGGTTGGGACGGGCTGTATCATGAGCAAATAAGGCTAGAGGAATTGATTGTCGTGGCCGCGCCGTCCCTTGTCGGGCAAACACGGCTACCAATGCGCGCCGAGGACGTGGCTGATCTCCCACTATTGCACGATGCATTCAACGTCGGATGGGAAAACTGGGCTGCTCAAGTCGGTCTGAACGCTGATAGGATCAATTCGCAAAGCATCAAGTACGTGGACAGTGCAGTTCTGTTGGAGGCCGCGATAGATGAGCAAGGCGTGGCACTGGCAAGAAATCTTCTAGCAGAGAGGGATTTGAAACTTGGTCGGTTGATCCGCATCGATGAAAGCCGTGTTCCATTGGTACGTGGGCTCTACTTCGTCTGCCGCCCCGGCGATCAGAAGCGGGTCACGGTGAGAATTTTCAGGAAATGGCTCATGTCAATTTGAGCTCTGGTTCCGGTCAAAGCCCCGGGAATGCGGTCATTGGTCTGCGCTGAGCGTAGGTCCGTTTTGTTCCGCGAACTGTGAGTTCTAGATGCGGTTGACTTTGCCGTCGCGGCGAATGTCCGGTATGCGGGCTGCGGCCGCAGAAACTTGAACGGTCGGCCAAGGTCCGGAAAGGGCCGCAGCATTCCGCTGACGCGAGTTGAAGAAATCATCTGTTTTGAGCCCCGAGCATGCCTTCAAAGCGATGCGATATTTGCTGGCTTAGAAGTTTCGCTTCAACGGTGCTGAGATTGTGGCGTCCGCTTGTCGCCTGAGACATAGCCTTGAGCTTAACCCTGGGCTAATCTGAGGTTCATGGAAAACAGCAAACCGAAGCGGCGACTTGCGGCCATTCTGGCCGCTGACGTCGTTGGCTATTCGAACATGATGGGCGAAGACGAAGCAGGTACGCTTGCTCATCTGAAGAATTGCGAGAGAAAGTTGATCCAACCCACCGTCGCAAAATATTTCGGAAGCATCGTCAAGAAGATGGGAGATGGATATCTCGTTGAATTTCCAAGCGTTGTTTCAGCCGTGCAATGCGCGATTGAATGGCAGGACCAAATGGAAGGCCCGCTGGTGTTTCGCATAGGCATCAACTTGGGTGACGTAATTGTCGAGGATGATGACTTGTTTGGTGAAGGGATCAACGTCGCTGCCCGCCTGGAGGCACTTGCGAAACCGGGTGGAATTTGTCTTTCCGAGGATGCATGGCGTCAATCGAAAGGAAAAGTTGAGGCACAGTTTGAGGATCTTGGTGCCAAGCACCTAAAAAATGTAGCTGAACCGGTGCGTGTGTATCGCCTGACATCCGGTGTACGCGCTTTCCCCGATAAACTGCAAATGGCAGCACGACGACGCAACGATTCAAATTCGACCTGGAAGCCTCCCACCGTTCTCCTTTCACCGTTTCGACACCAGGGTGCCAGCATTGACGCAGAAAGCCTGGCCTCAGGGCTGACTGAAACCCTGGGCTCGGCGCTTGCCCATTTTGAGGAGTTCGAACTCATAGACCCCAGTAGTGCGAAGCAGGCCATCGCAAACTCCGGAGCTCTCGAAGCCAGTCGTCGGCTTGGAGCCGAATTCGCGCTAGAAGGCATGGTACAGGTTGCGGTTCAAAAGGCACGCATAAGTGTGCAGCTTGTGAAAGTCTCCAATGGTCAACGGGTTTGGTCCGACACACTCGACCGCAGCCTTGATGATGTCTTTGAGCTTCAGGATGACATCACCGCGTTGGTCGCATCCACAATGAGCGATGCGGTCGGTGAGGAGCAGGCGAAGGCGATTGCCGAGAAACCGGATTCCGAGCTCTCGCCTCATGAGCAGGTTGTACGCGGTCTTCAGCTCCTTCACCGGGTCAATCCCAAAGACAACGAAGTCGCCAGAGGCCACTTCGAGAACGTATTGCAATCAGATCCCAAGGGGCTTTGGCCCAAGCTCTGCCTTTGCTGGACATATGCCATAGAACTGGCCGGCGGCTGGCCGTCAACGCGAGCAGATGCACTCGAGTTCACCCTCAACGAAATGATCGATCTAATGCGCCGCTATCCGCGTTCCGCTCACATTCACCGGCTTATGAGCCGCCTGCGCTATTTCGAAAGCGATTACGCAAAAGGCGTGGCCCATGCCGAACGGGCCTACGAGTTAAACCCATATCATAGCGACATGATGATCGCACTTGGCCTTGCGCGGTTGTGGAATGGTGAGCCGGAACAGGCCTTGGTCCATCTTGAACGTGCATTTGCAACAAATCAGTATGCGCCTGATGTCTTCAAAAATTACTTATCGCTTGCTTATTTCCTACACGATCGCAGTGACGACGCACTCAAGATCCTGGCAAGCAGCGAGGGCGGGCAGACCATCACAAGACTTTACCGGATACTCAACTTGGTAGGATCCGATCAGGTTGAGGAAGCAAAGACAGAGGCACAGTCGTTGCTTGGCGAATACCCAGACTTTCGCCTCGACCGCACACAACTAATAAATTCGTTTCGGCGTGGTGAGGATCGCACGCTTGTCGTTGAAGCCTTGCGGAAGGCAGGTCTGCCGGGATGAGCCATTGGGGCCAGGGCCGAAACCATCCTCAGACAAAGAAAGGAGATCAAACACCAGACAATCCAGAAACGCCGCTTGCTGCATCAAAACAACGCGGCATAGCCTAAAGCGAAAATTGATGCGACTACGAGGAATGTCCGTTTCGTCGCGAGCTGTGAAAAATTGAACATGCACTGAATTTTCTTACGCAGTGAACGACAACAATGCGGGCTGCGACCGCAGAATGACAGCAACCTGTCGAGTGTCTCCTATGGGCCGGACCTGTTGCCGGCCCAATCGAAGATTGAGAAGATGCTGCACCGTATCTGATGGCTGCTGAGAGCCCATAGTGCCGGATGCTGCAAGTCTCACAAATGACCGCTAATCAACCTGTCCGGCAAGCCGTTTGGCTAGGATGCCGATCAGTATCACGGTTGGACGAATGAACTCGGGACTGCTTTTGAAGCACTTGACGGAGTTTGGTCGGGTCATTCCCAAATGCCATACCACGCTCAAGCGTAGTTGATCTGACAAAACCTTTCATTTGTTTTCTGCTAAGAAAGCCAAAGCGTCTCTCTCGAAACGCGGCCATTCTGGGTCGTTGTCCGGCATGGCATGGTTAGAGCTTTCGTAGGCGATGAACTTCGCGTTGGGCAATCCCTTGGCGAACAGTCGTCCCTGATCGACAGGTTGCATCCTATCCCCCGTCGCATGACAAACAAGGCACGGCACCTCAACCTTTGACAGTGTTTGCCTGATATCAATTTGGTCGATCACATCGCGATACCGCCCCATGTTTTCGGGCGAGATCATTTGGCTCATGTCTTTTGCATATTGCCGCCGGGCCTCTTGGCTAGCGCTAGGCACAATGATTTGCGCCATTAAATCGCGCAGAGACGGATACTCATCGTCCCACCCTGCAGTCATCATCTGTTTCATAGCCAGAGCTCGCTCAACATCCTTCGGAGATTTCCGTTTTGCTCGTCCTACTGGGAAACCACCGATCATAACAATTGCCGAAACCCGGTCTGGTCGACGGGCTGCAAAGGTGGCTGCGACAGCAGACCCTTGTGAAATCGCAAGGATTGGCGCGCGCTTTAGACCAGCCGCGTCGAATATGGTTTCCAAGTCATCGACGAACCGATCGAACGTGCAAGTTTCTGCATCCCAGTCGGAGAGACCGTTGAGCCGTGCGTCAAATCGAATTAGCCGGTGATGTTGCGCAACCGAAGTGCAAATTGGAGCCACCGCAGGATTGCGCCAGTCCAGTTCTAGATGTCCAATCCAACTTGGTGCTTTCACAACCGGGGATCCGTCGCCCACTGCGCTCCAAGCCAGACTAGTGCCGTCATCGGTTTGACAGTAGCGGATTTCTTGTGTTTTGGCGAAGTCGACTCGTGACTTTGACACACCTTCATCAGTGAAGTTGATCGACAACACCTCAATCGGCTGTGCAATACCTTTTAACGTCCGCAGCCCCTCTCTGTGCAATCGGTTGGCATAATCCGACCCGGCAAGATCACAGAGTACTTTTGAGACCAGAATGCCACCGGGTTCAGCTGCCGCTTGGAGGCGCGCCGCAATATTTACGCCGTCTCCGAAGATATCTTCACCGTCCACAGCGACATCGCCCACATGCAAGCCTGCTCTAAGCTGAATGCGTTCTGGAACCAAATATGGATGGTCCGGCTCTCTAAGTTGGGTTTGGATCGCGATTGCCCCTTCGAGAGCGTGGCCCGCGGACGGAAATTCAATTAGTGCCCCATCGCCAAGAAGTTTGACCACCCGGCCATGGTGCTGTCCGATGATTGGTGTCACCAAATCGCGGTACAGCGTGTTCAGTGTTTTGAGCAGCGCCCTTGAGCCACCTTGCATCATCCGACTGAAGCCGACGACATCGAGAGACAGGATTGCGGCAAGGCGGCGTTGGTTCATGGTTACTTCCGGAAAGATTGCTCGAAAACTCTACCATGCCCATAAAATGTTAGAATCGATAAATTGTCAGAAGGCGTGTTTTTTGTTTCGAGATTACCGTTCGCCAAGGTCTCCAAAAGCCAGAAAATCGGAGAAACAATCGCTTAAAGTGGCCGCTGTTACGTCTGTTTCGCGAAAGGCAGTATTGTCGGCGACTCTTTCCTTGCACCGATCTCAATGAGCCTACGAAGACGGAAGAGCCGGACCTTGAGGGCTGAAAACTCGAAGGGGAGACTGCCAAGGACCGCATAGCGTTGATATGCGTCATCCGACAGAACCGCTCAATTCAAAGCAGTGAGCCCAAAGCAGCCAAAAGCATAGGCAGGTAGTCCGATACTCGCCAAATTGCGGCGTCGCTATCGACTCAAGGCGTTCCGTGATAAACTTAGCGAATTTAGTGGGGGAAATCCCGATGGAGTACTACGACCTCGGCGACTATACGCGTAAGATTTCAACATCTTCAGATAACGCTCAGAGGTGGTTCGATCGGGGCTTGGCGTGGACATATGCCTACAATCACGAAGAGGCGATAGTTTGCTTTCAAAAGGCTCTTGCCGCCGACCCCGATTGTGCGATGGCGCATTGGGGCATCGCGTATTGCATCGGACCGAACTACAACAAGCCTTGGGAAACCTTTGAGGACGACGAGAAGCCCGACTGCATCGCATTGGCAAGTGCATCAATCGATGCCGCTACCGCGCTTTTAGATCGATTGACACCGGTTGAACGTGCCCTGATCGAGGCAATTCCGTCCCGCTATCCAACTTCGTCAGATGTCGAAGAATTTAGCCCGTGGAATGACGCCTTCGCTGCTGCAATGCGCAAAGTCCATGCCGAATTCAGCAATGATCTGGACGTGTGCGCCGTCCTTGCCGAGGCTATCATGAACCGGACGCCTTGGCAGCTTTGGGATTTAGCGACCGGGAAGCCAGCCGAAGGCGCAGATACGCTTGAGGCAATTGGCGTGCTCGACACAGCGTTCTCCTCTCTTCCTGGCGCATGGGAACATGCCGGGCTTCTGCACATGTATATTCATCTGATGGAAATGTCCCCGCACCCCGAACGCGCGCTGCGCCATGGCGATGCGCTCAGCACACTGATTCCGGACGCCGGGCACCTACTGCATATGCCTACCCACGTCGACGTTTTGTGCGGTGACTACATGAACGTGGTGCTTCGCAATCAAGCGGCCATCGTTGCCGACAGGAAGTTTCTGGAGCGCGAGGGCCCCAACAACTTCTACTCCGTTTATCGCTGCCACAATTACCACTTCAAGATCTACGGAGCGATGTTCCTTGGCCAACCGAGTGCAGCGATAGAAGCGGCGGAAGAATTGATTGCGACATTACCCGGGGAGACCCTTCGCCCTATGGCCGACTGGTTCGAAGGTTTCATCCCTATGAAGCAACATGTTCTGATCCGGTTCGGACGCTGGCAAGAGATACTCGATCAGGATCTGCCAGTGGATGAAGAGCTTTTCTGCGTCACTACCGCCATGATGCGGTACGCGCGAACCGTTGCCTTGGCGAACCAGCAAAAGATCACTGACGCCGAGAGTGAAAAGGTAAAATTCTATGAAGCTTTGGATCAGGTGCCTGAAACCAGAATGCTGTTCAACAACGCGTGCCGCGACATCTTGAAGGTTGCCGAGCAAATGATGCTAGGTGAGCTAGCGTATCACAAGGGAGAGCACGAGAGCGCTTTCGAGCACCTGCGTAGATCGGTCGAGATTGATGATACGCTACCCTACGACGAACCCTGGGGTTGGATGCAGCCCACTCGGCATGCGCTCGGCGCTCTATTATTGGAGCAAGGCCATATGGTGGAAGCGGAAAGCGTTTATCGCGCCGACCTTGGACTGGATGCAACGCTTAGCCGGGCCTGCCAGCACCCAGGCAATGTCTGGAGCTTGCACGGCTTGTACGAATGCCTGAATCGGCGCGGTGAAACGGTTGAAGCGCCCCAAATAAAACTACAACTGGACAAGGCCGCTGCCCGAGCCGAAGTGCCAATCAGGGCGTCATGTTATTGCCGGCACAAGGCTTTGGCAGCCGAGTAATCGGCTACCAGAAGGACAGTCTGGGTTAAAAGCAACGTCTACTTTATCCGCAATGCGGACTTCAAATCGAGTTGGTCGAATGGCCGCATAGAATCCAAAACTCAAAAATGCAGCGCCCTATCCAATTGCCGCTAGGCACCAACATCGTTGACTCTGCTCTCTTGTGTACTTTATCGCTGGCGTCATGATCGGATCGTTCTTCGCATCGCAGAGCTATTACCCTCAGCTTCGATAGCTGCGGGTTATTCATCATTGGTTTTCCGCTGCCCCTAACAGCGGTCAACAAACAATCGACCTTGTGCCGGGCGGCAAATTCAAAGGTCGATAAATGAACAGCAACAGAAGTCAAAACAAGTCGCTAGGTATCGTGGGGTTTGGTGCGTTCGGACAACTCGCCGCCTTTCATCTCGGTCAGCACTTCGAGATATCGGCCTACGATCCGTCCGCGGACGTCGCCAAGGTCGCAAAGAAACTCGGGGTGCGTCTTTCATCAATGCACTCAGTATTGCAGTCTGATGTGGTCCTCATTTCGGCACCAGTGGCATCATTTGAGCGGGTTGTCAGCGAGATTGCAGTTGCTTGTAAACCTGGCGCGCTGATTGTTGATGTAGGCTCAGTAAAGGTAGTTCCCTCGGAAATCATGCGGCGGCGGCTACCGAACCATGTAGACATAATCGCGACCCACCCCTTGTTTGGTCCTCAGAGTGCTGCGACAGGTATTAAGGGTTTAAAAATTGCCGTCTGCCCCATTCAGGGAAGGCAACATGCCAGACTTGCTGCGTTTTTGCGCAAGACACTGGGTCTGACTGTCATCATCACGACACCAGAAGATCACGACCAAGAAGCGGCAGTAGTCCAAGGGCTCACGCACCTCATCGCCAAAGTGCTTCTGAGAATGGGACCGCTGCCAACGCGTATGACCACGAAGAGTTTTGACTTGCTGTCTGAGGCGATTTCCATGGTTCAGCACGATGCGCCAGAAGTATTCGAAGCGATTGAGAAGGCCAATCCCTACGCCGAGACCGTGCGACGGCAGTTTTTTGATTTGGCCGCAAGTCTGAGTGTAGAGCTGGAGGCAGCAATTGATTAGACCGCCACAACAAAAGCGGACATTGATTAAGCGGCACCCAACGGCAGCTTCGTCCCGCAAAGTACACGTTCAAGCAAGTTGCAGCGAACGACCGCATTGAGCCCAACTTGATCACTCGTCAGGACGCAGCGAATGTCGGGTCTTGCACCTAGCTCATTACGGGGTGAACCCTATGTCACTTAGTCGAGCGCGTTCAGTAAAACCGGTTTGAATGCGTTCGGGAGGGTTGTTTTTATACGTCCCGCACTAACTTCCTTTTTCCGAATTGGACGTTTTTTCGTGCAAACAAAACGAACATAGCACTGCCAAGCGTTACTGAGTGACGGCCACAACAGCCAGACAATCGCCCTGCTTGATCAGGCCGGGGAAATGTCGTGCTGCCAGAATCCCAGTCTCATTTGAAATCACCTTTGAAGGCTTTTGCCCTGACCCATCCAAAGGCCAGATCCTTGCGACGGTGTCACCCTCGGCCACGTCATCCGCGAGATCGAACAACATCTCAAGCATTCCGTCGCAGGGCGAAAAGTGAAAGCAATCGCCACCGGTGGTATCGATCCGAGTCGTGCCAGTGCCAATTAGCTCCCCTTTCAAGATCCCAGCGTGTTTAAGGATGTTTTCTGCACCCCTGCGCGCTATGCCGGCTGAGCGTGCTGTGGCGGAGCCGCCACCGCCGAGCTCGGTGGAGACAAAAATCTTCCCTGCCTCCTCGACCGCTGTGTCATACATGCCGGTGGGGTCGATTTCCTTAAGCGTCATCGAGTATGGAGCGCCGAATGCCTCCATCGCGGCTATGCAAGCTGCCTCTTGGGTTTTGTTGTCCAGCACGTGCGCAGCGGCAAATGGAATGAAGTCCAAGGACTTACCACCAGAATGATAGTCCAGAACAATATCAGCCAAGGGGATGAGCTGGTTCAGGAAGTAGTCTGCAATCTTCTCCGTCACCGTTCCATTCGGTTTGCCGGGAAAGATGCGGTTCAGGTTCAGCCCATCTACCGGCGAGATGCGCCGCGCGGCCCGAAAGGCTGGGTAGTTCATATAAGGTACGATGATCACCCGGCCGCGAATTTCTTCAGCACTCAGGTCATGCGCCAGCGACTGGAGCGCAATTGGGCCTTCGTATTCGTCCCCGTGGTTGGCCCCGGTAAGCAGCGCGGTTGGGCCATCCCCGTTTCGAAACACTGAAATCGGAATTTGTATAAGGCCCCATGCGCTGTCCTCGCGACTGTGCGGAAGAGACAGAAAGCCATGAAACTCCCCGTCCTGATCGAAGGAAACAGTGCTTGAGATCGGATTGGTTGCGGTCATGGTTTGATCATCAGTTTGCGTGGAACTTTGGCGAGCAATTCGGGTTCGCCGTCTCGAATGACAATGCTTTCGGTAATCTCAAAGCCCCATTCGTCCATCCAAAGACCCGTCATAAAGTGAAACGTCATGTTTGGTTCAAGAACCGTTTTGTCACCCGCCCTCAGGCTCATGGTCCTTTCGCCCCAGTCCGGGGGATAAGATAGCCCGATCGGATAGCCTGTTCGGTTGTCTTTCTCGATACCGTGGCGGGACAAAACCGCAAAAAAGGCTTTGGCGATGTCCTCGCAGAGGTTTCCTGCACGGGCTACTTCAAGACCGGCTTCCATCCCCTCTTGAACCGCTTTCTCGGCTTCGAGAAAGTCTTTTGTCGGCTGGCCAAGAAAGACCGTTCTCGATAGCGGGCAATGATATCTGCGATACACGCCCGCGATTTCGAAAAACGTTCCTTCGCCGGTCTTCATGGGCTTGTCATCCCAGGTCAGGTGCGGCGCGGCGGCATCCGCTCCGGAGGGCAAAAGCGGGACAAGCGCGGGATAGTCGCCCCCAGCACCGATCTGGTCGTCATAGCGCAGACCAGCATCGTAAATCTCGGCCACGAGTGAAGACTTTGGAAGACCCGGCTCAACCACTTCGAAGATGCGTTTGTGCATTTTTTCGACAAACCGCCCGGCGACCCGCATATAGTCAAGCTCGGTCTCGGACTTCACGGCACGCTGCCAGTTCACCAACGCTGTTGCATCGGAAAACGAAGCGTCCGGCATACCGTTGGTCAGTGCAGCGTAGGCTTTGGCCGAAAACCAGTAGTTGTCCATCTCGACGCCGATACGCTTTGCGCCCTGACCGCGCTCGGTCAAACGCGCCGCAAGATAATCCATCGGATGGCGCTCGGTGGATTGCACATAGTGGTCCGGGTAGCCAATGATGTCGGCCTCGGGCAGCCATGTTGTGCGCCGCGCGCCTGCAGCATCTTGTCCGCGTCCGAACCAAATCGGGTCGAAATCGGTGCCGACGACGACAGCCTGATGCACATAAAAGGACCAGCCGTCATAACCTGTCAACCACGCCATATTGGACGGGTCCGATATTATGAGCACATCCAGCCCGGCCGCCTCCATTGCGGTTCGGGTCTTGGACAGGCGGCTTGCGAATTCATCGGGCGTGAAGTGGAGTGTGGGTGCATTCATGGTGTTTTTCTTCAGCTGTTGAATGTAGTGCCCGCGCCTTTGGCCTCGGCGCGTTGCCTTGCGAGCGTGGCGATGGCGGTGTCCTGCACGCCAGTGCCTGTCAGATCGGCTATGATAATATCGCTTTCTGACCGCCGACCAGATACATTGCCAATGACGATCTCTCCCAACTCGGCAAATTGCTTTTCGGGAGGAACAACACCTGCGGCAAGGGCGCTGCGCAATTCACCTTTGACGGCGCATTGCGACTGACTGTCCGGTACGTACAGGCCCGCGCGGGCCAGACAGCCCGGTTCCAGCTCGACCTTGTGTTCCTGATCCGATCCCATCGCGATGACCAACTGCCCCGGTCGCAACCAGTCCGACATGACTAGAGGCGTGGAAGAAGGTGTGGTGGTCACCACGATATCCGCCGAAGAGACGGCTACGGCCGCGTCCTCTTTCGCGCTTACGTCGATCCCCATCTCTTCCCGAAGTTCGCTCGCCAGCGCTTCGGCTTTTGTGTTGTCGCGCGCCCAGATCACCGCGCTTGCGATTGGTCGCACGAGAGAAAGGGCCTTTAATTGCAACCTCGCCTGAACTCCGGCCCCGATGACACAGACCCTGCTTGCGTCTTCTTTTGCCAAGTGACGCGCGGCCACGGCGCCGGCGGCTGCGGTGCGGACATCCGTGAGGTAGCCGTTATCAAGCAGCAGAGCTTCGAGAATACCCGTCTTGGAAGAAAACAACACCATCAACCCGGATGTACTTGGCAGGCCCAATTTGGGGTTGTCGAAAAACCCGGGGCTCATCTTCATAGCAAAACTGTCGATGCCGGGAACATAGGCGGACTTCACGCACACTTCGCCATTATGGTCCGGAACCATCAACGTCATGATCGGGGGCATCACGACGCTGCCTCCGGCCAGCACTGCAAACCCCTGTTCAACGCAATCGATCGCGTCGATGTCCAGCGGAACAAGCGTGCGAAGGTCGGCCTCGGTCAGTATTTTGATTTCTGGCAACTCAACTCTCCTGTGCCACATCTACATCTTCACCGGAAATGATCCGATGATGCAGGTTCATATCGATATTCTGCCCCGAAATGACGACGATGCATTTGCCGGGATCTTTGATTTTTCCCGACATCAGCGCGGCAATCCCCACACTGCCCGAGCCTTCGATGACCAGACGATCTTGCCAATAGGCGTGGCGAATGGCTGCGGCAATCTCAGCCTCACTGACCAGAACGATCTCGTCAACAAAGTCGCGGGTCATTGCGAAAGTGTATTCGTTGTCCAGCCCGACCCCACCGCCGAGGCTGTCCGCGAGGGTTGGAAGCTCGGGGACCATAGTGGGCTTGCCCGCCTGTTGGCTTTCATACATGGCGGCACCGCGCTCCATCGAAATACCGATCACGCGGGTCGATGAACTCAGCGCTTTGATGACCATGCCTACCCCAGAAATCAGCCCACCGCCGGATAAGGGGACCAGTACGGTATCGGGATCTGGCGACTGTTCAAGCATCTCAAGCGCCAGTGTACTTTGCCCTGTGATGATCTGAGGGTGGTCAAACGGCGGCAACATAACCATGCCTTCGGCAACGAGTTTGTCGACTTCCAGCTGGGCATCATCCTGCGATCGCCCGACGATACGAACCTCGGCCTCTTCCGCCTTGATCCCGTCCACCTTGTTTTGCGGCACAAGCTCCGACATGCAGATGATGCACCGGACGCCCGCTTGTTTTGCCGCGTATGCTAGACCGCGACCGTGATTGCCGGTGGAGACACCGACTACGCCGTGCGCGCGCTCGGCTTCGGTCAACGACAAGACCGCGTTGGTCGCGCCGCGAAGTTTGAAACTGCCGGTTTTTTGCAGCTGCTCTAATTTGAGTTCGATGGTGCCACCGGTTGTCGCGCTCAGACTGGGTGAGGCGGCAATCGGAGTGGCCCGGACATGGCCAGAAATGCGCTGCCGCGCCGCATGGCTGTCCTGAAGAGTGATTTCAGATTTCATTGCTTATTCCGAGCATGTTACGTCTTAAACAGCAAGCCTCCATGAGGCACGTCAGTGGGTATCTCCAGATGCTTCATGCACCGCCAAACCATCGCCTGATTGGACGTCACAACCGGCTTGCTCAGCCGCTGCTCCAATTCCTCGACACATCCGGCGGCCCGAACGGCGGTGCAGGAAATGAAAAGTGCATCGGCATCATCGGCGCAGGCAGCAACCCCGCCCTCGACAATGCTTTCTTTGGATATACGCGCCATTTCGCGATCGTCAGTCAGCCCGAAACAGGCGGCGTTCACGACGGTTGCGCTGAGTTGTGAGAAATAGGCGGCAAGGGAATCCGTTACATCCTGCGTGTAGGGGGTCAGAACACTGACCTTCCTAACTCCCAGAGCATCGAATGCATCGAAGGCGGCGGAACTTGGGGTCACGCATGGCGCGCCGGGCTTGGCCTTGTTCATGTGTTCGGCCACCGTGTCGTTGCCCAAGACCACAGAGGCGGCGGTGCATCCATAGACCAGAACATCCAGCGCCTCACCCGGCAAAATGTCGGCGGCCGCCGCTGCAAGACGCGGACCGGTGCGCATAAGGCTGTCGTGAGTGGTCGGGTTGTCGAACGTGATACGATTCACATAGACACCAACATCCTCGCCTTGCAGCATCCGCGCAAAGTCCACTTCGGTCGTATGATCCGTAGCCAGGGCGACCAATCCGATACGCTTTGCAACGGGGCGGGCGTCGAGACTGGATGCAACGGATGAAACCGAAGATCTTATGGACAATTCCATTTCTACCTCACACCACAAGTACAGGGCATTGTGCCAGGCTTGTCACTTTGTGTGAGACGCTTCCCAGCAAATACCCTTCGATTGACCCCAAACCACGGCTTCCCATGACGATCAGGTCATTCTTATGCTCTTGCGCGAAGCCAATGATCGTTCGCGCGACCGGCCCGCTTTTGACGAACGCCCGGATGTGCTCGCAGCCCGCCTCCCGGGCGATTGATGCGCCATTTTCCGCGATTTCCTTGGAACGTTCACGCATGATTTCGTCAATGTTATCGGGTTGTTCTACGTCTGTGACATACATTGACCCTTCTAGCACCGAATGGTGCCGGTAGAGGGTCAAAATCGTAAGTTCCGCGCCCGAAAGTTTCGCCAGCTCCGCCGCTTTTTGAAGCGCCGCGACTGCGCCTTCGGACCCGTCAAATGCCGCCAGTATCGATGTAAACATGCGCCAGCCCCCTATTTGCCAAAGGCCACATCGCGCAGGAAAAGCGCCAGTTGTGGGAAGAAGATCAAAAGAACCGAGACGGTAAGAAGCATGAACACAAAAGGTGGCGTTCCACGGATGACCTCAAGATAGGGTCGCTTGAAGACCGCCACCGCCGTGAAGATATCGCAACCAAAGGGCGGAGTTGCTGACCCGATGGCAGCCTGCAACGTGATTAATGTGCCAACCAGGATCGGATCTAGCCCGGTTTGCGCGACAACCGGTGCAAAGATTGGCACAAAGATCAGGATCACCACGATCGGGTCCACGAACATGCAGCCGATGAAGAATGCGATCGCAATTGTGAACAGCACTCCGATCTGACCCATTTGGTCAATTCCAAGTGCCCCCAATAGCTGCTGCGGGATTTGCGCGAAGGACAAAACCCAGGCGAATGCAGCTCCGGCACCCACCAAGATGAATACCACAGCGGTCACCATGCCCGTAGACAGGGCCGTTTGGTAGAGGTCCGTGATTTTCATGGTTCTGAAAATCACGACTTCCAGGAAAAGCGCATAGGCCACGCTGATTGCAGCCGCCTCTGTCGGGCTGAAAATACCGAAGAAAATCCCGCCAATGATCAGCAGGGGAAAACCCAGTGGCCACAGGGCACCACGGATCGCGATCAACCTTTCGCTCCAAGACGCTTTCGGCTCGGTCGGAACATCGTTCAGCTTGGCATAGATGACACTGTAGATCGAAAACATGATCAGGATCAGAATGCCCGGCCCTAGCCCCGCGATGAACAGTTCCGGAATGGATGCTTTTGCCACCACACCATAAATGATCATCCCGATGCTAGGCGGGATCAGAAAAGCGATGTCACTTGAATTCACGATGAGGGCGAGGATGAACGAATCCTTGTAACCGCCTTTGAGCATCCGGGGCCGCAGGGGTGTTCCCACGGCGACGACGGTTGCCTGGGTGGAACCCGACACAGCGCCAAACAAGGCGCAGGCCGTCGCAGTGCTGACCGCCAGACCCCCTCGAATGTGGCGGACAAAGGCCATGACCATATCGATCAAGCGACCCGCTGACTGACCTCGTGTCATGATGTCCGCCGCCAATATGAACATAGGCACGGCAATCAAAGACGCGGGTCGGATTCCCCCAAGCATCTGTTGAACCAGAAACTCGGTCTTTTCGATGGAACCGAACAATTGAACGACACCGATGAACGCCCCGGCGATCAGCGGTACCATCATGGGAAAGCCCAGCAGAAGCAGAACGACCATCACGGAAAACATCAACAGGGCCATCTTAAAGCTCCAATTCCAGTTCCTGTGCATCCACTTCGCGCAGATCCGTGGACAGATAGATTTCCGGCTCTTTGAGATTTTGAAGGCAGGTTAACGCGTACTGAATGCCTGAGACGAGCAGCCCGACAGGTACCCAAAGGAAGCTGAGGTAAACGGGAAATCCAAGCGCAGGATACACGCGCCCCTTCGATTGAATACTGACGATGTATTGCACCGCATACCAAGCCAGAAGCAGCAGCAGGATCGAAGTGACCCCCGTGATGACAATCATCAGAATTTTCCGGACACGGTGCGGCATCGCATCGGAAATGGCCGACATCCGAATATGGCGCCCATGTCGGGCGGCGTATCCAAGCCCGGCAAACGTCACCAACAAAATGAAAATGCTGTTCAGTTCTTCCGCGAAAATGATTGAGTGATTGAACAGAAACCGGCTGATGACATTGGCAATGGTATTCACGGCCATCAGGATCACGCCGATGGCCATGATCACACGTTCCAGCGCGGCAACGCCATTGTCCAAACTGTCGACCAGGCCCGTCACGCCGCTTTTTTTGTCTGGCGTATTGTTCATCGTCTCTCCCCAGTGCCAGCCGACCCGGCGCATCACTTTGATTTTTTAGACGGCCTGCGGGCTCCAGAATTTTGGAAAGGGCCCGCAGTGCACCGCACCGTGAGTGGTTTGGTTCCTCTAGCGCAGCCTATTGCCGCGCCGCTTCCAGATCTTTCTTCATCTGTTCAAAGATAGCCTCACCCCGCGGTCCTGCCCGCTCGATAAATGCAGCTTCCACCAATTTGGCCCGCTCTTTGAACGCTTCGCGCTCTTCGTCCGTCAGGCGCACAATCTTATAGTCGGGATTGGATTCCTGGATCTTTTTCAGGCCAATGGCGTCCAGTTCAACCGCCACATCGAGGATGTAGTCCAAAGCTTCCTGAGATGCCTTTTGAACAAGGGCTTTGTCCTCGTCGCTCAGCCCGTCGTAGAATTCGGCATTTGCCATGACGGCAGTCGTGTATTGTCCGTGACCGGTATAGGTCATGACCTTGGTCAGGTTGTCCAAGTCATAGGCTTCGATCCAGACCGTCGGGTTTTCCTGTCCGTCAACCATGTTGGTCTTTAGGGCCCCGATCAGTTCGCCCCATGGCATGGCAATAGGCGACGCGCCAAAGGCTTTGTATGTCTCCAACAGCAATGGCGACGTCATAGTGCGAATTTTCATGCCTTCCATATCTTCAGGTGTGCGGAATTCTTCCATGGTGGTCACGACCATTTCGCCCTCGGGGAACATGGCCAAAAGCTCCAGACCCTGTTCGCGATAGCTGTCGTGGAACATCTCGTTGACCGCGACGCCCTCTTTGAAGAACTTGCGAACTTCCTGCGGATCTGTCGGCTGAACATACGGCACCAGAAACGCTTCGGCCTCGGGGATCATTGCGCCTGTAAAGCCTGGCGATTGGTCAATGAACTGAAGCAATCCGGCCTGTGCCTGTTCCATGGCATCAGCGGATTCCCCAAGCGAGCCGATGGGAAAAATCTGAACGGTATGATCGGAATTGGCTTCGATCACCTCTTTGAACTTCAGCGCATACATTCCCTGCGGATCAGTCAGCGCCTCTTCCATGGCATAGCGCCAGTTGTCGGCACGGGCCGAGGTCGCTCCGACCAGCATTGCAAGTGCAGACGCCGCTGCAGCAATTTTCTTAATTGTCATGTTTGACTCCCTGTTTCATTGGCGCGTCTCAGGTTGGCCCTGATCGGCCGTTTGTAAGTTCGAGGGCGCATGACAAATCATCCGGCCCTGACGCCGCCAATGCTTTTGTGGAAAATCAAATCATGTCAATTTTTTTATTAAATCATGACAATTTTATCCAGCGTTTCCGTGCAATCTCAAATTGCCAGAAGTGCCGGTTCCGGCGAATTGCCTGCCAAACGAGCAATTATGCTCAATCCTTTTGCAAGCTCTTGCTCTGTCCCGATTCCGACACATATGCGGACAGCTTCCGGTGCGGCCTCTTCTCCGGTCCGAAAATTCGAGGACGCTGCAACCGCGACACCTTCGTTGCGCGCATATTCGACAAAATCCTGCGCTTTCCATGGCTCCGGCAGCGGAAGCCAGACATGCATTCCATACGGCGAAGAAGCAAAATCAAGTGGACCGAACTTTGATCTCACGATTGCGTTTCTGCGGTCGAGATTCTTCCTTTGCCACTTCAAAAGAGTTTGTGCCGTCCCATCAATGATCCAGCGCGTGGCAATCTCGGCCATAAGGGGTGTCGCCATCCAGTTCGTAACAAGATGCCGGTTCCGTGCGGCCGATATCATCGATTCCGGAACCACCAGCCAGCCAAGCCGTAACCCAGGCAGCAGGCATTTGGTCACCCCGGTAAAGTAGAAGGTTTGATCCGGCGCCAGTTCGGCAAACGCCGGAGATCTTGCAGGGTTAATCGGACCCCAGGCGTCGCTTTCGATGATCCAGACACCATACTTTCTTGCGATATCACACAATGCCTGCCTGCGCTCTGCGCTTGCGAAGGCGCAAGTCGGACCGAGCCCGGATGGCATTAGAAACAACGCTTTGACAGCGTCGTTCCTGCAGGCAGTTTCGAATGCCTCGGGCACAATACCCTCTGAGTCAATGGACAGACCCTGCAGGCGCAGACCCAGCGTTGAGGTCAGCGACTTAAGGGTATGGTGACCCAGCGTCTCGGTCACAATCAACTCACCCGGCAAGGCGGCTGTTTGCAACGCGACGCTCATGGCCGCTGTATTGCCGTTTGTCGGAATAATGCGCTCAGGGTCGACCAGCACCCCTCCTGCTGTGATCCAACGCGCAGCTTCTGTCACATGCCGCTCCAAAGTAGAGCGCGGTCGAAACGAAACGAGCGTGCTTTGCGGCAGGTCCCTGGACAGTTCGCTCAGTGTCTGCGCCATACACTGTGCGTGGATGTCACCGGTGACAGGGGCGAGCATCGAGAGGTCAATAATGTTAAAACCACTCGACGTGCGATTCCACGGCACTTGAGCATCTCCATCGCGCCCGCGCACAAAGCTGCCGCGTCCGACCTCTCCGCTGATAAAGCCCAGCCGGCCCAATTCGTCATAAGCACGACTGACTGTCTGAACACTCAGCTCTAGCTCGTAGGACAGCGCCCGATGGGTCGGAAGTTGCGTTCCGGCGGGCAAATCACCGCTCTCAATCGCCTCAACCAGCTTTCTCGCAAGCGAGCGGTAGGCTGGGCGCACCAGATCTTGTTTTTGTATTGGCCATTTTGTCATGATATTATCCTGAATAATACCAAGACAATTGACAAGTACATTCCGATTTCGGATTGGTTTCATATGAGCATTCAACTTGACAATCGGGACCTCGAAATCCTGCGCATCCTGAGCCGCGAGGGTCGGATATCGAAAACCGAGCTCGCCAAGCGCGTGAACCTCTCTCCGACACCCTGTTGGGAGCGCTTGAAGCGGTTGGAGAATTCGGGGCTGATCCGAGGGTACCGAGCTGATATCGAGTTTTCAGCTCTCGGCCCCAGCGTGACGATCTTCGTTACCGTCGAATTGGAACGGCACAAGGCGCAGGATTTCCGTGCTTTCGAAGACACGGTCAATCAGAGCGATGAGGTCACAGCCTGCTGGGCGCTGGGTGGTGGGTTTGACTACATCCTGCAAGTTGTGACGAAAGACGTAGACACTTATCAACGCTTCATAGACACGCTTTTGCACGCCGATCTCGGGCTGGCGCGATACTTCACCTACATCGTCACATCGACCGTCAAGGTCAGCGCACCCCCGTTTGCCGTCCTAGATGGCGCGCAGAAAAAGTGACGCTTTCCCCCGGCTGATTTCAGAGAGATCGTCTGCCCAAAGCCCCACAATCAGAAACACCCTCTGCGGCGTCTCGCGCTAGCAAGGGTGCAGCCCTTGCACAGGAGTTGCACCGATGTTTGCTGAATCCGATCTTACCCGCACGCCAACGGTTGATCTGGCTGATGCGTCACTGCTCAGGCATTTTGCCTATGTCGGCAATCAGTGGATTGCCGGACGCCGCCGAGAAGAATTTGGCGTCACCGATCCGGCCACAGGACATGTGCTGGGCCAGGTCGCCGCGATTGACGGCGAAGACAGCGCAGGTGCGGTCGATGTGGCGCATCGTGCATTTACGTCCTGGGCAAAGTCGCTGCCGCAGGACCGGGCGGAGGTGCTGCGAAAATGGCATGATCTGATTGTTGTGAACCGAGAAGACCTCGCGCAGATCATGACTGCCGAGCAGGGCAAGCCAATCTCGGAGGCTCGCGGCGAAATCGACTATGCTGCATCTTTTGTGGAATTCTACGCAGAGGAAACCCGCAGACCCAATATCGAGGGTGTCACATCGCATCTGAATACGGCCGAGGTCGAACTTTGGCGCGAACCGGTTGGTGTTGCGGCCCTGGTCACACCGTGGAATTTCCCTTGTGCGATGATCACGAGAAAAGCGGCGGCGGCCATAGCTGCGGGTTGCAGCGTGCTTGTCCATCCTTCGAAGGAAACGCCTTTTTCCGCGCTGGCCCTCGCCGAGCTCGCTGATCGTGCGGGACTTCCGGAAGGCGTCTTCAATGTGGTGACCGGAAACCCTGCGGCAGTGGTTGAGCCGTGGTTAAACGACTCGCGTGTACGCGCACTGTCCTTTACCGGCAGCACGGAAATTGGGCGGATGCTCTATGCCCGGTCGGCAGAAACCGTAAAACGGCTGGTCTTGGAACTTGGCGGGCATGCTCCCTTCATCGTTTTCGAAGATGCCGATCTGGACGTCGCGGTCCACGAAGCCATCAACGCAAAATTCGCAACGACCGGGCAGGATTGCCTCGGCGCCAATCGGATCCTTGTTGCCCGTCCCATCTATGATGCCTTTGTCGAGCGTTTCGTCAAAGCCACAGCGGCGCTTTCAATGGATGCGGGGATCAACGATCCAGACCTCGGCCCACTGATGAACGCGGCAGCTGTCGCGAAGCAAATCGAACAGGTCGAAGACGCCGTCGCGCAAGGCGCACACTGCCTGCTCGGAGGGCGGGTATCTGACAAAGGCCCTCTGTTCTTTGAGGCCACTGTCCTAAGCAACGTACCGACAAGCGCAAAGATCTTCCACGAAGAGACATTTGGCCCGGTGGCAGCGATTGCGCCCTTCGATAACGAGGACGAGGCCGTCGAGATCGCAAATGCGACAGAATACGGGCTGGTCGCGTATGTCCACACGCAGGACCCTCGTCGGATTTACCGCACCAGCCGGGCCTTGCAGTTCGGCATGGTTGCCGTGAACCGGACCAAAATTACCGGCGCGCCGATCCCTTTCGGCGGCGTCAAACAATCCGGGCTTGGCCGCGAAGGTGCGAGACAAGGGCTCGAGGCTTTCACAGAAATCAAATATGTCTGCCGCGACTGGGCGTGACAAAGGCGAGGAACAAAACAATGCTGACGAATGATCAACTGGCCGCATGGGATCGCGAGAATTTCTTTCACCCCTCAACGCATTTGGCGAACCATGCGCGCGGCGACACGCCGTCTCGTGTCATCACGGGCGGGGAAGGTGTGTATATCGAAGACCGGGATGGCAAGCGTATGCTGGACGCGTTTGCCGGGCTTTATTGCGTCAACGTCGGCTATGGACGACAGGAAATAGCCGAAGCAATTGCCGAACAAGCCAAAGAGCTGGCTTACTATCACGCCTATGTCGGCCATGGCACCGAGGCGTCGATCACACTTGCCAAAATGATCCTGGATCGCGCGCCGGATCACATGTCCAAGGTATATTTCGGACTGGGTGGTTCCGACGCCAATGAGACCAACGTCAAGCTTGTCTGGTACTACAACAACATTCTTGGCCGCCCTGAAAAGAAGAAGATCATCAGCCGGTGGCGCGGCTACCACGGGTCGGGGCTGATGACCGGATCACTCACCGGGCTGGAACTCTTCCACAAGAAATTCGACCTCCCGCTCGCTCAGGTCATTCACACCGAAGCGCCGTATTACCTGCGCCGCCCCGAGGCCGGTATGAGCGAACAGGAATTCTCCGACTGGTGCGCCACGCGCCTCGAAGACCTGATCCTCGCCGAAGGGCCCGACACGATTGCTGCGTTCATCGGAGAACCCATTCTTGGAACCGGCGGGATCGTCCCGCCGCCTGATGGGTATTGGGCTGCCATTCAGGAGGTTTTGAACAAATACGATATTCTGCTGATCGCGGACGAGGTCGTCACCGGCTTCGGGCGGCTCGGCAGCATGTTCGGCTCAACGCATTATGGGCTGCAGCCGGATATTATCACCATTGCCAAAGGCCTGACCTCGGCCTATGCGCCGCTATCCGGTTCGATTGTGTCCGAGAAGGTATGGTCTGTGCTGGAACAGGGAACAGACGAAAACGGCCCCATTGGTCACGGATGGACGTACTCGGCCCATCCCATTGGGGCGGCCGCTGGAATTGCCAATCTGCAGCTGATCGACACGCTGGATCTGGTGAGCAACGCAGGTACCACCGGCGCCTATCTGAATGCCGAGATGCAAAAGGCCTTGGGTTCCCATCCAAACGTCGTTGAAATTCGCGGCGAGGGTATGCTCTGCGCCGTCGAATTCGCGCGTGATCCTTCATCCCGGTCGTTCTTCGAGCCCGGCAAAGGTGTCGGCGCAAAAGTCGCCGGAGCACTCTTGGCAGAAGGCGTCATCGCACGAGCGATGCCGCAGGGCGACATACTGGGCTTCGCCCCTCCCCTATGCCTCACGCGCGAAGAGGCCGACAGGGTTGTCGAGGCAACACGCCGAGCCGTTGCTTCCACCGACTTTGCATAGGTCCATCGTTTCGTTGCTGCCACAGAGTCTTAAGTAGAACGTGCTGGGCGCAAGGGCCAATTGAAACTCGACGCCTCGGTAGCTCTTGGGTTCACTTTGAACCGCAATTGCGACCGTCGACGCGTTTGAAAGGACACGCGCCCTGTGGCCTTTTGTGCTGACATTGCTGTGCTCTCTTCAACCGTGGTTGTGAACCAGGCTCCATAAAGCGGTCGTTGGACCAATGGCCTGTCTGTCCGCAAGGCAGACATTCACTGAATTCTGCCGAACGTCTGTACCGAGCCCAAAGCGGACACCGAAAAAATGCCAGACGACGCCAAAAAGTAGCGTCGCCCGATAGTCGCGGCTGTCGCTTTATTCTACCAGTTCCAGATCACCGGGACGCCAGGTCTTGTCGAACCAAGGCTCGAGCGGGCCGTAGAGGCGCATCATCACGTTGAAGCTTTGCCCGGGCATGGTTTGCGCCCAGTTGTTCTCCCAACCTTCCGGGGCTTCTGGACCAAAATAGATGCTGGTACTCCCATCCTCATTTGGCTTTATCCCCGATCTATTAGAGTCGATACCGCCGGATTGCTGGTCAGTTTCAAGGATTGACCGAGTCTGTCCGCTATACAACATAAACGACGCAAAGTTTTTGGCGGGAACCGGCGCCGGGAGCGTTACCTTATAGGTTTTTGAGCCGTCAAGGTACTGTCCGTTGTTATCTCGCGCAGTCATCGCGTAGACAGACCCCGTCCCGACCGGTGGCGAGGTCATCGCAGGCGTTATGCCCGTTGCCATATAGAAAAAGTACGACCGATCATCGAGGATGCGCGCGCCGTCCTCAAAAAACTGATAGCTCTGGCGTTGGAACGGTGAGTTCCATTGCCGGTCTTCATAAAAGAAAACTCCCGGATCGCGCGAGGCATACGTAATCGCTCGCACCGTGGCGTTTGCTATCGCTGCTGCCTCCTTGAAAATGGCCTGCATACGGGCATCGGGTTCAAAGGGCTCGCCCTTCCTGATCCCAATGGAGGCAAATGTCCCCACAATTTCCGGATTGAATGCACCAATTGGGTTGTTTTCGAGCGCTATGTGGATCTCTTCAAAAAAGTCCTCGTTGTTTGCGTGAACAGTATTGTGTTGAACACCGGAGATATTCAGGAAAGTTTCCGCGGGAGGATTGTCCGCTTCACTAAGCGGATAGATATTCAGACCCGCCTTGATCTCGGCAACAGGACCAGCCGTATCTCCGTCTGCGTCTGGCGACCGTCTTAGCAACAACCAGTGCTCATATGTCTTTGTGCGTAGTTCGAAGTAGCCCTCGGGCACCGGCGTTTCATCGTCGTTGTGAAAAAGTAGATACTTGCCACCTTCTCCCTTATCCGCGCCAAGCGCCCCGATATCCGTCACATAGTCAAACGCGGCGTCATCAAGCAACCCAAGCAGGCCTGCCGGAACCTCAATCACCATCGGGCCATCCGAGATATCGACATTCGAACCAATGTAGATTGTGGTTGTATTGGGCGTCAGCCAGATGGACCGCGCGTCCAGCAGGTCTTCTGCAATCACGACGTCATTGGGATTGACGCCCAAGTCTTCGTACCCCTGAAACATAGCCCGAAGCGAAGCGATCTTCATGCCATCCAGGAAAGCCGTCGTTGCTCTGATCAGATCAAGGTTGTCGAAGACTTTCTCCACCGTCTCAGGTGATGGCATACCATCGAAGAATTCAAGATCACCAAGCGTCTGGGTCTCGACCCTGTCTGGTGTAAGAACATTCTCAGGCACGTCGGCTTTGAACTCTTGGGCTGAAGATTGCGATGCGAGTACTAGGGCGGACAGCAAGGAAACTGACTTTGCTTTCATCATTACCTCCATCGGGAATTTTGGTGTTGTGATCAGTTTACTTTTTCGAGATCTCCCAGCATCCAGCCACTCTCCAACCAACCGTCTTGCGGCCCGTAAAGACGGAATAACAGGAAGTACGGCTCTGTGGTTGGTATCCAGTTGCCTTCCTTTCCGTCCGGCGCCTCTGGGCCAAAATAGATGTCGTAGGAGCCGTCTTCATTGGCCTGCATCGCATCAGTGTCGCGCTCGGACAAACCGACAGGATCAACGTTCCGAATGAAGCTCTTGGTCTCCATCGAATAAACAATCACGGACCAGAAATCGTCGGCAGGTGTATCCGCTGGTACGTTCAGTTTATAGGTCTGATTGTGATCGTACATTTCCCCGTCGCTGTCGCGCAGGCCTGTCAGATAAAATGTACCTCCGCCCAGTTGTTTCGGCAGGTATGTAATCCAGAAATAACTGCCGCCCGCACGCGCATCCACAAGGACTTCGGTCTCAGTCTCATAGGGGAAACCAGCCTCGGGTTGACCTTCGGCGAAGTCCCAAATCAGCCACTGGCTCCTCATCTCGCCGCTATCGTCGACCCACAGTGGGATCATGGCTTTCCCAGGCGTCACAAAGTAATTCTGCATCGAGGCATATGCGAGCAGCAAGCCCTCGTTCATTGCCTGCATCTGAAGTTCACTTGGCTCGAAAGGCTTTCCCTTCTCGATCCCGAAATCTTTCAGAAAATTCACCATAACCTTGTCTTGTGAACGTATCGGGTTGTTTTGAACGTAATCGTTCAAGTCCTGAAAAAAGGTCTCGTTGTAGTAAGGAAGCGAGTCGTACGGCACTTCTGACGCTTCGAGATAGTTGTTGGGTGGCGGATTGTCGGCCTCAGACAGGTAGTACACTTTGATCGTCTGAGCGTAGTCGGCCGCATCGGCGTCCGTTCCGCCATTCGTCAGTTTTGGCCGGAACGAAAAACCATACTCGTAGGTATCTGTTTCAAAGGGAAGGTATCCCGCCTCAGTTAATTCCTCTAGCGACTTACCCCCTTCATAGCCCGGGGGTAGCATGAGATATTTGCCGCCGGCACCTTCATCGAAGCCGTCCGGACCAACGTCCACAATCGGAACATCCCAGGCATTCACGATTGTACCGAAGTAGTTCACCTTATCGGTCGCAGCGGGTACTTCAATGACAAGGGGGCCGGGTTCGGAGGTCATTGAAGCCCAAGCATAGGCCGTAACATCGTTGGCCGTAAGAAACCCATGTTTGGAGTCGAACGGCTTGTTGAGGTAAATGACGTCGTTGTAGTCGCCACCGAGGTCGCGGCGAATCCCCTTCAGGAAATCGATCATACCAGCGGCAGGCATTCCCCAGATCGCCGTCTGAGTGGCGCGCTGCACCATGATCTGGTATTCGATGTCCTCGACCTCGGCCGATCGCGCAAGGATGTCGCCCGTGTCGTTAAAGGACTGGGAGAGAACGGGTGAAGCAGAAATACCTATGCCGAGTACCATGCCCAAAAGATGCATCGACAAACCGCTGTGTGATGGCCGAAGTATTTTCATATCGCAACGCTCCCTGCTGTTTAGGGCAAGCTTGCACATCCGATTGGCGGATGCGTATCATTTCACGACACACGGGCGAACAAGCGGGTTGACGGATTGAACTTACCACCGATGATTTCGGCTAAGGCATTGGGCGCGATGCCACAGTTTGTGTTTGAGGCCGCTGGCGAGCGACGCTTGTTGCGTGCTTTTGATGCGGCCGATCTTCCTATTCACTTCATTGAAGAAAGAGGCGGTTACATCTCGGAACATGCCTTGGCGACCTTTGTGCATGAAGCCGCACGATCCGCGGGACAACAAAACATCGGATTGTTGTGGTCACCGTATCTCACCGTCGCTGACTACGGCGCCTGGGGGAGTTACGTTCTTTCTGCTCCAACGCTGGGGGCAGCGCTAGTACGAGCTTCTGCCGTCATGCCATTTCATTCGTCCGCAGATCGCGCGTGGCTAGAAACTTCGGGCACAAGCGCGCGCTACTGTTATCGTTTTGGACTTCGCTCGCATTTCGCGTATCCGGACATCGGTTTCTCGGCCGTTGGGGTTTTTTTGAGCATATTCCGCGGGTATTTAGGAAACGACTGGAAACCATCGGCCGTGCTCTTGGACTTCCCGAAAGTTCCTGGATTTGTCGAGGCAGAAGACACCTACGCTTGTCCTGTAATCTGGAACGCCACCCGGCTTGGGGTTGAGTTTGAAGCATCGGCTTTGCGAGCCGAAGCCACGCCCAAAAAACTTAGCGGCGGGTCGACAACTGTCGGAGATATTTCTCGCGAACGATTGGGCGGCCCACCTCAAACACTTAGAGGACAAGTCGAGGAAGTGGTTTGGCAACAACTTCATCGGGAGGAAATGTCGATTGATGCCACCGCGCGTTCGCTCGATCTTGGCGTTCGCACACTACAACGTAAGTTAGCAAGCGAAGGGGTTCGTTTTCGCGAAATCGTCAACGATGTCAGATTAGCAAGGGCCGAGGAACTCCTTACAGATACGCATGAGACCGTCTCCAGTATCTCCTCCATGCTAGGATATGAAACCGCAAACAATTTCAGCCGCGCATTTAAAAAGGTAACGGGATTGGCACCCTCCGACTATCGCCAAAGGAATTCCGGTCAAAATTGAATTGTCGTCTGCAAAAGCAAGCCGTTGGCCTCCGCATTGCTCGCAAATATAAGTTAAGGTTAGATGCGGCGAGCGACCGCGTCCAACCCGAGTAAGAAGCGAAGTTAAAAGAGTTCGATCGCTTATCATGTTTGCTCTCAGGACCAACAAACACTGTGCATTGGAGCAACTACAACGCTACAGAGTAGTTGCTTGTGGAGGTGATTTTAGTCAGTTGCCCCGCGTCGATTACCCTGGGATAGGATCAACGCGGGGCTGTAGGAAAGTGCTAGGTAATCAAAATGATGCCCGCACTCACTACGGGAAGCATTCTAATATTTCGATACTTGATTTAATTATGAATCCAATTTGAATATTCGATAGCTCCAACTGCTTCAAGAGTCGGAGCATGCAATGCGAACACCCCTCGAATTAGAGAGCGTTGATCGCGAGTTTCCCGAGCACCTTCTCAGAATTGGTTAGTGGGTTATATCGGTTGGTCCATTTTTTGCATCTATTCCAAGCAGTTACTTAAAAGAACCCACGTGATGGAAAATACTTCTGTAAATGCATAGCCGAGCATTTGTAGTTCTGTTTTCGGTGCAGCCTCTAGTCTTTTCCAGACACGAACCAAAGAAATTAGCGAAAAAAACCACGGTCGTTCAAGGGATGGGAGAGGACCGTGGGTAACAGTTAGGGGTATGATCCGAACGAAACCATCATGAGTTTGGATCAAAACGCCCTTAAAAGCTTTGTATTTTGAAAGAAGAGCTTGCGAGTTCTTCAGGCACTAGGTGTTCACTGACGTTCCGCAGGGCTTTTCGAGCAGCTGTTTGCGGGAGACGCTTTTACCCGTTGAAATGAATTCACATCGAAATATTTGCTTTTGTTGCGTCGTAGATAGCTTCGCGACGCATCGTTTTATTGGGAGGAATACATGAAATATGCTGCCATTTTTGCCGCCGTGGCAATCTCCGCTTATGCAACTGTTGCCGTTGCCAAAGACCCGGTTCCGGCAAGTAGCGACAACTTCGAGATTTACAGTGAGGTTGAAGGTTGGACGGTTTATGCCGACAACGACTCTGGTACATGCCTGATAGAAAAAGTCTTCGAGAGCGGGAACGTCATGCAAATGGGTCTAACCAAAAACCAAAAACACGGTTACTTGGGAGTATTCACGCAAGCTGACATCGACATCAAAAACCGTCAAAAAATAGAAATAGAAATTGACGAATTCGTGTATGAAGGTCGCGCAAAAGGCATAAAAAGCAAGAAGCTAGCGGATGACTACTCTGGTGGCTATATCGTTGTAAAGGACGCGAATATGGCGACTGCCGTGGCCGAAGGACAGACTTTGATCGCATTTCCAAAGAAGTCCGCAAATTTCATTGTGGACCTAACTGGTACGAAGAAGGCTATGGAAGAAGGGCGTAAATGCAACCTTGCACTTGCCAGCTAACTTAGGCCGTTGCTCAACCTCAAAAAAGTTGAGTCGCCCTTTTGTCAAAGTCTTAGTGGCCCCGCAGTTTGCGGGGTCATTTATTCGTCATTTCTTGTCTCTTCGCCTCAAGCTTATGGTTAGCTAGCCCAAACTGGTGCGGGCGTTGTCTGGAAAGCAACGAATTTTGGTTTATCCGAGTGAGTGGCCAGATCGAGTGCGATTTTCAAACAAGGCAACGCGGTCTACTATTGCCCGTGTCTGCTTTGTCCGCATTGCGGTCGCTCGCGATACTTGGGCGAACGTCTGCAGCGAGCCCAAGGCAGAAGTGCTCCATCTCTGAAACTTGCAGGCGCAGCAAACTAATCGGCAAATTTATAAGCCACACCGCAGAAAGAAAAGCGGTCGTTCATTCACTGCGCAACGAGTTTTCGGATGCCTGTGTCCGAGTTGCAGACCTTGCGAACTTACAGCCCGAACGGAACATTCGCTATATAGTTCTGCTCCTTTGCTGCTTCTGCATTTCCAATTCGTTTTGATTTCGGATCAGCAATAGTGAGAAAGGCGGGCTCCAGCGCGAAATCGATCAGTCTTTCTAATACTTCTACATTTCATTTTGCTGCATGGTTGATGGTTGCACAGCAACTCAAACACCATCTAGATTTAAGCAAAACTGAGTAATTGAGGCTGCACCACATTTAGGAGAGACCGATACGATGCTAGGCTCCAGACTCATTAAATTACAGCCAGAACAGGACGGTAGCTGCGAGTGCGATTGCGGATAGGAAGACCTTCGG